>NZ_JBHTTU010000002.1:331505-390464 GCF_042794375.1 Kitasatospora sp. NPDC056531 | reverse complement strand
CCCCTCGCGCAGCTACCGGTAACCCGAAACGCCTTTTCTTCTTTTTTTCCCCCCCCCCCCCCCCCCGGGCCCCGATCCGTTGGAGGGGAAGTAGGACAGGTGCGGGACCTCAGGCGCGCGCGCCCGCCTTCGCGTCGTACTCCCTGTGGGACCGTGGTCGCACCATGATCCGATCGACCAAGCACGGCGCCTCGTCCGAGACCGCTTCCCCGGGGCGCTCGCCGTGGTCCTGGCGGGATCCACCGTCTCGGGGCGGGCAGGCGCGAACAGCGACCTGGACCTCGCGGTCCTGATCGCCGGCGGGGGCGAGACCTACCGGGAGACGCTCCGCTTCGAGGGGCGGGTCGTGGAGCTGTTCGTCCACACCCGGGCCGGTCTCCGCGACCTCTTCGCGGTGGACGTCGCCACCCGGCGCGCCGTGCTGCAGAACATGTACGCCACCGGCCTGGTCCTGGTCGACGTGGACGGGGAGGCCGGGCGGGCCCGGGCCCTGGCGGAGGAAGACCTGCGCCAGGGCCCGCCCGCACTCGGACCGGAGACCCTGGAGACCAAGCGCCACGGCCTGACGGACGCGCTGGACGACCTGCTCGACGCCATCGCTCCGGTCGAACTGCTGGTCACCGCCGGGGTGGTGGTCAACACCGCTGCCGACCTGCTGTTCGACCACCACCGAGCCTGGACGGGCAGCGGCAAGTGGCTGCCGCGACGCCTGCTGGAGGCGGATCCCGAGCGCGGCGCCGCGCTGCTCGACGCCTACGCCCGGCTGGGCACCTCGCAGGACACCGCGCCGCTGGTCGAGGCTGCCTCGGCGATCCTGGACCTCGCCGGCGGCCCGCTCCGCGAGGGATACCACCGGGCCTGGCAAGGCGTCATCGAAGCCGTCGCCGTCGGCGTCGGCGTCGGCGGCTGAGCGCGACGCCCGACGGGGGGAGTCCCGCCAGAACGGGCTGCCTGCCGTTGTTTCCGCAGCCTGGCGTACTGCTGCGGCTGAGTGACAAGCGTGCGGTTCCCCGAGGATGTTCACGGTGTGATGAGTCGAGCCCTCTTAACTTCTTCTGACACTCGACTGTTCGCCCAGCAGGCGGCTGCCCGCGCCCGCCACCCATGGAGGTCATCGGATGAATCTTCGACCCTGGGTTGCAGCGTCGCTGGCGGGTGCGGCTCTCGCCCTCGCGTCTGCGCCCGCAGGCGTCGCCGCACAGACGTCCACACAGCACGCGCCCGGCTCCCTGTGGCCCCAGGACGGGGACGGGGACGGGGAAAGGGGCAGGGAAGGGGAAAGGGGCGGAGAGGGGGAAAGGGGCGGGGAAGGGTACTTCTATCGCCCCAGCCCCTGGCGCCACTGCTTCAGCGCCCGCCGCGTCGTGCTCATCGACAAAACCTTCAGGGCGATTCTGACCAACAGTCGGCGTGGGCCGGAGGCTCTCGTTCTCCAGGGGAGCTCGTCATCCTCGCCCTCGTCGCCGGAGGCACCTTGGGACAACTTTTCTATTTCAACGTATTTGGACGTGAATTATCCCACCAACACCAGCAACCAGTATGAGTTTCAGATTCGTGGCTTTTTCAGGGAGCATCCGGTCTTCGTGGTGAAGGCCTTCGGCCGCCACGAGCGATCCTTCCCCTTCGCAGCCGCCCACTGCGTCGACGACTACTACGACGACGACCACCGCCACAACGACGGTGACCGCGGTGACCACGATCGTCCGCACGATGGTGCGACTGCCGGCGGGGGTGGCCCGTCCGGCGCCCCGTCACCCCAGGAGTCCGGTTCCCCGTCACCCCGGGAAGGGGACCACGGTCACAACGGCCAGCCCGCGCCGGAGACTCTCGCCTCCGGAGGCACCAGCCTCCCTCTTCCGCCTGATGGTACGGCTGTCGGTAGGAGCACTGGTCGGCTGGGCGCGAAGCGCATCGGGATCGCGACCGGCGGCTTGCTGATGGTTCTAGGAGCACTGGCCACGGCCTGGCTTCGCCGACGTCGTCGGCTGCGTGCCACTCGGCCGGAACAGGAACCGGCAGCGCCTTCGACCCCCGACGCCGCATCAGGACCCTGATGTGGCGCCGACCCGGCCGCACCGATGGCGAACGGCCGGCCTCCCGGGGGGCCGGCCGCGCGGGAACGTGGTCCTCACGGCGGAACCGGTCAGGAGGAAGTGCTGCTTTCGGTGGGGTCCGACGTGGCCGAGGAACTCGGGCGGGGGTCGTGGGGGCAGATCCAGTTGGGGTTCTTGACTCCGTAACTCAGACCCCACTCCCTGTCACAGCCGCCCCAGAATGCTCCCACCCAGCCGCAGTAGGGGCCGCCGTAGCTGAAACAGGGGCGCGCTGATTCCTGCGGGACCGGATTCGTGGAGAGTGGCCAGGACGATTCGGCCCTGCCCAGCGACGTGCCGGAGACGCCGACCATGCGGACCCGCGTGGCATCGGGACCGTGGGACGTCCGCTCCATGAGGAAGAGGGGCAGGCCGAAGGCTGCGGCGGAAGCCGCCACCGTTGCGGCGGCGAGAGCGCAGCGGGTCAGGCGCATGACTGTTCCTCCTGGCTTCGTGGTCCGTGGCAGGCGTGGACGAACTCTGCGCACGAGCGCCGCCGCTGTGAACGCCGGAGTTGAACGTATGGTCTGGAAAACTCCCCGGCCGCCAGCGAACCGCCAATCAGGCGGCCTTGCTCCGGTTCTTCACCCGAAGGGTCTCGTCCCCTCCCGGAGATCGACCGGGCGGTGTCCGAGACCGCCGCACGGCTGGTTCCCCGGGCCCGTGAGGCCGCAGGCGGCGAAACCGTCGGGCTCACTTCGGGCTCACCCGCACCCGCACCCGCACCCGCACCCGGGAAGCGAAAACGCCCTGACCGGCAAAACCGAGTCAGGGCGCTGAGTCGCAGGTCAGCGTGGGTAAACGCCTCCGGGAAGAGTGGGCCACCAGGGGCTCGAACCCTGAACCTACGGATTAAAAGTCCGCAGCTCTGCCAATTGAGCTAGTGGCCCGCGGCCCTTTGCCCCGGCTGGATCCCGGAGGTCCCGGGCGGGGAGGGCCACAGCGATCCTACCCGGTGGGGCCCAGGGCTCCGCCAGTGGATTGGGTGGACGCGCCGGGTTCCTGGGGCGGGGTGTAGTGGGCGGCGCGGACGCGGCGGAGCCAGGCCTCGGCGGGGCGCGGGTCGGGGGCGTCGGGCAGGACGCCGGGGCGGGCGAGGCGTTCGGCGGCGTCGGCGAGCAGGGATTCGGCGGTACCCGGGCGGTCGGCGATGCGTTCGCCGAGGTCACGGACGTGCTCGGGGTCGAGCAGCCGGATCAGGTGCCGGCCGGTCTCGTGCAGCCGGACGGCCTGTTCGACCAGCCGGACCAGGTGCCGGGCGTGCTTGGCGGCCCGGCGGCGGGTGACCGGGTCCCCGGTGTCGCGGGTCAGCAGTTTGCGGAACTGCTGGTCGGCGTAACCGAGATAGGCCTTGCGGACGGCCGGCCCGCTGAGGAACGTCGAGCGGATCCCGACCAGTTCGCGACCGAGCGGGGTCACGGTCTCGTACAGGTCCTCCGGCAGCCAGACGAGTTCGGAGGCGGTCGGGTTGCAGGACAGCGCCAGGCGGCACCACTTGGCGGCCTCGTGCAGGGTGACGTCCGGCGCGGTGGTGACGTGCGACTCGGCCGGGCGGTGCAGGCCGTGCAACTCCTCGGTGGGGGTGGCGAACAGGCCCAGCCGGTCGACGTCCGAGCCGGCGTGGGCGAAGCCGTACGCGGTGGAGCCGACGATGCCGGACAGCAGGACGGTACCGGGTGTGGCGGACACGGACGAGCTCCTCTCGAACGGACGGGCGACTACCGCACCCGCTCCGGAATCCTCTCCGGAACGGGCCGCGCCGAGCGAGCGATTTCCGGTCCGGGGTCCGCCCGGCCGCCGATACTGGCCCCATGGAGCACGATCCCCACCGGCAAGCCGTCGACGTCGAGAAGCTGCGGGCCTGGTGGTCGCACCGGCAGTGGCTGGACCGCCCGCACACCGGGGCGTCCGCCGCCGAGGTGCTGGCCGCCACCGGCTGGGCCCGCTCGGTGGGCGGCGCGGCCCCGTACCTGGGCCTGTTCGCCCGGGCCGGGCTCGGCCGGGCGGCGGTGGACGCGGCGGTGGCCGCCCTGGAGGTGCACGAGCTGCCGTCCGCGCGCGGCTGTACCTACGTGCTGCCGGCCGCCGACTTCGCGCTCGGCCTGGCGGCCGGCGCGGCCGCCCCGGCGGGTGAACTGGCCGCGGCCCAGAAGCACCTGGGGGTCGCCGGGGGCGAGGTCGAGCAACTCTGCCTGGCCGTCGAACGGGTGCTGACCGCGGACCGGCCGCTGGACCCGACCACGATCCGGGAGGCGGTCGGCGACGCCGTCCGCCCGCTCGGCGAGCCGGGCCGCAAGCGCGGACTGGCGACCACCCTGCCGCTCGCCCTCGGGCTGATGCAGTCGCGCGGGCGGATCCGCCGGGTACCGGTCAACGGCCGCCTGGACCAACAGCGTTACGGCTACGTCGGCTGGGACCAGCCGGTCCGCGGCGACGCCGTCGACCTCGCCCGCCGCTACTTCTCCTGGGCCGGCCCGGCCACCCTCAAGCACTTCCGCTGGTTCTCCGGCTTCACCGCCGCCACCGCCAGACGGGCCGTCACCGAGGCCGGACTGGTCCCGCTCGCACCCGGCTCCGAGCTCCTGCTGCCGCCCGAACTCGCCGAGGAGTTCGCCGGGTTCGAGGTGCCGAAGGATCCGCACTACACCCTCCTGGCCGGCATCGACGGCATCCACCTGCTGCACCGCGACCTGCCCCGGCTGCTCGACCCCGCCGACGCGGCCCGCCCGTTGCCGGCCGGAAGGGCCGGGCGCACCTTCGGCGGTGAGGCCGACCCGCAGACCCACCTGGTGCTCGACCGCGGCCGGATCGTCGGCCTGTGGGAGTACGACACCGAGCGCGCCGAGATCGTCCACCAGCTGTTCGTCCCGCCCGACGACGCGCTGCGCGAGGCGGTCGCCCGAACCTCGGCCTTCGTCCGGGACGAGCTCGGCGACGCCCGCGGCTTCAGCCTGGACTCGCCGAAGAGCCGTGCGCCGAGGATCGCGGCGCTGCGGGCGGCGTCCCCGGGTGTCCGCGGCTGACCTGCCGGGTAGCGTACCGATCATGTCGACCACCACCACCGACGAAGTCCTGATCGTCACCGGCGCCGGCCGCGGCATCGGCGCCGCCACCGCCCTGCTGGCCGCCCGCCGCGGTTACCGGGTCTGCGTCAACTACCGTACGGACGAGGCCTCGGCGGCCGCCGTGGTGGACGCCGTCCGGGCCGAGGGCGGCACCGCCCTCGCCGTCCGGGCCGACGTCACCCGCACCGCCGAGGTGGAGCGGCTGTTCACCACCGTGGACACCGAACTCGGGGAGCTCACCGGGCTGGTGAACAACGCGGGCACGCTGGAGAAGCAGTGCCGGCTGGAGGACATCGACGAGGACCGGCTGAACCGGATCTGGGCCGCCAACATCACCGGCCCGTTCCTGTGCGCCGCCCAGGCCGTCCGCCGGATGTCCACCCGCTACGGCGGGCGCGGCGGCGCGATCGTCAACGTCGGCTCGGCCGCCTCCCGGATCGGTTCGCCGAACGAGTACGTCGACTACGCGGCCGCCAAGGGCGCGGTGGACTCGATGACCCGCGGGCTGGCACTGGAGGTCGCAGCCGAGGGCATCCGGGTCAACTGCGTCCGCCCGGGCCTGATCCACACCGACATCCACGCGCTCGGCGGCGAGCCCGGGCGGGTCGAGCGGGTCGCGCCGAACCTGCCGATGCGGCGCGGCGGGCAGCCGGAGGAGGTCGCCGAGGCGATCCTGTTCCTGCTCTCCCCGGCCGCCTCGTACACCACGGGGGCGTTCCTGGAGGTCGCCGGGGGCCGCTGAGCCCCCGCCGGGCAGGCCGGCACGGCGGTTCCCGGGGGCGGGGCTTCAGCGGACGGTCCCCTCCGGTTTCCTTCCGCCGATCCGTCCTCGCCCGTACGGTGGAGGCCATGACCGACGCCTTCATCGACATCCCCGGTGTGCGCAACTTCCGTGACGCGGGCGGGATCGGCGCCCTCCGTCGGGGCGTTCTGTACCGCTCCGGGTCCTTCCACACGCTCACCGAGGAGGGCGCCCGGAGACTCAAGGACCTCGGCCTGCGCACGGTGATCGACCTGCGCAGCCCGGTCGAGCTGGAGGTCTGGCCGGACCAGCGGCACGGCCTCGACCACGAGACCCTCAACCTGCCGACCCTGCCCGCCAAGCGCGGGGACGTGGACCGGCCCTGGCCCGAGGACCAGGCCGCCCTGTACACCTTCATGCCCGAGACCGCCGGCCCCTCGCTCGCCGCGCTCATCCGGCGCCTGACCGACCCGGCGGCGCTGCCGGTGCTCGTGCACTGCGCGGTCGGCAAGGACCGCACCGGCCTCACCGTCGCCGTCCTGCAGTCCCTGCTGGGGGCCTCCGACGCCGACATCACCGCCGACTTCCTGCTGTCCAACCTCGGCCTCGGCCTGGACCAGGGCCCCGTCCCGTACGTCGACGAGACCGGCTCCGAGCGGGTCTCCCGCCCGGTCAGCGCCGAGCTCATCGCCTCCTCCCTCGGCTGGATCCGCACCCACCACGGCACCGTCCCGGCCTACCTCCACGCCCACGGCATCACCGAGGCCGAGCTGGACGCCCTGCGCGCCAACCTCTCGGTCTGACCGCGGAGGGCCACCGACGACCGACTACCGACGCTCGAAGCGCCACCACTGGGTCGGTGCGTCGACGTCCTCCCACTGCTGGACGCCCGCGTCCGGCTCCGCCGGGGCGGTCAGCGGCTTGCCGCTGATGAAGCTGGTGACGGTGTACGTCCCCGGCGCGTCGACGTGGGCCTCCAGCAGCCACTCCTGGGCGCCGAAGGCGTTGGCGGACCACAGCTGAATCGGAACGCCGTCCTCCGGGGAGGCGCCGGTGACGTCCAGGCGCTTGCCGCTGGCGGCGCTCTCGATGTGGAACAGCGCGCCGCCCGGGTGCACGGCGGTGAGCTGCCAGAGCTGGGCGTCGGAGCCGTCCTCCGCGCCCACGCGGACGCGGGCGCCGCTGCGCCGGGAGCCCTCGGCGACCTCCAGCAGCAGACCGCTGCCGACGTTGCGGATCCGGTAGCGGCCGTCGGTGATCGCGGGGTCGGCCGCGCTGTCAGTCGCTCGGTCAGTCGCTCGGTCAGTCATGTCCGAAGTCTCCCACCGGGCGCCGACAGGCGGACTCGTACCCGAATACAGCGGCCAGCACGGCCACCACGGCGCCCACCTCGTCCAGCGCCGAGACCGCGGTGCCCAGCGGGACGGTCGCCAGGACCGCGGCGGCGCCGATCAGCCGGGGCAGGTCGGGGCGCAGGCCGAAGAAGCGGCGCACGGCGGTGTTCACCACCAGGTACAGCGTGATGCCCCCGGCCAGCGCGAGGGCCTGCGGGAGGGTGATCGCCGCGTCGGGGTGGGCGACCGCCGACTTCACCCCGGCGGCGAACAGCAGCACGCCGAGCAGCAGCCCGAAGTGGCCGAGGTAGTAGACGGTGACCGCGGCCCGGTTGCGCTCGGCGGAGGGCAGCGCGGCCATGTGGTGCTCGGCGCGCGCGTCGTCGTCGTATCCGAAGTACGCCCACCAGAGGCCGACGCAGACGGTCAGGCTGAGCAGTGCGACCGCGATCAGCTCGGGTCCGAGCTCGGTCGTCCCGGCGCCGACGCCGATGGCGATCACCGACTCGCCGAAGGCGATGATCATGATCAGCCCGTGCCGCTCCACGAAGTGGTCCGAGCGCAGCCGGAACTCGGGCAGCCCGGCCACCCGCTGGGTGACGAACTGCATCGCGAACGCGACCGTCCAGAAGGCGAGTTGGACCGTCCCGGTAAGGTAGCCGCCGGCCACCACCAAGGCACCGATGACCAGGTTGGACGCGCCCATCCGCAGCACCGCGACGGGCGCCACCTCGGCGACGATGAACATCCCGGTGTGCAGGGCGACCACCATCAGGTACGCCCAGCCGAAGGCGGCGCCGCCGCCCTCGAAGGCGTGCGGGACGGACAGCGAGATCACCAGGAAGGCGCCCATCGCCAGCATCAGCAGTCCGCCGCGCCCCCGGGTGCGCGGCGGCAGCGCGTTGGTCAGCCATATGAAGGCGTCGTACATCCACCAGATCAGCCCCAGCATCACCAGCACCTGGGCGAAGCCGCCGAGGGTGAGGTGGTGGACCAGGCTGCCGGTGAGCTGGGTGATGGTGAAGACGAAGACGAGGTCCAGGAAGAGTTCCAGCGGCGCCACCTTCAGGGCGGGCTCGGAGAACTCCTCGGGATCCCGGGCATCAGAAGCATCAGAAGCATCAGGAGCATCAGGGGAAACAGGGGACGCGGTCACCGCGCGAGTATCCCGTCACCGACCCGATGCCCGGGGGCGTTTCCGGCGGACGGGCTCCGCCGCCTATGCTGCGGCAAATGTCCACCGAGCAGAACCCCGAGCGGAACCCGCGGCAGATCCCCGGGCGGAGCCCCGAACAGACTCATGGTCATCTTCCGCCGCAGCGTCAGCAGCCCACCCTCCTCGACGCGGTGGCCGAGTTGGAGGCGGTGGTCGCGGCCGGGGACGACGAGCGCTTCGGCCCGGCCCTGGGCCTGGTCGGCGGGCTGTTCGGCCCCGCCGAGCCCGCCGAGCGGCAGGCGGCCGGACCCCGACTGGCCGCGCTGCTGCCGGACGCCCCGCCGTTCCCCCGGGCCCACCTGGCCATGATCACGGGCGCCTGCGTGGAGTACGGCGCCGACCCGGTGGCCTGCTCCGGCCCGGTGCTGGCCGGCCTGCGCGGGGCGCTGACCGGCGCGCAGCGGCTCGTCGAGCGCTGGGCGCAGACGGGTGGCGGCCCGCTGCCCGACTGGGAGGAGGACGATCCGGCCGAGGCGCACGCCCGGATCGAGGACCCGGCGCACCTCGACGAGTGGAACGCGCACCTGGCCGTGGTCGCCTGGTGGACGCTGCACCTGTGGCAGCAGGCCGCCTGGGCGGTCTACGCGCACGCGCCGGTCCGGGCCGAGGCCCGCGCCTCGGGCGTCACGGCCGTGCTGCTGGAGCTGGCGGGCCGGTACGAGGGCGGGCAGCACGACCTCAAGGGCCTGGCCCACCTGGCGCAGGTGCTCGACGACGAGCCACTGCGGGTGCTCGACCGCCCCACCGGCACCGGCTACCTGCTGCGGATGAGCGGCCTGAGCGACACCTTCCAACTGCACACCCTGCTCGCCGACCTGCTGATCGGCGGCGGTCACCTGCCCGGCACCCCGCAGGACCCGGAGGTGGTGGCGCTGGCCCGGACCGAGTTCCTGGACGGCCGCCGACTGATCGCGACCGGCGCCTTCAACCTGGTCGCGCCGGACGGCTCCTGGCTCTGGAACGAGGGGACGCCCGACGACATCCCGGTGCTGGACGGGGTACGCACCCTGGTGCTGGAGCCGCTGCCGTACGAGCGCACCTGGTCGGCCGGGCGGTTCATCCAGGAGATCCCGGGCGACCTGCGGCTGGAGCAGGTGCTCGACCCGGCGGAGGCGGCGCAGCTGCTGGCCCGGATGGTGCCGGGGATGTCGGTGGTGGGGGCCTTCGGGTAGGAGGCCCCGGCCGGCCGCCGCGTTCGCCGGGTTAGGGTCGGAAGCCGACGCAGCCCCTCCGGCCGCGGCCGTTACGAGTGACGAGTGACGAGTGACGAGTGGAGTCGACGATGGCGAAGGTCCCGAACGTGCTCTCGGCCGCCGCGCCCGCGGCGCTGACCGCGGCGAGCGGTCTGGTCGGCGGTTACGGCGTCGCCCGCTGGAGCGGCCGGCGCGAACTGGGCGGCGCGGTACTGGCGGTGGCCGGTGCCGGGGCGGCCGCGCAGTGGCGCCGGAGCGCGGGCACGGCCACCGCGGCGGCGCTGACCGGCCTGTACGTGGCGGCCTTCGGCGGCTCGCACCCGCTGGCGAAGCGGATCGGCGCCTGGCCGTCCGTCTTCGCGGTCACCGGTGTGGTCGCGGCCGCCTCCACGGCCGCGACGGTGCTGGCCGCCCGCAAGCGGTAGTCGGCCCCTGCCTACCGGACCGCCGCGCCGAACCGGGCCTCGAAGGCCGCCCGGTTCGCCGAGACCGGTGAGCGGTCCCAGACCGCGAACACCACCCGCTCGAAGGCGGCCCCGTACCGGGCCAGCGCGCCCTCGAAGGCCTCGGCGACCTCGGCCGGGTCGTTGCGGAACACCCCGCAGCCCCAGGCTCCGAGCACCAGGGTGCGGACCTCGTGCCGGGCCGCCGCCGCGAGCACCCGGACGGCCCGCTCGGCGAGCACCCCGCGGACGTCCGTACCGGGCGAACGCCGTTCCAGCTGACCGGCGTTGGGCGCGGGCGAGGTCAGGAAGGTGACCGGGTACGGCCGGGCCAACAGGGCCCCGCGCCCGTCCCGGATCACCGGGACGTCCGGCGAGACGATCACCCGGTGGCTGTACCGCAGGTCGGTCGAGGCCCGGTGCGCCTCGTAGTAGTCGGGCGCCTCCAGCAGGCAGGAGTACAGCAGCGCGCTGCGGCACAGGTCCTCCTCCTGGGCGCGGGCGCCGCGCAGGTAGCCGCCGCCGGGGTTGCGCGCGGAGGCGAAGTTCAGCACCCCGACCGGCCCGGCACCGGCCGCGACCAGCCGCCGGGCGGCCTCGATGCTCCCCTCGGCCGTCACCTCGATCCGCCCGGCGGCCGGAGCAGGCCCGGGCTCCCCGGAGGCCAGCAACTCGTCCAGCGCCCGCGGCGCGTACGACACCGTGCGAGCCTTCGCCGCCGTCAACTGCTCCCCCACCGACACGAGTTCGCCGCCGGCCGTCCGGTAGCTCCCCCGCTCGGCGATCTCCTCGTTCACCCGTGCCACTTCATGCAGTCTGCTGCTCATGTCCGTGACGCTACGGGACTACCGCCGTGCCGCGCCACAGGTTATTCTCACTTCCAGAACAACGCCTCGGGGGGCGTGCACACGGAGGTGTCGGGGGGGGTATCGGGGAAACGCGAAGGGCCCGCTCCGGGGGACGGAGCGGGCCCTTCGTGTCATCGGTCAGTCAGTCCGGCCGGCGGTCAACCACCGGCCGTACGACGTCAGTTCTTCCAGCGCGGCTTGCGGTCGTCGCGGCCGCCGAAGCCACCGCGGTCGCGGTCGAAGCCGCCACGGTCCCGGTTGAAGCCACCGCGGTCGGCCTGCGGACGGCCGCCGGAGCGGTGGTCGTCGCGGCGCGAGAACGGACGGCTGCTGCCGCCGCGCTCGTCACGGTCCCGGCCGAAGGACGGGCGGTCGCCGAAGGAGCGGGCCGGACGGTCACCGAAGGAGCGGCCGCCGCGGTCGTCACGGTCGCGGTTGAAGCCGCCGGAACGACGCTCGTCACGGTCGAAGCCACCCGAGCGGCGCTCGTCACGGTCACGGCCACCGCCGAAGCCACCGGACCGACGGTCGTCACGGTCCCGGTTGAAGCCGCCCGAACGACGCTCGTCACGGTCACGGTCACGGTCGCGGTCACGGTCACGCGCGAAGGCCGGACGCTCGGTGCGCGCCTCGCGGTACGACGGGGTGCGCTCCTCCGCCTGCGGCGCGGCCGCGGCGGCGGGGGCCTCGGCGGCGGCCGGGGCCTCGGTCGCGGCCTGCTCGCCCGCCTCCTCGGCGGCCGGGGCCTCGTCCTCGATGCCCAGCTCGGCCCGCTCGCGCGCCGCACGGGCGGCCAAGCGGTCGGCCTCCTCGCGCAGCTCGGTGGCGCGGCGCTGGGCGCGCTCCAGCTGGCGGGTCATGTCGGCGAGCTCACGCTCGGCGGCACCCGCGATGTTCGCGGCGCTCTCGGCCTGCACCTCGGTGAGCGAGCGGGCGCCGGTGATCTTGGCGACCTCGGCGTCGAAGGCGTGGTCCAGGATGTGGCGGCTGGCGTCGACGCCCGCGTCCTCCATCAGGCGGAAGACGCCGCGGCGCTGGTGCGGCAGCACCAGGGTGACGACAGCGCCGGAGCGCCCGGCGCGCGCGGTGCGACCGGAGCGGTGCAGGTAGTCCTTGTGGTCGCCGGCCGGGTCCACGTTGAGGACCAGGTCGATGCCGTCGACGTGGATGCCGCGGGCGGCGACGTCGGTGGCGACGACGACGTTGACGTAACCGTCCTTGAAGTCGCCGAGGACACGGGTGCGGGCGCCCTGGGTCATGCCGCCGTGCAGCGCGTCGGCCTTCACGCCGGCCTCGATGAGCTGCTCGGCGACGCGGTCGGCACCCATCTGGGTGCGGACGAAGATGATCGTGCGGCCCTTGCGGGCGGCGATCGCGTTGGTGATCGGCGCCTTGTCCTTGGGCTTCACCACGAGGATGTGGTGGGTCATGGTGGTGACCGCGCCGGCCGACGGGTCGACCTCGTGGGTGACCGGGCTCTTCAGGTAGCGCTTGACCAGGGTGTCGATCTCGTTCTCCAGGGTGGCGGAGAACAGCAGGCGCTGGCCGCCGGCCGGCACCTGGTCGAGGATTTCGGTGACCTCGGGCAGGAAGCCCATGTCGGCCATCTGGTCGGCCTCGTCGAGCACGACGGTCTGGACGTCAGCCAGCTTGGCGCTGCCGCGGTTCAGCAGGTCGCGCAAACGGCCGGGGGTGGCGACCAGGATGTCGACGCCGCGCTCCAGCGCGTAGATCTGGTTCGACATCGAAGTGCCGCCGCAGACGACCTTGAGCTTGAGTCCGAGCACCGAGCCGAACGGCTCCAGGGCGTCGGCCACCTGCATGGCCAGCTCACGGGTCGGGACGAGGATCAGGCCGCGCGGGTGCTTGGGCTTGGTGCGCTCGCCGTCGGCGAGGCGGGTCAGCAGCGGCAGGCCGAAGCTGAGGGTCTTGCCGGAGCCGGTACGGCCGCGGCCCAGCACGTCCTTACCGGCCAGGGCGTCCGGGATGGTCGCGGCCTGGATCGGGAACGGGGTGGTGACGCCGCGCTTGGCGAGGGCGCGCACGACGTCGTCGTGCAGGCCCAGGTCGCCGAAGGTGATGGTGGGCTCGGCGGCCTCGACGATCTCCTCGACCTCGACGGCGTCGGTGTTCAGCTCGACGTCGGCGGCGTCGGTGGTGGGAGCGGTGGTGTCGGTGACATCGGCGGCGGACTCGCTTGCGGGCATGGCGAAGCGGGCGTCGTCAACGAGAGACATGCAAAACCTTCCGGAAGTGGCACGCGCCAAAGTCCGGGGTTCTGTTTCACAACCGCCTCTATGCGGTCAGCCACGGATCGCCGGAACGCGCCAAGGGCGCCGATGGGAATGGGGCGCCAGTCAAATGGATCAAACGAACGATCTACCACCATAGAGCACCCTCGGGATCGGAGGCAAACGCCCAGGCCAGTTTGCTAATGCGTACCCGCACGCGGACTCGGGGCCGCGGAACCGGAGCTTCCCGAGGAGGGTTCCGGGACCGGCGGGACGGTCGCGGCGGGCGTGGTGTGCTCCGGCTCGGGGGAGCTGGACGGGCGACTGCTCGGGGTGGCCGACGGGGTCCCGGCCGGACCGCCGCCGGAGCGGCCCTCGCCGGTGCCACCCGCCCCGCTGGTGCCGCCGGGGCCCGCGGCGCCTCCGGAGCTGGCCGAGGTGCCGCCCGGGTGCGGCGCGGGGCTCGGCCCGCCACTCGTCGAACCGCCGCCGCCCGGCGCGCTCTCGGGAGCACCCGCCCCCGGCACCGGGACCACGCCGGCGACCGCGCCGTTCGCGCCCGGCGCGACCTCACCCGCCACGGTGGCCGTGGCCCCGGCGGGCGCGTTTTCTGCCTGCAAGCCCCCCGGGCGCTCCGGACGCCCCGAGACGCCCCCCGGGTGCCCGGCGCCCGGCGAGGCCGAGGGACCCGCCGTCGCCCCCGGCCTGCCCGCCGGACCGGCCTGCCCGACCGGGGCCACCCCGCCGTGCTTCTCCTCCGCCGCCGGACCGACCGACATGCAGCCGGTCAGCCCCAGCCCGGCGACCGCCAGCACCGCCGCCGCCCGTACCGCGCGCGACCGCCGCACCGCCGTCTCCCGCAGCACCGTCTCCCGCACCGGCGCGGCCACCCGCGCCCGAACCGCCCGCACCGCAGCCACCGAGCTCCCTCTCCACCGCCCCACCCGGGCCGCCCACTTGCGCGCGGCCGCTCTCGGTGCCCAACGCGCGCCGGGCGCGGCGGGACACGGGCTGTACGGCAGTTCTCGGGCGGCTCCCGGCGGCTCCCGACCGGGCCCGCTCAGCCCCAGAGCGCCGAGGCCAGCTCCGCCCCCGCGTAGACCGCGGCCAGGCCGGCCACCAGGCTGCCGGCCACGTTCGCCACCGCGTACCGCACGGCGCCGGACTCGGCCAGTCGCAGCGTCTCGTACGAGAAGGTCGAGTAGGTGGTCAGCGCCCCGCAGAAGCCCGTCCCGACCAGCAGTTGGACGTGCGAGGAGGCCGCACCGGCCGCCACCGCCCCGGCCAGCAGGCCGAGCACCAGGCAGCCGAACACGTTCACCGTGAAGGTGCCCCACGGGAACACCGAGTCGTGCCGGGACTGCACCGCCCGGTCGGTCAGGTACCGCAGCGGCGCGCCGACCATGGCGCCCACCACCACCAGCAGCCAGTTCACCGCGCTCCCCCGCCCGCGCCACGCTCCGCCGCACGGCCCGTGTACCGGACGACCTCGCAGTGGTCCAGCACCACCAGCCCCTCGGCCACCAGCTCCTCCAGCTGCGGCAGGAACGCCCGCAGCCGCTCCTCCTCGTCCACAATCACCACCGCCACCGGCAGGTCCTCGCTCAGCGACAGCAGCCGCGCCGTGTGCACCAGCGACGAGGCGCCGAACCCCTCGATCCCCCGGAACACGCTCGCCCCGGCGAGCCCGGCCGCCCGCGCCCGGTGCACGACCTCGCTGTACACCGGGCGGTGGTGCCACATGTCGCTCTCGCCCACCATCACGGTCAGCCGCAGCGCCGGCCCGCTCAGCCGGCTCACCGGGCACCCCCGTCGCGGACCGGGCGGTGGATCAGACGCCGGGTCAGCACCGCCGCCGCCCACACCGCGCCGAGCGCGCCCAGCAGGGTCAGCCCCAGGTACGCCAGCCCGGGCCCCGGCCGCCCCGCCTCCAGCAGCCGGCGGATGTCCACCGAGTAGGTCGAGAAGGTGGTGAACCCGCCCAGCACCCCGGTGCCGAAGAACGGCCGCAGCAGCGGGTGCGCCGGACGCCCCTCGGTGATCGCCACCAGGAACACCCCGATCACCGCGCAGCCGACCACGTTGATCAGCAGCGTCGTCCACGGGAACGCCGTCGGCCCGGTCTCCCAGCCCAGCCCGGCCGCGTACCGGGCCACCGCCCCGATCACGCCGCCCACCGCGACCACCGCCACGGCCGGCCCCTGCCCGCGCAGCACCGGCGGCCGGCTCCGCGCCGCCGCCGCGGCCGGCGACCCGGTCCGCACCGGGCCCTCCGCGGCGCTGTCCAACGCGTCCTCCGAAGTCGTCACAGCCCCATCAAACACCGGCGCCCGTTGTCTGGCACACCGTCACCCGAGACCCGACAATGATCCGGTGGAGATGACCCGGGAAGAGTTCGAAACACTGGTCAGCGACGCCCTGGACCAGATCCCCCCGCAGCTCGCCGCCATGATGGACAACGTCGCGGTCTTCGTCGAGGACGAACCCGACCCCGACGACCCCGAACTCCTCGGCCTCTACGAGGGCACTCCGCTGACCGAGCGCGGCGAGTGGTACGCCGGGGTCCTGCCCGACCGCATCCTGATCTACCGCGGCCCCACCCTGCGCCACTGCGAGACCCGCGAACAGGTGGTCGAGGAGGTCCGCACCACCGTCATCCACGAGGTTGCCCACCACTTCGGCTTCGACGACCACGAGCTCGACGAACTCGGCTGGTCCTGACCCGCGCGGGCCCCGACCCCCCCACCCGGCCCAAACCCGTTTTGGCGATCCGCCCCGCATCCCATATGCTTCTCGACGTCCCCGAACGCTGGAAACAGCGGGACAGGCCGCAAGCCCTCATCGTCTAGTGGCCCAGGACGCCGCCCTTTCAAGGCGGTAGCACGGGTTCGAATCCCGTTGGGGGCACGCAGTACCGTAGTAAAGTGCAGTGCCGCAAGACCTTAGTGGTTCGCCACTACAAGGTCCCGTGGAGCAGTTGGTTAGCTCGCCACCCTGTCAAGGTGGAGGTCGCGGGTTCAAGTCCCGTCGGGATCGCTCGTCTCGCAAGAGACGGTGCAGTACGGCCAGGTAGCTCAGTTGGTACGAGCGTCCGCCTGAAAAGCGGAAGGTCGCCGGTTCGACCCCGGCCCTGGCCACCACGCCTGACCAGGCACGATGCCCTCGAAGCAGCTCGCTTCGGGGGCATTTTCGTGTCGTTTGACGCCAACGGCACAGCGGACGGTCAGGACCTCCGCGTCTTTGCCGCAACTCCACCGCCCCTGCCGTCACGCCGCGTCGGCGTGACGGTGGGGCACGAAGCGCATCGTCGTCCTTCCGTCCAGGGGGGCCAGCCGGATGTCGAGGTCTGCCTCCAACGCCTCGGCGAGCCGCGCCAGCAGGGGAAGGGTCGGGGTCGTGTCCCCCAGTTCTACGCGGGAGATGCCAGGCTGCGTCATGCCGGCCCGCCGGGCGAGTTCGGTCTGGGAGATCCCCAGTTGCCTTCGCCTGTCCCGTAGAGCGGCCGACAACTGCTGCCCGTAGTCCACGGCTTCCTCCTGGCTATGCGGCGCGAGCGGCGAAGCTGACTGCTGTGCCCGAGGTCGCCAGATGGACGTCCACGGACACCTCCAGAGCCGCGGCAATCCGGAGAAGCAGGTCGGACGTGACCGGGAGGACTCCACCAACCTCGATGTGTTCCACCTCGTCAGCGGTGCTACCGAGGCGAACCGCCAGATCGTCCTCGCTCAGTCCCAGCTGGGTACGCCGGTCGTAGACGAGCTGGCCGAGTGCCATGGCCAGACGAATCTGCTCTCGCTCGGCGATGATCGCAGGGGGCTCGAACTCCCTGCGAAGCGCGCGCTTGTCCCGAGCCAGCTGCCAGCGTGCGTGGTTCACCGTTCCTCCTCCGCTGTGTTGCGACTGTAGATCTCATGAGCTTCCGGGTGCCCCGTCTCGCACGCCAGCTTGGCGGCCTTGGCTCGTTTGACATCCGTCTCCTCGCGCATCCGGGTCTTGCGAAAGACGGTGAGCAGAACGATGCGGCGTCCAGGCGCCAGCCAGTAGCTGATCCGCACCGCGTTCCCGCTCAGGCCGAGGCGCAGTTCCCGCACCCCATCACCCAGGTTCCGCGAGTGCGGTTCGTCGAGCGTGGTCGGGTACTCGGCAAGGAGATCAGCCTTCTCCTCGACCTGCCGATAGTGCTGCGGAGTGAGACTCGCAAGCCAGAGACGCACCTCCGGTTCCAGCTCGATGGAGTAGCGCTCGCCCATACCAACCACTGTATATCACGCAGATGGTATGGGCCGTCGGTTCGTTTCAAGCGTCCCGTGCGTGCGGGTGGCGTCAACCGCGCAGCACCCGGTCGTCGAGTCTGCGCAGCAGGCCGGGCAGGTGCCGGTGCTCCTCACGGAGCGCGGCCAGCCGCTGCCGGAACTCAAGGCCGCGTCCGACGTGGTCACAGGCGTCTCGGAGCTCGACCAGGAGGGCCACGGCGACGTCGTAGCGGGCCGTCTGCTTACGCGCGACATGGTTCTCGACCTCGCGCCAGATCGCTTCCTCGTTGGTAGCCAGGGCGGTCAGCTTCTTGGCCCGGGCCTCGAATCGAACCCGCTCGGCACCCTGCTGGCGCTCGGTAGCCAGCGTGTGCGCAGCGTCCAGCAACTCGGCGGCGGAGCGCTGCCCCGGCACGGTCGCGACGGGCGGCTCGCCGCGCAGGCGGCGCAAGAGTTCGGCTCCCAGCTGAGGCTCACCCCCCAGCGCGAGACGCAGTAGGAGGCCGTCCTTCTCCTTCTCAGGAAGCGCGGCGATCAGTGGTGCCAGCTCCTTCTTTCCGGGCCTCCTCCGAGGCTCTGGGGCAGGCGGGCTGGCTTGGGCGGCGACCGCGAGCAGGTCAGCGTCGACACGCAGGAAGTCCGCGAACGCTCGCTGCGGTGCGGTGAGCCGGTCGAGCCCAGCCGGGACCGGGGGCTCGACTACTTCCTGGTAAGCCTCCTCGTCGTCGTCCTGCAGCGCCCAGGCGCCGATGGCGGACAGCCACGCGAGGTACAGGGCGCGGTGATCCCCGGAGACCAGCTCGGCCCGTACCCCGGCGATGGCACCGAGCGAGTCCTCGGCGCCCTCCTCCCAGTCCCCACCCTCGTCCTCGCTGCGTAGGTCCAGGACGAGGTGGGTCTTGGTCGTCCATGCCTCGACGCACTCGTCGAAGCAGTACGGCTCCAGCGCCCGCAGCGTGAGCTGCCCCTTGGGCACGCGCAGGATCACCTGATGGGTGCCCCAGTTGGTCAGGTAGAGGTGAGCGTCGTAGTACTGCTCCACCATCCGCCTCGGATCACCGCGGAAGTTGCCCCACTGATATTCGTTGGTGAAGCTGGTCGCGGTGATCCGGGCTCGGGTGGACAGCGCCCGCAGTTGCTCCTGCTCGTCGCTGGTCAGCGGCCGGTCGATCGCCAGGAACTCGTAGTACTGGTACTCACTCATCGCTGCGACCCTAGCGGGACCCCCGACCCCTGATGATGAAATCCGCCAAGCCCGAGGCAGACAGGAAGCGCTGATGGAACCCGAGCAGCCACGCACCGTCGAGCAGATCCGAGGTCTCGTCAGCTGGATCGACCCGGGACGCAAGCTCACCCAGACGGGCAAGGTCACCCTCGCGGATGCGCGGGCCCTGGTCACTCTCCTGGAGACCAGCGACACCATCGACCCGGCCATCGGCGGCAGGACCTTCAAGACCAAGTCCAGCCAGGAGCTGTATCACCTGAACCTGCTGGTGGAATGGGCCAAGGCGGCCCGGCTGCTGCGGGTCGCGAGCGGCCGCCTGGTGCCCGTCAAGAAGAACGCGCGCCTACTGGAGGACCCCGAGCGCGTCCTCGACGCGCTGTTCGAGGCCCTGCCGCGCATCGGCGAGGCGGTGCTGCCCTCCGGGTGGCTCGGCTCGATGTTCGCGGAGGAGTACCCGGCCGGGCTGCGGGCGGTACTGACGAGCCTCTACGCCGCCGACCTCCCGGTGCCGGAGCAGAAGCTGCGGACTGCGGTGTGGGAGACACTGTCCGGGTTTTTCGTCCTCGACGACCTTCCCGAGGACCGTCTTCGCCTCCTGCGTCAGAGCAACGACCGCGACGTGGACCGCCTCCTCGCTGCGCTCAGGGGCCTCGGGGCCGCCCAGCAGACTGGCAAGTCCGTCACTCTCACCTCGGCCGGCCGTCAAGCCATGGCCCGGCTCCGCGGGGAGCTACGCGCTGGTGACCCGGTCTACGAACTCCGCGTCCAGCTCTCCGACGTGAATCGGCCTTCGGTCTGGCGTCTCGTCCAGGTACCGGCAGGCATCCGCCTCGACAGGCTGCACCAGGTCATCCAGGCCGCCATGGGCTGGCAGAACTGTCACCTGCACGCGTTCAGCGCGAACGGCGTCCAGTACGGACGCCGCTCCGGTGAACTGGACTTCGCGGACGAGACCACCGCTGTCCTGGACATCCTGGTCAAGGAAGGTGGACACCTCGATTACGACTACGACTTCGGCGACTCGTGGGAGCACCGCATCACCGTCGAACGCCGGATGACAGCCGAGGCCGACCACCACTATCCCGCCTGCGTGGACGGCGCCGGAGCCTGCCCACCTGAGGACTGCGGAGGCCCGGGCGGGTACGAGGACCTCAAGCGAACCCTCCTGGACTCCACCAACCCGGAGCACGAGGACCTGCTTCGCTGGCTCGGTCTCAAGACAGCAGCCGACTTCGACCCGGCCCACTTCGACCTGCACGAGATCAACCAGCAACTGCGCACCCTCGACTGACGAGCACAGCCTGATCCCGAGACTCCGGGTGACGCCAACGCTGACGCCAACCGCCGTGCACGATGACGTCCGAAGCCGCACTTCTGCGGACGGCGGAAGCGCTCAAATCAGGACACTCCAACGCCCCGGCTTGGCCTGAAAAGCGGAAGGTCGCCGGTTCGACCCCGGCCCTGGCCACAACCGGGAAGCCCCCGTAGCGAATTCGCTACGGGGGCTTTCGCCGTTCCGGACGACCGGGTCCCGACTACGCTGGGTGTCCGACACCGGCGGATTCGGTTCAGGAGGCTTCGCGCTCATGACCCCGGAACACTTCGAGTTGCTCGAGGAAGCCCGCAGGAGCCTGCCCGACGGCTTCAAGGTCGAGCTCTCGGGCGACACCATCACCATGATGGTGAGCCCCTCCGGCATCCACCAACGCAACCTCCTGGTGATCCGCCGGCAGTTCGACGCCCACGCCCCGGCCGGGCTGTTGCCGAGCGAGAACACCGATCTGGTCTCGCCCCAGGTCGGCAAGAGCCGCAACCCCGACCTGACGTACGTTCCGGACGAGGTGCTGGCCACGACCGACAACCAGCTGCCGGCCGAGCTGGCCGCGATCGCGGTCGAACTGGTCTCGCCCTCCAACCCCGAGAACGACTGGGTGGCGAAGCTGCGCGACTACCCGCTGATGCGCATCCCCCTGTACTTGCTGATCGATGCGAGGGAGAAGAGCGTCACCCTGTTCAGCCGGCCGGATGACACCAGGTACCACCGGCGCGAGGACGTCGCGTTCGGCGAGACGCTGCACATCCCGGACCCCTTCGACTTCGAGCTGGTCACCGGGGCCCTCCTGCCGTACTGACGCACTCCTGGGCCGTCAGGCCAGCCGGGCGGCGAGCCAGTCGGCGGTGGCGGGGAGCCAGTCGGGGAGGGCGGTGCCGAGGAGGTGGTTCCCGTGGGGGACGAGGAGCAGCTCGGCGTTCGGGGCCTCTGAGGCGAGGGCGGTGGCGTTGGTCACGCCCGGGATGCGGTCCTCGCCGCCCTCGACCACCAGGAGCGGGAGGGTGATCACCGGGGCGAGGGCGGTCAGGTCGACCCGGGCCGCGAAGGCGCGGGCCTCCTCGGGGCCGCCGCAGCGCTGGGTGAGGGTCTCGGTGACGAACGGCACCAGGTGCTCCCAGTCCAGCTGGTACGGGCCGCTGACCGTCACCGCGGCGCGCAGCCGCGGCTCCCGGGCGGCGGCCGTCGCGGCGTAGTAGCCGCCCAGGCTGAGGCCGATCACGGCGGCGCGGGCGAGGTCCAGGCCGTCGTGGTGGGCGATCGCGTCCAGGGCGCGGCCGACGACCCGGTGGTAGTCCGGCTCGGGCACGCTGGTGGCGGCCAGGACGCCCTGGCCGGGCCCGTCGATCGCGAGCACCGCGACGCCCCGGGCCAGCAGGGCCTCGGCGACCGCGTGGAACTCCTCCTTGCCGGAGTCCATCCCCGGCACGACCACCACCACCGGGGCTTCCCCCGCCGGGGCCGGGCGGCGCAGCCAGCCCGCGAAGCCCTCGCCCTCCACCCGCTCCGCGGTCGGCTCCAGCAGCGCCAGCGCCCGCCGCATCGCCGCGTCGGCCTCGGCGGCGAGCCGGGCGGCGCCGGCCCGGTCGGGGTGCGGCAGCAGCCCCGCGACGTGGAACCAGCGGGCGGCGTCGCGGTAGGCGGTACCGGCGGTGACGGTACGGCCCTCGGCGGCGGCGCGCTCGGCCACGGAGGCGTACCGGCGCCCGGCGGCGGCGAAGGCGGCCGGCCAGTCGTGGAGGGAGGTCAGCGGGGCGGTCACCCGGGCGTACTCGTACGGGTCCAGGCCGGCGCCGTGGGCGCGGGGGCGGTTCGCCTCGATGAAGGCGGGCAACTGGTCGGGGGTGTCGAGGAAGGACACGGTGGGGATTCCTTTCCGGAAGGGGGTTCAGGCGACGGTCAGTACGGCCTTGCCGCGGATCCGGCGCTCGCGCAGGTCGGTGAGCACGGTGGCGGTCTGCTCCCAGGGCGCGATCCGGCCGAGCTCCGGGGTCAGCCGGCCCTGCTCCGCCAGGCGCACCAGGGTGGCCAGGTCCTCGCCGTCGGACACGTCGGAGTCGGCGTAGTGGAAGTGCCGCAGGGTGGCCGACTCGGGGCCCTTGAAGAAGTCGAAGAAGTCGAGCGTGGCGGGCGTCCGGGAGGCCTGGCCGAACCAGATCAGGGTGCCGCGCCGGGCCAGCCGGGCCAGCGCGAGCGGCAGCGCGGCCCCGCCGGTGGACTCCAGCACCAGGTCGTACGGGCCGCGCGCCGCACCGAGCTCGTGCAGCACCTCGGCCGCCCCCAGCTCGGCCAGTCGCCGACCGCGTTCCGGGGAGGCGGTGACGACGGTCAGCTCGGCCCCGGCCGCGGCGGCCAGCTCGGTGAAGTAGTGTCCGACCCCGCCGGAGGCCCCGGTCAGCAGCACCCGCCGCCCGGCCAGCGCCCCGGCGGCCCGCAGCAGCCGCAGCGCGGTGAGGCCGGCCAGCGGCAGCGCGGCGGCCCGGACGGCGTCCAGGCTGTCGGGCAGCTCGGCGAGCGAGGAGGTCGGCACGCACACGTACTCGGCCCACCCCCCTGCCGGCGGATGGCCGACCACCCGCCGGCACGCCCCGGGCCCCGACCCGTCGGCGGCGGCCTGGACGACCAGCCCGGCGACGTCCTTCCCCGGCCGCCACCCGGGCCTGGGCGCCTCCAGCTGGAACGTCTCCCCCCGGTTCACCGAGAAGGCCTCCACCTTCACCAGCGCCTCCCCGGCCCCCGGCCGCGGCTGCTCCACCTCCGCGAACCGCACCGCCCCGCCCGCCGCCACCAGCGCCTTCATCCCCGCACTCCCTCCGCTCGATCGGATCCCCAGCTCACCGCGCCCGCCACCGACCGGTCCAACAACCGCCGACGGCCGACGACAACCGACGGTTGTCGGACCAGGAGGAAGGGGGTGCGACGCACGGCCGAGAGTCGCCGAACACCGCGAGCGCGCCACCCACGGCGCCTCCCGCTCCGCCCCGCCCCCGGCGGGCAACCCCCGCCCCTCCTCCACCGCCTAAGGTGCCCGGGTGGATCTGGATCTGGCGCAGGTGCGGGCGTTCGTCGTCACGGCCGAGGAGTTGCACTTCGGGCGGGCGGCCGGGCGGTTGGGGATCAGTCAGCAGGGGCTGTCGAAGCGGGTGGCCCGGTTGGAGGCGGCGCTCGGGGTGCGGTTGCTGGAGCGGGACGCCCGGGGGGTGGGGCTGACCGGGGCGGGGCGGCGGTTCCTGGAGCCGGCGCGGCGGGTGCTGGCGCAGGGCGAGCGGGCGGTGGCGTCCGTGCAGGGGGCCGGACGGCCGCTGCGGGTGGATGTGTGGGGGCACCTGTACGCGCCGATGCGGACGCTGGCGCGGGCGGTGGACGCGGCGCCGGGGCTGGAGGTGGAGCCGGTGCCGGGGCGGGATCTGCCCGCGGTGGCGGGGGCGTTGCTGCGCGGGGAGTCGGACGCCGGGTTCGGCCGGGTGCACGCCCTGCCGGACGGCGCCGACGCCGGGCTGACGCACCGGCTGGTCCGTCTGGAGCCGGTGGACGCCCTGCTGTCCGCCGACCATCCGCTGGCCGGCCGCGACACCCTGAGCCCGGCGGAGCTGCGCGGCAGTGTGCTGCGCTATCCGGCGGCGGTGGACCGGCTGGACTTCCTGACCCGCTTCGCCGCCCGTTTCGGCATCACCGACCGGGTCGGCTCGACCAATCTGGGCCTGGAGCACTTCGTCGAGCAGGTCCGGGCCGATCCGACCTGTTTCTCGCTGGTCCCCGCCGACGGCCCGCTCCCCGACCGCCCGGGCGTCCGTACCGTCCCGCTGGCCGGCCCGACCCCGCTCTACGCCTGGTCGCTGCTCTGGCGGGCCGACCCGGGCACCGACCCGCACCCCCGGCTGGAGCAGCTGCTGGAGGCGTTCACGACGGAGGCGGCCCGCAGCCGGTGGCTGGAGTACGATCCGGCCCGCGACTGGCTCCCGGACGCCGACGAGGCCGCGCTCACCCCGCCAGGGCCTGGTACGCGAGCACCTCGAAGTCCCGCGCCACCGCCGGTGGGGCGGGGTTCTCGAACATCCGCTGGGTGAGCAGGACACCGGTCAGCCGTTCGGCCGGGTCGTTGAACCACACCGTGCCGAGCCCGCCGTCCCAGCCGTAGCGGCCGGGCGCGGCGAGGCCGGTGCGACTGGTGGCGACGGAGACGCCGAAGCCCCAGCCGGTGAGCTCATCGCGCCCCAACAGCGGTGCGGAGTAAGCGAGTTGGACTGCGTTGAGGTGGTTGGTGGTCATCAGCTCGACGGCCGGCCGGGAGAGGATCCGGACGCCCCCGGCGCCCTCGCCGCCGGCCAGCAGCATCCGGGCGAAGGCGAGGTAGTCGTCCAGCGTCGAGACCAGGTCGCCGCCGCCGTCGTCGAGGCGCGCCTGCCGGGTCCAGGCACTGTCGGCCGGGTCGTCGTACGGGACGAGCCGGCCGCTCGCCCGGTCGCGCACGTACTCGACCGGGAGCCGGTGCAGCTGGTCGGCGGGGACGGTGAAGCCGGTGTCCCGCATGCCGAGGGGGTCGAGGACGCGCTCGCGCAGCACCTCGCCGAGCGGCTTGCCGCAGGCACGCGCGAGCAGGATGCCGAGGACGGTCGAGCCGGTGTGGTAGTGCCAGCCCGCCCCCGGCTGGTGCAGCAGCGGCAACTCGCCGAGGCGGCGCAGGAATTCGTCGGGCTCGGGGTAGTCCGTCCGGGGCGGCCGGACGTCGACGCCACGCTCGGCCGTCGCCCGGGCGATCGGCGCGGACGGCGGGAGCATCGCGAAGCCGTAGCCGAGCCCGAAGGTGAGCAGGTCGCGCAGGGTGATCGGCCGGACGGCGGCCTCGGTGTCGTCGAGCTCGCCGTCCGGACGGCGCAGCACCCGCCGGTCGGCCAGCTCGGGCAGCAGGTCGTCGACCGGGTCGTCCAGCCGCAGCCGGCACTCCTCGACCAGGGTGAGCGCGGCCACCGCGGTGACCGGTTTGGTCATCGAGGCGATCCGGAAGAGGGTGTCCCGCCGCATCGGGGCGCTGCCGGCCGTGTCCAGGCTGCCGAGCACCTCGACGTGGAGGTCGCCGTCCCGGGCCACGGCGGCCACCAGGCCGGGCACCTGGCCCTGTTCGACATGCCGGGACAGGACCCCGTGCAGCCGGCCCAGCCGGCCCTCGGACAACCCCTTCGCGCCGCTCATCGGCCACCGCCTCACCCGTCGTTGACGTCATGTCACCCACCGGCGTCCACTGTGGCGCACGGCACCGACAGTCGGGGGCGGGAAACGGCGGCGGCTCAGTCGGTGCGGAGCCACTGGTCGGTGGTCCGCACGACCGAACCGTCCGCGGCGTAGGCGGTGAAGGTCTTGGCGTCGGAACCCGGCTTCGCCATGATGCCGTACCAGCGGAGCGTGGAGTCCCCGACCGCGACCGGCACCACCTCGGTGGAGCCGCCGGCCTTCCAGGTGATCACGACCTTCGCCACCTCGGGCCTGACCCCTTCGATCACCACCGGTGGCAGGCCGGACTTCTTCCCGTCCTTGAGGCCGAGCGACGCGCCCGCGCCGGCGACTCCCCCGCCCTGCGGCCCACCGGGCTCGTCGATCACGTGCACGGAGTCGTCCGCCTGCCGCTTGCCGTCCACGGTGTAGTAGAGGTTGGCCAGGTCGTAGTGCGGGACCCAGTTGCCGGCGTCGTCCTGCGGGATCAGCGACGGCGGGTTCGGGTTGCCGGTGAGCCGCTCCGCGCGCACCAGCTCGTCCTGCCGGAGGGCGCCCTGCAGGGTGGTGGGGCCCGGCCACTCGGCGACCCAGGCCTGCCAGGTGTGGCCGTTCACGGTGCCCTCGCCGACCTTGACGCGCATCGGGGTGAACGGGTCCCGCGCGGCTCCGGCCGGGGCGCCCGAGGCGGCCGGAGCGGCTGCCGTGGCCGAGGCGGACGGCGTCTCCGAAGGCGTCCCGGGGGTGGCGGAAACCGCAGCGGTGGAAGGGACCGCCGTGGAAGGGCCGGCCACCGCCGCCAAGGAGCCGTCCGTCGCCCGCCCGTACCCGCCGAACGCCGCGCCCGCCCCGGCCACCGCGACGACCGTCGCCGCGGCCGCCGCCCCGGTCAGCAGCCGCCGGCGCCGCAGTCGGCGGCGCCCGCCGGCGACCAGCCGGTCGTACGGAACGGCCCCGATCTCGACGCTCCCGGCCAGGTCGCCCAGCCCGTACGACGCCGCGGCCTCGGCCCCGGCCATGTCCTCGTTGCTCATCTTCCGCCTCCGATGGTCGTCAGCCCGTTGAGTGAGGAAGCCTCCCGGAGCTTGGCCAGCCCCCTGGCCGCCTGGCTCTTCACCGTCCCGACCGAGCAGCCCATCGCCGCCGCGGTCTGGGACTCGCTGAGGTCCTCCCAGTACCGCAGGACCACGGCCTCGCGCTGGCGCGGCGGCAGGGCGGCGAGCGCGGCGAGCAGCACGGCCCGGTCGTCCGGGTCGGGCCCGCTCGGCGCGGGCCGTTCGGGGAGGGCGTCGACCAGGTGCTCGGTCGGTCTGCGCCGGAACCGCCGGGCGTGCTCGTTGATCAGGATCCGGCGCACGTAGGCGTTCGGGTCGTCGGCCGCCCGGACCCTGCCCCAGGCGACGTAGGCCCGCTCCAGCGCCTGCTGGACCAGGTCCTCGGCGCCGTACCGGTCCCCCGCGAGCAGATACGCCGTCCGCAGCAACCGTGACCACGCACTGCCGGTGAACGCCCGGAACTCCTCGTCCCGTGCGGTCTTCTGGGCTCCCATGAGCACCTCCTCAACCCCCCAGAGCCCGGAACCCCCGCCGACCGTTGCCCGCCGTTCGCGATTCCGCGCCGGCGGCTGTGACACTGGAGGGGCTCGAAAACCGAGGTGCGCTCCGCCGTGCCTCCTTGCGAACCTAGAGGGATGCCCGCAGTGAGTTCTCCCGTAGTCCAGTCCGCCCCCGCACCCGCCGAGGGTCCCGGAATCGGTGAGCTGGCCGCCCGCCTGCCCGAGCTGACCCTGCGCGACGAGGTGCGGCTCGGGCGCCGGCTGGAGGGGGCCCGCCGGGTCCGCAAGCCCGAGGCCCGGCAGAAGATCGCCGCCGAGATCGCCGCCGACATCGACCGGGCCGAGCTGCTGGTCGAGCAGCGCCGGAACGCCGTCCCGGAGATCAGCTATCCCGCCGAGCTGCCGGTCAGCCAGAAGAAGGACCACATCCTGGAGGCGATCCGGGACCACCAGGTGGTGATCGTCGCCGGTGAGACCGGCTCCGGCAAGACCACCCAGATCCCGAAGATCTGTCTGGAGCTGGGCCGCGGCGTGCGCGGCCTGGTCGGCCACACCCAGCCGCGCCGGATCGCCGCCCGTACGGTGGCCGAGCGCGTCGCGGAGGAGCTGAACAGCCCGCTCGGCGAGGCGGTCGGCTGGAAGGTCCGGTTCACCGACCAGGTCGGCCAGGACACCCTGGTCAAGCTGATGACGGACGGCATCCTGCTGGCGGAGATCCAGACCGACCGCGATCTGCGACAGTACGACACCCTGATCATCGACGAGGCCCACGAGCGCAGCCTCAACATCGACTTCCTGCTCGGCTACCTCAAGCAGCTGCTCCCGCGCCGTCCTGACCTCAAGGTCGTGATCACCTCCGCGACCATCGACCCGGAGCGCTTCGCCCGCCACTTCGGCGACGCCCCGATCGTCGAGGTCTCCGGCCGTACGTACCCCGTCGAGGTCCGGTACCGGCCCGTCCTGGAGGAGGACGAGGACGGCGACGAGGCCGACCGCGACCGCGACCAGGTCCAGGCGATCTGCGACGCCGCCCAGGAACTGCAGGACGAGGGCCCGGGCGACATCCTGGTCTTCCTCTCCGGCGAGCGCGAGATCCGCGACACCGCCGACGCCCTCACCAGGCTGAAGCTGAAGAACACCGAGATCCTGCCGCTGTACGCCCGGCTCAGCTCGGCCGAGCAGCACAAGGTCTTCCAGCGCTCGCGCAGCCGCCGGATCGTGCTGGCCACCAACGTGGCCGAGACCTCCCTGACCGTCCCCGGCATCAAGTACGTGATCGACCCGGGCACCGCCCGGATCTCCCGCTACAGCCACCGCACCAAGGTGCAGCGGCTGCCGATCGAGGCGATCAGCCAGGCCAGCGCCAACCAGCGCAAGGGCCGCTGCGGCCGCACCTCGGACGGCATCTGCATCCGGCTGTACTCGGAGGAGGACTTCCTCTCCCGCCCGGAGTTCACCGACGCCGAGATCCTGCGCACCAACCTGGCCTCGGTGATCCTGCAGATGACGGCGGCGGGTCTCGGCGACATCGCCGCCTTCCCCTTCCTGGACCCGCCGGACTCCCGCAACATCAAGGACGGCGTGCACCTGCTGCACGAGCTGGGCGCGCTGGACCCGGAGGAGAAGGACCCGCGCAAGCGCCTGACCCAGCTCGGCCGCAAGCTCGCCCAGCTGCCGGTGGACCCGCGGATGGCCCGCATGGTGCTGGAGGCGGACCGCAACGGCTGCGTGCGCGACGTCATGGTGATCGCCGCCGCGCTCTCCATCCAGGACCCGCGCGAGCGCCCCGCCGAGAAGCGCCAGGCCGCCGACGACCGGCACCGCCGGTTCAACTCGGAGACCTCGGACTTCCTCTCCTACCTGGCGATGTGGCGCTACGTCCGGGAGCAGCAGAAGGAGCTCTCCTCCTCGGCCTTCCGCCGGATGTGCAAGGCCGAGTTCCTGAACTACCTGCGGATACGGGAGTGGCAGGACGTCTACACCCAACTGCGCACCGTCGCGAAGCAGTTGGGTGTCACGATCGAAGAGGATCCCACCCGGACCGGCGGTCACGAAGGGGAGCCGGACGCGGACCGGATCCACCAGTCGCTGCTGGCCGGCCTGCTCTCCCACATCGGCCTGTTCGACGTGGAGAAGCGCGAGTACGGCGGTGCGCGCGGCGCCCGCTTCGCGGTCTTCCCGGGCTCCGGCCTGTTCAAGAAGCCGCCGCGCTGGGTGATGTCGGCCGAGCTGGTGGAGACCTCCCGGCTGTGGGCGCGGATCAACGCCAAGATCGAGCCGGAGTGGGTCGAGCCGCTGGCCGGCCACCTGATCAAGCGCAGCTACAGCGAGCCGCACTGGGAGAAGAAGGCCGGCGCCGTCCTGGCGTACGAGAAGGTCACCCTCTACGGGATGCCGGTCGTCGCCCAGCGCAAGGTCAACTACGGGCGGATCGACCCGGAGCTCTGCCGTGAGCTGTTCATCCGCAACGCCCTGGTCGAGGGCGACTGGGAGACCCACCACAAGTTCTTCGCCGAGAACCGCAAGCTGCTCGGCGAGGTCGAGGAGCTGGAGAACCGGGCCCGCCGCCGGGACATCCTGGTGGACGACCAGACCCTGTTCGACTTCTACGACGCCCGGCTGCCCGACGACGTCGTCTCCACCCGGCACTTCGACTCCTGGTGGAAGAAGGCCCGGCACGAGCAGCCGGACCTGCTGAACTTCGAGAAGTCGATGCTGATCAACGACGCCGCGGACGGCGTCACCGAGGCCGACTACCCGGACTACTGGCAGCAGGGCAAGCTGCGCTTCAAGCTGACCTACCAATTCGAGCCGGGCAGCGACGCGGACGGCGTGACCGTCCACATCCCGCTCCCGGTGCTCAACCAGGTCACCGCGGAGGGCTTCGACTGGCAGATCCCCGGTCTGCGGGAGGAGCTGGTCACCGCGTACATCAAGTCGCTGCCGAAGGCGGTCCGGCGCAACTTCGTCCCGGCACCGGACTTCGCCAAGGCGGCGCTGCGCCAGGTGAAGGACCGCCAGGAGCCGTTGCTGCCGTCCCTGGAGCACGCCCTGAAGCGGCTGACGGCGGTCACCGTGCCGCCGGAGGCCTGGGACGACGAGCGGGTGCCGGAGCACCTCAAGGTGACCTTCCGGGTGGTGGACGGCCGCCGCAGGCTCGCCGAGTCCAAGGACCTGGAGGAACTGCGGCTGAAGCTCAAGCCGAAGCTCAAGGAGACCCTCTCCTCGGCGGCCTCCGGCCAGGGCATCGAGCAGGGCGGGCTGACCGCCTGGCCGGCCGGGCTGCCGGTGCTCCAGCGCACCTTCGAGCAGCGCTCCCGCGGCCACTCGCTGCGCGCCTACCCGGCGCTGGTGGACGAGGGCGCGTCGGTGGGCGTCAAGCTGTTCGACACCCCGCAGGCGCAGGAGCAGGCGATGTGGGAGGGCACCCGCCGGCTGCTGATGCTGACCGTCAACTCCCCTGCCAAGTCGATCCAGGGACGGCTGGGCAACCAGGCGAAGCTGGCGCTCTCGCACAGCCCGCACGGGTCGATCACCGCGCTGTTCGAGGACGTGGTGTCGGCCGCGACCGACCGGTTGATGACCCTGGCCGGCGGCCCGGCCTGGGACGAGGCGGCCTTCGGCAAGCTGCACGACAAGGTGCGCGCGGACCTGTACGACCTGTCCGCGGACACCACGCTGAAGACGGCCACCGCGCTGATCGCCTTCCACAAGGCCTCGACCCGGCTGAAGTCGGTGAGCAGCCCGGTGCTGCTGAACGCGGTGAACGACATCCGGCTGCACCTGGCCTCGCTGGTGCACCCGGGCTTCGTGACGGCCACCGGCTGGCAGCGGCTGCCCGACCTCAAGCGCTACCTGCTGGCGGTGGACCGCCGGCTGGAGGCGCTGCCCAACCACCCCCAGCGGGACGCCCAGCAGCTGCTGAAGGTCCAGCAGGTGCAGCAGGCGTACGGGGAGCTGCTGGCGGCGGTGCCGGCCGGGCGGCAGCCGTCCGAGGAGGTGCGGGCGATCCGCTGGATGATCGAGGAGTTGCGGGTCAGCTTCTTCGCCCAGTCGTTGGGCACGCCGAGCCCGGTCTCGGAGAAGCGGATCATGAAGGCGATGGACGCCGCGCGGGCCGCGCTCTGAGCTGCAGGTGGGCCTTCAGGAGCCAGTTCGACCTGGGGGCCCACCATGGGCTACGATCTGTCTTGTTCGCAGCGCGGCAAGCGAGTGAACGAGATCAGAAAACTCTGGTCCCGTGGAGCAGTTGGTTAGCTCGCCACCCTGTCAAGGTGGAGGTCGCGGGTTCAAGTCCCGTCGGGATCGCCGCAGTGCGAGAGGCCCGGAACCGTCAGGTTCCGGGCCTCTCGCCTTTTCGTCGTCCGGTTCCTACCCCGGATTAGGCATAGACCACAAGTGACGGACCGTGTGACCGTCGTCACCCACTCCCTCCGGAGATCGGCCCCGGAGCGGCCTCTCGGAGACCGCACTAATTTAATATGTAAAATTGCACTGCTATTCACTGTAAATCCCCCCCGCCCCATGCGCATCAAATCGTTATGTGGAGTTCAACATTCCGACAGGCCTGAAGGGATCCGGAAGCCGACCCCCGGGCACGACAAAGGGGCCGCTAACCGGACCCGGCGGAGTCCGGTTAGCGGCCCCTTTAAAGAGCCTTTGGCCTATCAGGCCTCAGTGCGCTGAGCGGGAATCCCGGCCAGCAGAGCGCGCACCTCCGCCTCACGGTAACGGCGGTGACCGCCGAGCGTGCGAATCGACGTCAGCTTGCCGGCCTTGGCCCAGCGGGTAACCGTCTTCGGGTCCACGCGGAACATGGTGGCAACCTCTGCCGGCGTCAGCAGCGGCTCAGCATCAGGGGTACGAGCGGTCATGAGCGGCCTCCTCGGGAGAACCGAACCAGGGCGGTTCTATCCTTCAAATTCTGCACCTTGGCCCGCGATGCCCGAAATGGCATAGACGGGCCGAGTCGGTTATAGGACGAACGGCTTGTCCTGGTGTCTACAACTACACCATCCGTCCAGCCCTATCGACCAAACCGCCAAAATTGACCCCTCACGGGTTCAAGGCCGACGGATGGCGATGGACCACCCCATAACGGACAGTCACACGGCAGTGACGTCCGGTTACGAAGGGACCAGACCCTCCATTTCCCCGCAAAGCACGCATCGACTCCAGAACCACCCAAAAGTGGGCATGCTCGCGTGAAGTTGGGCTGGTTGTCCCATTTTTGCACATAGGGGTAAGTTCGCGTCAACGGTGAGTAGTGTCACGTTCGACAGCTATTGACCCGAACCAGGACCTTGGTCATCGGCGTCGTGGACCAAAGACCCCTCACAGTCATACACGGGCGATCGGACGTCAGTTCGCGTACCGCAGCGCCTGCACCCGGCTCCACCGCACCGTCAGCTCCCCGTACACGCGCAAGGCCTCCGCGGTCTCCCCCGCCCGCAGCGCGCGCAGCCCCTCCTCCAGTTCCCCCGCCGAACGGTCCGCCAACAGCCGCTCCGGCCCCAGCAGATGCACCAGCCCCCCGTAATCCAACTCCACCAGCGAGCGCGGGTGGAACTCCTCCAGCCACCGCCCGACCTGCTCCGCCCCCCGCACCAACTCCCCGTCCGGCACCCCCTCGCGCAGCGCCCGGAAGGCCCGCGCCACCCGCCGCCGCGCCTGGGCCATCGGCACCAAGTAGAACAGCGACGCCGGCCGCCCGCGCTCCCCCGCCGTCCCTTCCACACCCACGTCGCCCGGCACGAAGCACCGGTCCTCGTCCCCGAACGGCAGGAACCAGCGCACCGGCACCTCCCACCGGCTGGTCAGGATCCACGGCCGGGCGTCCGGGTGCTCGGCCCGCCAGTGCTCCCGGTCCGCCTCGGCGGCCGCCCGGGCCACCGGCGGCACCGCGGTGTCCAGCAGGGCCACCGGAGCCCCCGCCTGCAGTTCCTCCAGGGCCTGCCAGCTGCGCAGCCTGGTCGCCCACGGGCAGACGTACAGTACGCGGTCCACCACCCGCAGGTACGCCCGCCCGCTCTCCCGCTCCGGCAGTGCCCGGGGCGTCCGGGCGGCCAGCTCCGCGAGCGCCTCCCGCTGCTCCTCCAGCACCGCCTCGGCCACCGGCTGCGCCGCCGCCACGGCGTCCGGTCCGTGCTCCGCCGCGTACGCCTGCCAATGCGCCCGCTCGGGCTCCGGGTACGCGGCCAGCGGCTCGTAGACCCGCAGGTGGGCGGCGTAGGGCGGCTGTACGGAAGTGCGTACGACGGTCACGTCCTGCATGGTCGCACGCGCCGCCCGGCCCCGGGAGGGCGCGCCCCGGAACCGTTCGCGCCCGCACCGCACACCCCCTGCCATCTCACCCCTCGGACAACCGGCACAAGCTCGGACAAGAGGGCGGATCGGCGGCCCGCTCACGACTACTCTTCGCCTTAGGCGCCCGCACCACAGCAGCGGGCCTTCGATACTGGAGTCACCACAGTGACCGACGTACAGACCCCCGCCACGCACTCCGCACCCGGCGTGCTCAGCAGGATCTTCCGTACCGAGCAGGACGGCGCCCCCGGCGACGGCCACGAGCAGGTCGTCCTCTGCCACGACCGTAGCTCCGGACTCAAGGCGATCATCGCCATCCACTCCACCGCGCTGGGCCCGGCCCTCGGCGGCACCCGCTTCTTCCCGTACGCCTCCGAGGAGGCGGCCCTGGAGGACGCGCTGAACCTGTCCCGCGGGATGTCCTACAAGAACGCGCTCGCCGGGCTGGACCTCGGCGGCGGCAAGGCCGTCATCATCGGCGACCCGAACAAGGACAAGAACGAGGCGATGCTCCGGGCCTACGGCCGCTTCGTGGAGTCCCTGCGCGGCCGTTACATCACCGCCTGCGACGTGGGCACCTACGTGCAGGACATGGACGTCATCGCGCGCGAGACCGAGTTCGTGACCGGCCGCTCGCCCGAGCACGGCGGCGCCGGCGACTCGTCGATCCTGACCGCCTTCGGCGTCTTCCAGGGCATGCGGGCCTCCGCCCAGGCCCGCTGGGGCCAGCCGACCCTGCGCGGCAAGCGGGTCGGCGTCGCGGGCGTCGGCAAGGTCGGCCACTACCTGGTCGGCCACCTGGTCGCGGACGGCGCCACCGTCGTCGTCACCGACCCCTTCGAGGCCGCCGTCAACCGCGTGCGCGCCGCCCACCCGGAGGTGGAGGTGGTCGCCGACACCGCCGCCCTGCTCCAGGCCAAGCTGGACGTCTACGCCCCCTGCGCCCTCGGCGGTGCGCTGACCGACGCCACGGTCGCCGCGCTCGGCGAGTTCGGCACCTCCGTCGTCTGCGGCGCGGCCAACAACCAGCTGGCCCACCCGGGCGTCGAGAAGGACCTGGCCGACCGCGGCATCCTGTACGCCCCCGACTACCTGGTGAACTCCGGCGGCGTGATCCAGGTCGCCGACGAGATCGAGGGCTTCAACTTCGAGCGGGCCAAGAACAAGGCCACCAAGATCTTCGACACCACCCTGGAGATCTTCACCCGGGCCGCCTCCGACGGCATCCCGCCGGCGGTCGCCGCCGACCGCCTGGCCGAGAAGCGGATGCGCGAGATCAGCGCGCTGCGCACGGTCCTGCTGCCGCGCGCCCGCCGCGCCTGATCGGACCCGGTGCGGTGATCGGATGCGCGGGGGGTTCCACCCGATGGCCCCCCGCGCATCACGATGTGGAACCGGATTCTCACTTCTCCGCCCGAACGGGTGATCCGAGGTCCCCCTTGGGGGGATAATCAGTCTTGGAACAACGGACCTCAGACACCTCCGGACAGCGTGCAAATCGCCGCAAAACCTCCCCTGACCTGGGAAGACCTGGTCTCGGGTGCAGTCGGTGCGCGCCACGTCACACCGACGACGTACCGTCCAGCGGCGGAAACAGGTACCGTTAATGCTCCAAGGGACGGTCCTCCCATTCGGGCAGGCCGGTCCTGATCATGAACACGTGTCAGACTCGGGGCCGTGAGCCCCATCGTTGAGGGGGTCGACCCATGGGGCGCGGCCGGGCCAAGGCCAAGCAGACGAAGGTCGCCCGCGAGCTGAAGTACAACAGCGGCGGGTTCGACGCTAACCGTCTGTCCAACGAGCTGGGCGTATCGCCGTCCACGCCTTCGATCGAGCCGGAGCCGATCGAGGAAGAGGACGACGACCCGTACGCGGAGTACGCCGCCCGCTACGCCGTCGACGACGAGGACGACAACGAGCCGGGCACCGGGCCGTCGCAGGCCTCCCGCCGCTCGTAATCCACAGCTTCACCGGACCGGTCCGGGCGCCCTGGGCGCCGGGCCGGTCTTCGGCGTTCCCGAGCACCGTCCGTGCCTTCCCGCGTCCGGGGACCACGTCCGGGGCGCAAGAGGGCCCCTCCGGCGCACCGGAGGGGCCCTCCCACGGTCGGGGGCGGATCAAGCCCGCCTCAGCCCGCTCAGCCCGCCGTGAAGCCCTCGTAGGCGCTGTAGAGGGCCGCGCCGCCCTCGTGCTCGTCGGTGCGCTCGACGATGTCACCGAGCAGCCAGGCCTCGACGCCGCGGTCCTCCAGCAGCGACAGCACCACGTCCACCGAGTGCGGCGGGACGACGGCGACCATGCCGACGCCCATGTTGAGCGTCTTCTCGATCTCCAGGGTGGCCACCTTGCCGACCTCGGCGACGGTGCGGAAGACCGGCAGCGGGGTCCAGGTGCCGCGGTCCAGGCGGGCGTGCAGGCCGTCCGGGATGACCCGGGCCAGGTTGGCCGCCAGGCCGCCGCCGGTGACGTGCGAGAAGGCGTGCACCTCGGTGGCGCGGATCAGCGCCAGGCAGTCCAGCGAGTAGATCCGGGTCGGCTCCAGCAGCTCCTCGCCGAGGGTGCGGCCGAACTCCTCGACCTTGCGGTCCAGCTTCCAGCCGGCCTCGTTCAGCAGCACGTGGCGGACCAGCGAGTAGCCGTTGGAGTGCAGGCCGGAGGCGGCCATCGCGATCACCACGTCGCCGGCCCGGACGCGCTCGGCACCCAGCAGCGCGTCGGCCTCGACCACGCCGGTGCCGGCACCCGCGACGTCGTACTCGTCCGGGCCGAGCAGGCCCGGGTGCTCGGCGGTCTCGCCGCCCACCAGGGCGCAGCCGGCCAGCGCGCAGCCCTCGGCGATGCCCTTGACGATCGAGGCGACCCGCTCCGGGACGACCTTGCCGACGCAGATGTAGTCGGTCATGAACAGCGGCTCGGCGCCGCACACCACGATGTCGTCCACGACCATGCCGACCAGGTCGTGGCCGATGGTGTCGTGCTTGTCCATGGCGGCCGCGATGGCCACCTTGGTCCCCACGCCGTCGGTGGCCGAGGCCAGCAGCGGCCGCTCGTAGTTCTTGAAGGCGGAGACGTCGAAGAGGCCGGCGAAGCCGCCGAGACCGCCGACCACCTCGGGGCGGTTGGCCTTCTTCACCCACTGCTTCATGAGCTCGACGGCGCGGTCGCCCGCCTCGATGTCGACACCGGCGGCGGCGTAGGTGGCGCCGTTCTGGTTGGTGGTCACTGCGTGCGGCCCTCTCGGGTCTGGTGGGGGTGGTTCGTTGCAGCGGAGGGGGGCGTCGTCCGCGGACGACGTCCCGACCGCGTCCCCGGGGCGGGAACAGCGGTGGGGCCCCGGTTCGCGGGACCCCACCGTGGGCTCGTTACGGGCGGCGCAGCGCGTCGGCCGCGCCCGCCCCGCCGAGCAGCGACTGGACGCCGTCCAGGTCGCTGCCGCTGGTCGGCTTGCCGCGGACGGCGGGCGGCTGCTGGCCGCCCTTGATCTCGGCCTCCAGCAGGAGCTTGCCGAGCAGCGCCGGGTCCGGCAGCTCCATCGGGTACTCGCCGTCGAAGCAAGCCCGGCAGAGCCTGTCCTTGGGCTGCTTGGTGGCCTCGATCATGCCGTCGATCGAGATGTAGGCGAGCGAGTCGGCACCGAGCGTGCGGCCGATCTCCTCCACCGTCATCCCGTTGGCGATCAGCTCCGCGCGGGTGGCGAAGTCGATGCCGAAGAAGCAGGGCCACTTCACCGGCGGCGAGGAGATCCGGATGTGCACCTCGGCGGCGCCCGCCTCGCGCAGCATCCGCACCAGCGCGCGCTGGGTGTTGCCGCGCACGATCGAGTCGTCCACGACCACCAGACGCTTGCCGGCGATGACCTCGCGCAGCGGGTTCAGCTTGAGCCGGATGCCGAGCTGGCGGATGGTCTGGCTGGGCTGGATGAAGGTGCGGCCCACGTAGGCGTTCTTCACCAGGCCGGAGCCGTACGGGATGCCGCTGGCCTCGGCGTAGCCGATCGCGGCGGGGGTGCCGGACTCGGGGGTCGCTATCACCAGGTCGGCCTCGACGGGGGCCTCCTTCGCCAGGCGGCGGCCCATCTCCACGCGGGAGAGGTGCACGTTGCGGCCGGCGATGGAGGTGTCGGGGCGGGCCAGGTAGACGTACTCGAACACGCAGCCCTTGGGCTTCGCCTCGGCGAAGCGGGAGCTGCGCATGCCGTTCTCGTCGATGGCGATGAGCTCGCCGGGCTCGACCTCGCGGATGAAGGAGGCGCCGCAGATGTCCAGCGCCGCCGTCTCGGAGGCGACCACCCAGCCGCGCTCCAGCCGGCCGAGCACCAGCGGGCGGATGCCCTGCGGGTCGCGGGCGGCGTAGAGGGTGTGCTCGTCCATGAAGACGAGCGAGAAGGCGCCCTTGACCTGGGGCAGCACGACCTTGGCCGTCTCCTCGATGGAGAGGTCCGGGTGACCGGCCAGCAGGGCGGTCACCAGGTCGGTGTCGTTGGTCGCGGCGGTCCGGCCGGAGCGGGAGACGTGCTCCTCTCCGGGCAGTTCGGCGACCATGGCCGCCAGTTCGGCGGTGTTCACCAGGTTTCCGTTGTGCCCGAGGGCCAGCGAACCGTGCACGGTCGCCCGGAAGGTCGGCTGGGCGTTCTCCCAGACCGAGGAACCGGTGGTCGAGTAGCGGGCGTGTCCGACGGCGATATGCCCGTGCAACGACCCCAGCGAGGCCTCGTCGAAGACCTGGGAGACGAGGCCCATGTCCTTGAAGACGAGAATCTGGGAGCCGTTGCTCACTGCGATGCCCGCGGATTCCTGACCGCGGTGCTGCAGGGCGTAAAGGCCGAAGAACGTGAGCTTGGCGACCTCCTCGCCGGGAGCCCAGACACCGAAGACGCCGCAAGCGTCCTGGGGGCCTTTCTCGCCGGGAAGAAGATCGTGGTTGAGTCTTCCGTCACCACGTGGCACGCCTTCGAGTCTAGGGCAGTTGGCACAGGCTTCCGGAACCCGGGACTGGGGGTTTGTCCGGCGGTCTCGGAGTAACGCGCGTAGACAAAACGAAGTAACGCGCGTAGACAAAACCCCTTACGGGCTGGGGATTTCGGGTGGGGGGAATTCCGGCGGATGGCGGTTGGCCTTGTGGTTCGCGCCCGTTGGGGAGTTCGGTGCGCAGTTCCGTGCACGGAGCGGTGGTTGTCGGGGCGGGAGCGAACGTGAGCCTGCTCACCCGGGGTTCAGCCGGGGTTCACGCGGGGCCCCCTCGGCGGGTGCCTTGTCGCGAGCCTGTGCGCGAGCCGTCACTTAAGCCTTCACTTAAGCCTTCACGCGCGCCTGTGCGCGAGTCCTCACGCGGCCGGCAGCAGCAGCCCCCAGGAGCCCGGGTGCACCGTCCAGGTCCGGGCGCGGACCGGCCCGACCGGATGGCCGTCCGCCTCGTAGCCGAAGCCGCGCCCGACCACCGAGACGCTCGCCGCCCGGACGCGCACGAGGGCACCGGACGCGCGGACCACCACCTCCAGCACGCCCGTGCCGCCCGCCGGGCCTGCCGCCGCGCCGCCCGCCGGGCCGTCCCCGCCGCCCGACAGGGACAGCTCGACCAGCCGGACCGGCCGGTGCACGTCCGCGAGCAGCCGGCCGTCCGCCTCGACCCGGACCCGGGGGCTGTGGTCGGCGGCCTCCGGGGCGAGTGCGTTCGCCTGCTCGGCCGCAGCCAATTTCGCCCATAGCGAACGCCAGCCGCCCGCGCGGCCCACCAGACGGCGGGTGGCGCCGCCCGTGATCCGCACCCCGCCGAGCGCCACCCCGCCGCCGTCGTCCACCAGCAGGTCGAAGGCGCGCGGCGCACCCGAGAGCACCGCCCGCGCGGCCCGCACCGGCTCCCCCGGCACCCCGAGCGCCCGGGCCGTCGCGAGCTCCTCCGCACGCCCAACCGGAACCATGCCCACCGGATCGGCGCCCAGCTCACGGTGGCGATGCAGGGCCTGCAGCACCCTCTGCAGGGCGAGATCGGAACCGATCACCACCGGTCGCCGCCGACCCCGGTGTGAAAGCACCCGGTCAAGTTCGGACGGGCTCTCCGGATAGACCACCTTGACGTCCGTACCCCCGCAGAGCACGTCCTTCGCGATCCGCACCGACTCGCCGTCGGTCCGCCGGGCCACCGGGTCGAGGAGCAGCAGAATCGGCTCGGGGCCGCTGGTTGCAGGCGTGGACAGGGACGACACGACCGGTCCTTCCTCAGGTAATCTCTCGGTGCAAGAGCCCCTTGCGCCATTGCGCCAGGGGCTTCGTCTATCTCGGGGCAGACAGCGGCCTACGCAGGATGCCCCAACCGGAAGGGGTGTACGCCTGTGCCGGCACTCGTGCTCGTTGGCGCTCAGTGGGGAGACGAGGGCAAGGGGAAGGCCACCGACCTCCTCGGCGGCTCCGTCGACTACGTCGTCCGCTACCAGGGTGGCAACAACGCCGGTCACACGGTGGTCATCGGTGACCAGAAGTACGCCCTGCACCTGCTCCCCTCCGGCATCCTCAGCCCGAACGTCACCCCGGTGATCGGCAACGGCGTCGTGATCGACCCGGCCGTGCTGCTCTCCGAGCTGGCCGGTCTGAACGAGCGCGGCATCGACACCTCCAAGCTGCTGGTCTCGGGCAACGCCCACCTGATCACGCCGTACCACCGCACCCTGGACAAGGTCACCGAGCGCTTCCTCGGCAAGCGCCGGATCGGCACCACCGGCCGCGGCATCGGCCCGACCTACGCGGACAAGATCAACCGCGTCGGCATCCGGGTCCAGGACCTGTTCGACGAGTCGATCCTGCGCCAGAAGATCGAGGCGGCGCTGCACGACAAGAACCAGATCCTGGTCAAGCTGTACAACCGCCGCACCATCCCGGCCGACCTGGTGGTCGAGGAGTACCTGGGCTACGCGGAGAAGATCAAGCCCTTCCTCGCCGACACCACCCTCGTCCTGGACGAGGCGCTCAAGGCGAACAAGGTCGTCCTGCTGGAGGGCGGCCAGGGCACCCTGCTCGACGTCGACCACGGCACGTACCCCTTCGTGACCTCGTCGAACCCGACCGCGGGCGGCGCCTGCACCGGCGCCGGCATCGGCCCCACCAAGATCGACCGGGTCATCGGCATCCTCAAGGCCTACACCACCCGCGTCGGCTCCGGCCCGTTCCCGACCGAACTGTTCGACGAGGACGGCGAGGCGCTGCGCCGCATCGGCGGCGAGCGCGGTGTCACCACCGGCCGTGACCGCCGCTGCGGCTGGTTCGACGCCGTCATCGCGCGCTACGCGACCCGGGTCAACGGCCTCACCGACTTCTTCCTCACCAAGCTCGACGTGCTGACCGGCTGGGAGCAGATCCCGGTCTGCGTCGCGTACGAGATCGACGGCCAGCGGATCGAGGAACTCCCCTACAACCAGTCGGACTTCCACCACGCCAAGCCGATCTACGAGACGCTGCCGGGCTGGAACGAGGACATCAGCAAGGCGAAGACCTTCGCCGAGCTGCCGAAGAACGCCCAGGCGTACGTGAAGGCGCTGGAGGAGATGTCCGGCGCGCCGATCTCCGCCATCGGCGTCGGCCCGGGCCGGGACGAGACGATCCAGATCAACTCGTTCATCTGAGCCTGACCGCTTCGAGGGCCTCGCGGGACGCACCGTCCCGCGAGGCCCTTCGCTTTGCCCGGCGACGCGCAATTTGCACCAGTACAAACATCCATTGCCTCTAGTGCAAAGTCGCGCTACGTTCGGATCATGACCGCGAAGCTGCCCGCACCCGTCACCCTCACCGGCCACCACATCCGCCTGGAGCCGCTGGAGCACCGCCACCTCACCGACCTCTGGGCCACCGTCGGCTCCGAGCCCGAGGTCTGGCGCTGGACCATGAACCTCCCGCCCGCCACGGAGGAGGAGCTCGGCAGGATCCTCGACACCCGCATCGCGGAGGCCGCCGCCGGGGAGTCGGTGTACTTCGCCGCCGTCGACCTCGCGAGCGGCACCGCCGTCGGCATCACCGGCTACCACGACTTCAGCGCCAAGGACGAGTTCGTGGAGATCGGCGGCACCCTGTACGCCCGCTCGGTCTGGCGCACCGCGGTCAACACCGAGGCCAAGCTGCTGCTGCTCACCCACGCCTTCGAGGACCTGGGCATGGGCCGCGTCTTCTGGAAGACCGACGCCCTCAACGAACGCTCCCGCAACGCGATCCTGCGCCTCGGCGCCCAGTTCGAGGGCGTCTTCCGCCGCCACCGGCTCCGCCCCACCGGCACCTGGCGTGACAGCGCCTACTTCTCGATGCTCGCCGACGAGTGGCCGGCCGCCAAGTCCCGCCTGGTGGAGCGCCTTTCGCGGGGGTGACGGATAGAGCGGCCACCTCGATCACTTGCCACTCACGGCAGCGACGGCCCACACCGCCTTGCCGTAACTGCCGATCAGTTCGACGCCCCACTCCTCCGAGAGGGCTTCGACGATGTCCAGGCCCCGGCCGCTCGCCCGCGAGTCGTCCGGGGCCTGCCGTTGGAGCGGGTTCCCCGAGGCATCGGAAACGGTGATGTGCAGCTTGCCGCAATGGAGTTCGAGCACGACGCTCGGCCGGCCCTCCCCGTGGACCAGCGCGTTGGTCACCAGCTCGGAGACGATGAGGCACGCCGAGTCCGGGTCCAGCCCCATGGCGTGGAGGACGTCCCGGAGGAGCCGCCGGATCGGCCCGACCATCCCGGGAAGGGCCGGCGGGGAGCGGTCGAGCCGGAATTCGGAGACGAGGGGGTCCCTGGCGGGACGGAACTGTGGAAGGCACATGGCTTTCTCCAGCCCTGAGTTGAGTGGAATGCACCTGGAAGAGAAGAGGAACCCCGTGGCCTGCCCCCGCCGACGGTGGAGAAGGGCAGGCGTCGACAGCCTGCACCCCCACACCCGGGGTGCACTTCGGGACCACTGACGCGACTTAACGTAAGCGGCTCACTACATACGGTAGGCCATCCCCCGACAGTCGTGCCACCCGTTCCGTGGCATTAGTGCCCCAAGAATTTGGGGAACATATGCCCCAATTGGCGATGGTCGCGGACCGCCTGAAGTGGACTGCCCGCCGCAGGACGCGGGAGACTCTCCGCATGCCGCCGAGGACCACACCGACCGCCCGCCAGTTGCGCGTTGGCCTGGAGCTGCGAAAGATGCGCGACTCCGCCAGGAAGACCACGGCTGACGCAGCCTCAACTCTCGGCCTGGACCGGACGAAGATCACCCAGATCGAGAAGGGTCTCTACCCCATCTCGCCCGACCGCGTCCGAACCCTTGCCTGTGAGTACCAGGAAGGCGATTCGGCCTACGTCGAAGCACTCGCCGCAGTCGCTGCGGAGCGCGGCAAGGGCTGGTGGGAGGAGTTCCGGGGCGTCCTGCCCGCGAGCCTCCTCGACATCTCGGAACTCGAACACCGAGCCGAGGGCCCGATACGGACCTTCCAGATCGGTCATCCACCAGGCCTGCTCCAGACCGAGGACACCGCCCGCGCGATCTTCGAGTTGGTGCACCCGCGTCTGCCCGCTCGGGACCTCTGGGCGCGGATCGCCCACCGCATGGAGCGGGTCCAGGTCCTCACCAGGCCGGCCGCCGTCGAGTACGACGCGATCGTCCACGAGGCGGCCCTGCGCATGAGGTTCGGTGGAAAGGACGTGGCCCGCGCTCAGCTCGAACACCTCCGCGCGATGACCGAGCGCGCCAACATCACCGTGCGGGTCATCACCTTCGACGCCCCCGGCTTCTCCGGCGCCGGTAACGCCGTCCTCTACGTCGGTGGCGCCGTCCCACGACTGGACACCGTGCAGATCGACTCCGTGCACGGCCCGATCTTCCTTGATGACGCCAACCAGCTGCGGAACTACCGCGAGACGCTCGACGCCATGGAGAGGTCGGCGCTCAGCCCGGCCGACTCGGTCGCCTTCATGGATGATCTCCTGAAGACATCCTGAAAGGGGAACCATGGAAGACCTCGATTGGCGCACCCCTAGCATCTGCGGCGCGGGCAACAACTGCCCCGAGGTCGCGATCACGGCCGATTCAGTCCTCGTCCGCAGCAGCCTCGCCCGCGATGTGCCGCCGGCTCGCCTCACCCACCAGGAGTGGAGGGACCTCCTCGACGGCATAGCCAAGGGCGAGTTCACCGTCTGACAGCTTGTTCCGGCGGCCTCTTGCGCGTCGCAAGAGGCCGCCGGCCAGAAGCGCTGCTGGTCATCCGGTAGTCACGTGACCAGCACCTCGGCCTGCTGGGATTGGGCGAAACCCTGACAGGAGCGGGGTCGGCGGAGCACCATCCGAGCAGTGCAACCAAGCGCAACCGATTCGATGCGGGAGGATCACATGCCACTACGGTTCATTGGCAAGGACGACAAGTCCGGCGACCACGGCTCGCCCACGGTTTGGGTGGACCCCGAGACCTCTGACTTCGTCATCCAGGGCTGAAAAATCGACGCCGCGACCGAGGCTGACTGCTTGGCCGATGCCCCGATCCCGGACCATGAGACCGTGGTCCGCATTCCGGCTCACATGGCGTAGGTTCTCAAGGAGGCGCTAGATGTCGCAGAGCTTGACTAGCTTCGCGGATCTCATCAGGTCAGCGAGGCGGTCGGCGCTGCACCTTGAAATGCGCGATGTTTACTCGGTCGAGAACGAGACCGAGGGTTTCAGGGCGTGGAGGGATGGTCATCGACTAGACCCCAACGACCGCGCGTCCTGGTGGCGTCCGTGGCTTGACCTGGTACAGGAGGTCACCGCAAACGGTGTTGCCGTACGGCGCGCCCGGATCGTCTCCGAGCCGGCCAGTGAGTACATCCGCTATGAGCACTCGTTCACGTTCACCAACGTGGCCGGAGGCGAAGAGTGCGGTGGTTGCCCAGGCGCAATGCGTCCGACCTCGCCCTACCGGGTAACGACTACTGGCTCTTCGACGGCCGGATTGTTCAGTTCAACGTGTTCGACGGCGATGGACGATGGGTCCACACCGACGAGACTGAGGATCCGTCTGTAGCTCAGTTCTGCGCTTCGGCCTTCGAAGCAGTGTGGGAACGGGCAATCCCGCACGCGAAGTTCGCGATCTGATCGCCCACCAATCTCGGCTGGCTCATGTCCTCGTCCCCCCTGTCCACTGCCAAGGTAGCCCGAAAGGCTCTCGCTGACCGGCTGGACCAGATCAGACGTGATGCGGGGAAGACGGGGCTTGAGCTGGCTGAACAGTGCGGGTGGCACAAGTCGAAGTCGTCTCGGATCGCCCGAGGACTGACCGTACCCTCGGATGACGACATCCGCGCATGGTGCCAGGCGTGTGATGCTGAGGATCAAGCCGCTGATCTGATCGCAGCGTCACGCACGGCTGAGTCGATGTATGTGCAGTGGCGAGAGATCCATCGGGACGGCATGAGGCGCGTCCATGAGCGGACTCAACGGACCACGATTTTCCGGGTGTATGCCTCGAACGTCGTGCCCGGCATGGTGCAGACAGCCGGCTACGCGTCCGGGCTTCTCCGGTCCATCACAGAGTTTCAGGGCACTCCTGATGACGTCGAGCAGGCCGTTCAAGCGCGGCTAAGCCGGTCCAGGGTGCTCCGAGAAGGCAATCACCGGTTCGCGCTGATCCTCGAAGAGACAGTGCTCCACCACAGAGTCAGCGATGACGACGAGATGGCTGAACAGCTCCACAGTCTTCTCACGGTCATGAGGCAGCCAAATGTCTCTCTGGGCATCATCCCGTTCCGCGCTCGGCGTTCGATCTGGCCCCTGGAGGCGTTCTACGCCTTCGATGACAGCCTGGTGGCAGTCGAGACCCTGACGGCTGAGATCAACGTGACTGCCCCAGGAGAGATCCGAACGTACCTCAGAGCATTCGACGGGCTCTCCAAGACCGCTGTGCGCGGGCCGGAGGCACGGGCCTGCATCGAGCGGGCTCTCGACTCGTTCAACTGAACCTCTGCAACCGCGTGCAACCGCGTGGACTCTCGCTGTTACTGCTCCCTACCTTCGAAGCACCGATCAGTAGCCGAGCGCGAGGGAGCCAAGGTATGTCCGTGGCGAATGCCCAGCAGCACGACGCGAACCAGCCGTCGAAGCGTCGCCGCACCCACGCGGAGCCCATGGAGCGGATCGAGAACAACCCGGTTCGGAAGGATCTGACGACCGGGCGTCTGGTGGAGCTGGTGGGAGCCGAGGACGGCAGGGCCCTGGTCCGGCCGCTGTTCGAGCCGGACACCCCTCCCCGCCGGGTGCCCGTCGACCAGCTCACCACCCGCATCAGCCTGTGGGGGTGACCGTGGCCGAGCAGTGGGTGCCGGAGGCCGGCCAGCGCGTCTACGAGCGTCGTACCGGCGCCGCCGTGGAGATCATGGAGATCGGCACGACCGGCATCTACGTCCGCCCGTTGCGTGGCGGACTGGAGCGCGTGGTCCGGCGTGCCGACCTGGTCCCGCCGAACGATGCCCCGGGCGGCTTCTTCGACTGGCAGGCCTCGCGCGGGTGAGCCCCGCTTTGAGTCTTCCGCCCAAGTCCTGGGCGGGACGGGGCCGTTCCGTGCGCCGAAGCGATACCGGAAGGTGCAGGCGATGACCGATCACAACCTGTACGACCTCGACCTCTCGCAGGTCGAGTTCAACCGCGCGTGCGGCGGCAACCAGGGCGGGGGCGACGACGGCGAGTCGTGCGTGACCCTCGGCCTGGTCGAGCGCGGCGTCTACGCCCTGGGCGACAGCAAGCGTCCCGACCGCAAGCCGCTGCTGTTCACCGCCAAAGAGTTGACCGAGGCCGGGATCGACCCGGCTCGGTTCGGACTGTCGGTATAGCAGGCGAACCTCCCTGGCCGTCCGCAGCGGCGGCTGCGGACGGCCAGGTAAGGAGCGAGCGATGCACTTCCACGGCTACGAATGGGCCGGTGACGGCCGGCTGCTGGCGAAGGAATCGGAGCGCCGCCCGGCCGAGGGCGGAGGCTTCGGGCTCTCGGAGCTTCCGCCGCTGATGACGGGCTGGTGGCTGCTGCGGCCGGACACTCAGATCCGGGGCACCTGGGAGACGGCGACCGAAGCGGTCGAATGGCTTGCGGGGCGGTACGAGGAGCACACGCCCGGTGGTGATCCCTGGTTACCGACTGAGGCGCGGCGGCAGCGGGCGATTGGGCAACTGGGCCGGGCCTCGGACGTGGTGTGGTCTCGGTGGGTGTCCGACAGCCGATGGTCGGGCCACTACGTGATCGCGTGTTCCAACAAGGCCTGGCCACGTTTCACTTGTCCGGCGAGATGAGGCCTGCGTCCCAGACCGTCTGGGACGCAGGTCTTCGTGGGTGGGGGTGTGGGCTACTCGGGCTTGCCGGGGACGGAATGGCGGGCGGCGAACTCGCGCTTCGCGGGGCGGGGTAGCCGGGGTTGCATGTTGACCAGCCAGACCAGCCAGCCGACGAAGAGGACGGCGAGGAGAAGGGCGGACAACGCGGCGACCAGGAGGGCGTTCATCGGGTTGCGGAAATGCGGTGGGGAAGGGGGTGGGGAAGGCGGAGAGACGAGGGAAGGGGCACGGCTGTCTCCGGTCGGTGATGCCGAACGCCCTTACCATGCATCTGGTGTGTAATTACGGCTGACTGGCAGGGCTGATAGGCGACTTGGCGACTGTTTAGGCGACAACAAGTCAGCGAGTGACACGTACGACCTTAGAGTCAGGGTGCCAGAGTTGCTACCGAGGAGGTGGACGTTCACTCCATCGTGGGGTATCCCCCATTTCGCTAGCTAGGGCCGGGTCGCCACGGCACACTTCACCGGAAGCATCGACCGAAGCCGCGATCCGGAGAAGAGAGTCATGCCACCCCGCTTGTCGCCGACCGTGCGCCAGCAGCGCCTTGGGATCGAGCTGCGCAAGATGCGCGAACGCGTGGGCGTGACGCCCAAAAGCCTGGCCGCCACAATCGGCACCGACCTGCCCAAGATCTCCCAGATGGAGAACGGGAAGTCGGGCATCAGCGCCGAACGGCTGCGGATCTGGGCGCGCGCCTGCAGCTGCGCCGAAGGCCCGTACCTGGACGCCCTGCTCGCGATGACGCAGGACCGGCGGAAGTACTGGTGGGACGGCTTTCGGGGCCGGATGCCGAGCGGGATCGTCGACATCGCGGAGATGGAACACCACGCGGCCTCGCTGTCCATCCTCAACAGCACCTTCGTTCCCGGCCTGCTGCAGACCCCGGCGTACGCGGCCGCGGTGTTCGAGCGGCTCCCCGCGCACGTCCGGCAGGAGGCGGAGGCCCGGATGGCATTCCGGATTCGGCGCCAGCAGATCTTCGTCGACCGTCCGAAGCCGTACAGCGCGATCCTGCACGAGTCCGCGCTGCGGATGCAGTTCGGCGGTCCGGAAGTACTGCGCGACCAATTGCAGAGCCTGCTGGAGAATTCCGAACGGCCCGGGCTGGAAATCCGGGTGATCCCGTTCAGCGTCCCCACCTACACCGGGTCCGGGGAGAGCCTGTATCTCGCCCGCGGGCCGGTCCCGGAGCTGGACACCGTCCAGATCGACCTCTCCCACGGGCCGAAGTTCGTGCACGCCGAAGCCGAATTGGACTCCTACCGCCGGATCAAGGAGAAGACCGCGACGATCGCGCTCGGGACGGACGAGTCCCGGGACTTCATCCGGGCCTTACTGAAAGACTTCTCATGAACGTGTGGCTGAACGTGTGGCGCAAGTCGTCGGCCAGCGGTGAGAGCGCCGACTGCGTCGAGGTCAGAGCCACCGGCGGGCTTGTGGAGATCCGCGAGTCGGACCGGCCCGAGGCGATCGTGCGGACGACGCCGCGCAAGTGGGCGGCGTTCGTCCGCGGGGTGAAGGCCGGGGAGTTCGACCGGTACGCCGACTTCACCCGGCCGTGAGGCCGCCGCCCGTACGGCGCGACCGCTGCGCGGGCCACGGCGGCGGTAGGCTTGGCAGCCCACAGTGGACCCCTGCGCCTGGCACAGCACTCCGGGTGGGGTGCGCGTGCGGGAGAAATCGGAGCATCCGAGGATGGCTCGGCACCTGGTCACCAGCGCCCTTCCGTACATCAACGGGATCAAGCACCTGGGCAACATGGTCGGGTCCATGCTCCCGGCGGACGTCTACTCCCGCTACCTGCGCCAGCGCGGCCACGAGGTGCTCTACATCTGCGCCACCGACGAGCACGGCACGCCCGCCGAGCTGGCCGCGCAGGAGGCCGGGCTGCCGGTCGCCGAGTTCTGCGCCCAGGCGCACGACGCCCAGAAGGCCGTGTACGACGGCTTCGGCCTCTCCTTCGACCACTTCGGCCGCAGCTCCTCGCCGCAGAACCGGGAGATCACCCAGGAGATCGCCCGCGAGCTGCAGCGCAACGGCTTCATCGAGGAGCGCTCGATCCGCCAGGTGTACTCCAACGCCGACGGGCGCTTCCTGCCGGACCGCTACATCGTCGGCACCTGCCCGCACTGCGGCTACGACAAGGCGCGCGGCGACCAGTGCGAGAACTGCACCCGGGTGCTGGACCCGACCGACCTGCTGGAGCCGCGCTCGGCGATCAGCGGCAGCTCCGACCTGGAGGTCCGGGAGACCCGGCACCTGTTCCTGCTCCAGTCGAAGCTGACCGAGGAGGTCGAGCAGTGGATCGCCGCCAACGGCGACGACTGGCCGGTGCTGGCCTCCTCGATCGCCCGCAAGTGGCTGACCGAGGGCCTGCAGGACCGATCGATCACCCGTGACCTGGAGTGGGGCGTCCCGGTGCCGGCCGACGTGTGGCCCGAACTGGCCGCCGAGGGCAAGGTGTTCTACGTCTGGTTCGACGCCCCGATCGAGTACATCGGCGCCACCAAGGAGTGGGCGGACGCGGCCCCGGCCGGGCAGCTGCGGGACTGGAAGTCCTGGTGGTACGAGGCCGACGAGACCGTCCGCTACACCGAGTTCATGGCCAAGGACAACGTCCCGTTCCACACCGTGATGTTCCCGGCGACGATCCTCGGCTCGCGCCGCCCGTGGAAGAAGGTCGACTACGTCAAGGCCTTCAACTGGCTGACGTACTACGGCGGGAAGTTCTCCACCAGCCAGAAGCGCGGCATCTTCACCGACGTCGCGCTGGAACTGCTGCCGGCCGACTACTGGCGCTACTTCCTGATGGCGCACGCGCCCGAGTCGGACGACTCCAGCTTCACCTGGGACCTCTTCGCCTCGGTGGTCAACAAGGACCTCGCCGACACCCTCGGCAACTTCGTCAACCGGGTGCTCTCCTTCAGCCGCAAGCGCTTCGGCGACGACGTCCCCGGCGGGCACGCCCCGGGCGAGGCCGAGCAGCGCCTCGGCGAGCAGATCGCCGCCCTGCTGGCCGAGTACGAGGCCCAGCTGGACGCGCTCAACTTCCGCAAGGCGGCGCAGAGTCTGCGCGCGCTGTGGAGCGCGGGCAACGCCTACCTGGACGAGAAGGCGCCCTGGCTGCAGGTGAAGACCGACCCGGAGGCGGCGGCGCTGACCCTGCGGACGGCGATGAACCTGATCCACCTGTACGCGGTGGTCTCCGAGCCGTTCATCCCGACCGCGGCGGCGGCGATGCGCGGCGCCTTCGCCCTGCCCGAGGACTCGCCGGCGGCCACCCGCAGCTGGGTCGACGCCCAGGAGGCGCGGGCGCTGGACCTGATCCCGGCGGGGACGGCGTTCACGGTGCCGCCGGTGTTGTTCGCCAAGATCACGGACGAGGACCTGGCGACCTGGACGGCGCGCTTCGGCGGCGCCGAGGGCTAGTCGGGAGCTGGTCGGGAGCTGGTCGAGGGCCGGTACGACGAGCAGGCAGGGCCCGGGGGCTTCCCCGGGCCCTGCGGTGCCGGCCTTCCCGGAGGGCGCTTCCTGAGCTACCCGGCCGTCTCCTCCGCGACCCAGGCCAGGTAGCTGGGGCTGCCGGCGACCACCGGCACGGCGATCACCTCGGGCGTCTGGTACGAGTGCCGCCCGGCGACGAACCCGGCCAGGCGGTCGGCGAGTTCGGCCCGGGTCTTGAGGTCGATCCGCCACTCCTCGGCGTCCTGCACCTCGCCCTCCCACCAGTACACCGACCGGACGGGGTACACCTGCGCGCAGGCCGCCAGGCGCTCCCGCACCACCTCGGCGGCCAGGGACCGGGCCTGCTCCTCGCTCTCGTGGGTGGTGGTCACCACGACGAAGCCCTGCTGGTTCGCTGTCATGCGCCGACGGTATCCGTCGCACCGACGGCACCCGGAGCCCCGCCGCCGCGGCCTCGGAAGCGCAGCGACGGGGCGGCTCGGGTGCCCGCGGGCCCGGCCTCAGGGCCGGCGCGCGGTGTGGACGGTCATGGCGGAGAGGTAGAAGGCGTCCGGGCGGTTGAGGATGCCGGTGGGGGCGTCCTCGGCGAGGAGGCCCTCCAGGGTGGCGCGGTCCTCCGGGGCGAGCGCCTCGGCGAGCTGGTCGTGGCGGCGGCCGAGCTGGGCGTGCAGGTACTCGCGGACGGGCCTGACGAGCGGCGCCGGGTGGTCGACCAGGAAGGTGCGGGTGCCACTGGGGACGAGTCCGGCCCGCCGCAGCATGGCCGGCCAGTCCTCGATCTCCTCGGCGGTGTCGGGCAGTTCGGCGCGCATGGCGCTGAAGCCGTCCTCGTGGGCCGCGTCCAGCCGGGCCTGGAAACCGGGCCGGCCGAGTCCGAAGTCCCGGGGCAGGAACCGCGGCGGCAGGCCGCTCTCGGCGACGGCGAGCAGGCCGCCCAGGCGCAGCCGCGCGCCCAGGGCGGTGAGTGCGGCCTGCTGGTCGCCGAGGTGGTGGATCGCGTTGCCGGACCAGATCAGGTCGGCCTCGCCGAGCTTGTCGAACTCGGCGGGCAGATCGGCCTGTTGGGTGCCCAGTCGGCCGCCGGAGCGGGTCCGGGCGCGGTCCAGCAGAGCGGCCGACTGATCGACGGCGACCACCTCGGCCGCCGGGAAGACCTCGGCGAGCAGCCCGGCGATCACCCCGGGACCGCTGCCGACGTCCAGGACCCTCCGTACCCCGCCGTCGCCGGACAGGCCGGACAGCCAGCGCGCGGCCTCGGTGACGGCCGCGGCGCGCAGGTCGGCCTCCTGCTCCAGGTGGGCCGCGAGGGCGTCCCAGTCGAGGTCGGCGGCGGGAACGTGGCCGTGGCCGTGCTGATGGCCTTGACCGTGCTGATGGCCGCGCTGGTGGCCGCGGCCGTGCTGGTGCTGGTGCTGGTGCTGGTGCGAGGACATGGCCTCTCCTCCCGGGTCGTGAGGTCGTGGGGTTGTCGGCGGGGCGACGAAAGCTTCCCGCTCAGGCGGGCACGGCGGCGCCGGACGCGCGGTAGCGGTCGACCGCCAGCAGTGCCGCCGGGGACCAGCCGTCCCGGCTCAGGTGGCCGTGCATGTGGGCGGCGGGGGCGTTGCGCGGCTCGCCCGCGTCCACCACCGCGACCCGCCGTCGGGCCCGGCCCAGCACCAGGGCTGCGTTCAGTCCCGCCGCTCCGGCGCCGACCACCACCACGTCGTGGCGCTCCGTCGTCCTCGTCTCGCTCATGGCGCTCACCTCCCTCGCCAGGCTGCGACCGACCATCCCGTGTCAGCAAGCTTTGTTGCCGGCTCAGCAAACACCTCCCCGCTCACCCCCCTCCAGCCCCTCCCGCTCATGCGCCGGTCCGCCGCCAGTACGAGCGGGTGGCCACCGCCAGCGCGACCCCGTACCCGGCGAACGCGCACATCCCGACCCAGCCGATCTGCAGCGCCTGCCCGGGAGTGGCGAGCGCGCCCACCCGGATCTCGGTCACCCCGGTCGTGCACAGCGACAGGTAGCCGATCCCGACCAGCCCGTACGGCACCAGCGTGGCCGCGCCGATCAGCGCCGGAGTGAGCGGCAGCCAGCGCGGGACGCGACGGCCGCGCAGCAGCAGGGTCCAGCGCGGGAAGACCTGCCCCCAGGGCCGCACCAGCCCCCACAGCAGGAACACCCCGACCGCCGCCAGCAGCACCGTGCCGTCCAGCCCCCACCGCTCCAGGGTGAGCCAGATCCCGGACGAGCCGTTGTGCACGTAGTCCGCGTACATCTGGTCGCCGCTGATCCCGGCGAAACTGCCGCCGAGTGACCAGATCAGCTTCATCACGACGTACGGCACGAAGGCCAACGTCCCTGCCCAGGCCGCGAGTTGGACAGTTTCCGGAGCTGCCGAAGGGGCTCCCGAGGGGGTCTTCGAGCGGGCCGTCGAGGGAGCCGTGGACGGGGTCGTGGACGGCGCCCCCTCCGGGCCGCCGGCCAGCGCCAGCGGTCCGCGGGAGCGCGCGTTGGCGGCCAGCAGCAGCGCCCCGGCCGCCGCCAGTGTCTTGTGCACCGCGGCCGGGACGCTGTCCACGGCCTGCCCGAACAGCAGCGTCACCACGTCCATCAGCAGGCTCCAGGCCGCCACCACGGCCAGCCCGCACAGCACCCACAACACCCGGGTCAGCCATCGCGCCGACCGCAGCCGTACCGCCGCACACCCGGCCGCGACCGCCGCCAGGCCCACCCCGGCGACCACCCACCCCAGCCAGGCTCCGCCGAGCAGCGCGGTCCCGCTCAGCGCGCAGCCCAACCCGAACCCGCCGTAGCCGACTCCCCAACCGGCCACCGCCCAACCGCTCCTGACCCACCCGTGCTTCACCATGGCCCCAGGGTCACCCGCGCCGCCGCACCCCGGCCTCCGCCGGGACGACGATCCGGCTCCCCCGCCGGAGGGATCCCCGGACGCCCCTTGCCTTGGAGCGCACTCCAACTCCTAGCCTCTGAGCCACCACCGCATCACCGACCCACCACCAGGGAGAGCACAACCATGCGCCACCGCGTTCTCGGCGGCACCGGCATCGAGGTGAGCGCCTACTGCCTCGGCACGATGATGTTCGGCGCGATCGGCAACCCGGACCACGACGACTGCGCCCGGATCATCAACGCCGCGCTCGACCGGGGCATCAACTTCGTCGACACCGCCGACATCTACTCGGCCGGCGAGTCCGAGGAGATCGTCGGCCGGACGCTGGCCGCCCGCGGCGACCGCGACGACATCGTGCTCGCCACCAAGGCGCACTTCCCGATGGGCGAGGGCCGCAACCGGGGCGGCAACTCGCGGCGCTGGATCGTCCGCGAGGTCGAGGAGAGCCTGCGCCGGCTGCGTACCGACTGGATCGACCTGTACCAGATCCACCGGCCGGACCACACCACGGACATCGAGGAGACCCTCTCCGTCCTCGGCGACCTGGTCCGGGCCGGCAAGATCCGCGCCTTCGGCTGCTCGACCTTCCCCGCCGAGCAGATCGTGGACGCCCACCACGTGGCCGAGCGCCGCGCCCTGCCGCGCTTCCGCACCGAGCAGCCGCCGTACTCACTGCTCGCCCGCGGGGTGGAGCGGGACGTGCTGCCGGTGGTGCAGCAGCTCGGAATGGGCGCCCTGACCTGGGGCCCGCTGGCCGGCGGCTTCCTCACCGGCCGCTACCGCAAGGGGCAGGAGATCGACCTCACCCGCGGCCGCGCCGCGATCAACCCGGGCCGCTTCGACCCGGCGCTGCCCGCCACGGCCGCCAAGCTGGACGCGGTCGAGGCCTTCACCGAGCTCGCCGGGGAACTCGGCCGCACCCTGCCCGAGCTGGCCGTGGCCTTCCCGCTGGCACACCCCGCGGTCACCTCGGTGATCCTCGGCCCGCGCACCATGGAACAGCTCGACTCCGCCCTCAAGGGCACCGACCTGGTCCTGGACGACGCCGTCCTGGACCGGATCGACGCCATCGTCCCGCCCGGCACGGACCTCTACCAGGCCGACGGCGCCTGGCAGCCGCCGGCCCTCACCACCCCGGGCCTGCGCCGCCGCCCGACCGCCGAGCGCTCGGCGGGCTAGCGCGGCGGCGCGCCGGCACGCGGCGGGCCGGCGGCAGGCTTGACGGGGCTCGGAAGGGCTCGACGGGGCTCACCCCCTCGGCGCGGCGAAGCAGTGGACGAGGACCGTACGGCCGGAGGCCCACCGCTGCTCGCCACTGCCGAGCAGGGTCCAGCCGAGGCGGCGGTAGAGGGCCACGGCGGCGGTGTCGGTGGCGAGCACGTCGAGCACGGGGTGCAGCCCGAGCGCCCGCGCGTGCACCACGGCGCGTGCCAGCAGGTGCGCGCCGACGCCGTGGCCGCGCGCCGTCTGGGCGACGTACAGGCGGCCGATCACGGCGGTCAGTTCCGGCCGCCCGCCGGTCCGCAGGCTCCACAGCCCGGGGGCGGCATCGCCCGGGGCGCTGCGGGAGAGTCCGATGTGCCCGGTGATCCGGCCCGCCGTCTCGGCGACCCAGGCGGCCAGCAGGCCGTCCGGGGTGAGCCAGGCGGCGGGCCGCTCGGGCCAGTCGGCGGGGTAGCCGTCGACGGTGTGGACGTCGGCCAGCACCCGGACGCAGTCGGCGAGGTCGGCGGCGCGGCGCCGTCGGACGCCCGCCCCCGGACCGGTCCGCCGAGATCCGGACGCGACGACGTCGGCGCGTTCTTCAAGGTCAGCCATGCCGGTACGTTACCGGCCGCCCCTCACCGTCGCAGCAGGTCGACGAGCCCGGTCAGGTCCTCCTCGCCGCCGCCGAGCTCCAACCGGCGCTCCATCAGCCGGAAGTAGGGTTCCAGCAGTTCGGAGCTCACCCCCTGCTCCTCGGCGGTGCGCAGCAGCGTGCCCTTGCCCGCGACCTGCATCGCCAGGCTGGACGCCACGTCCTTGGTGTAGTCGCCGCTCTCCAGCTGCTCCGCGGTCCTGGCGGCGGTCCGGGACATCGCGGTGAGGTAGTCGCGGAGCAGCGGCGCGAGCTCGCCCGGCGCGACGGCCTCGCCGCGGATCAGCGCGAAGGCGTGCGTGACCCCGGCGAACATCCCGTACATGGCGCTGAGCAGTGCCACGTCGTGCAGCGCCGCGTACCCGGCGTCCTCGCCCACGTACCGAGTGTCGGCCGGGGCGGCGAGAGTCGCCCGGTGCTCCTCGAACAGCCCGGCGGAACCGCTGTAGAAGACGTACGGCCCGGTCGCCGGGACGCCGATCATCGGCGGGACGGCCATGATCCCGCCGTCCAGGTAGCGGGCGCCGCGCCGCTCGGCCCAGGCGGCGCGGGCGCGGGCCTGCTCGGGGGTGCTGGTGACCAGGTTGACCAGGTCCTTGCCGGCCAGGTCGGCGCCGGCCAGCGCCTCGTCCACGGAGGCGTCGTCGAGCAGACAGACGACGACCAGCCGGTTCGCCGCGACGGCCTCGACGGCGCTGTCGGCGACGGCGGCGCCGCGTACGGCAAGTGCGTCGGCGCGGGCGGCGGTGCGGTTCCAGACGGTCAGCGGGTGCCCCGCGGCGAGCCAGGCCCCGGCCAGCGCGGTGCCCATCGCACCGAGGCCGAGCAGGGTGAGCGGGGTGAGCGGGGTGAGCGGGGCGGGCGGGGTCCGGCGGGATTCCTCAACTGTGTTCTGTGCCATGCCGATCAGCCTCCGCGCCGACCCCGGAAACGATCAAGTACGCACTTCGAAGTGGGTGGTTACCCTGAGGTGAGGATCGAGGTCGGAAGGGGTGGGCATGGCGACCGTGCCGAGGCCTGGGGCGTACGTCTGCGGGATCGACGCCGCGATGGACGTGATCGGCGGCAAGTGGAAGGTGCTGATCCTGTGGGCCCTGGGCGAGCGCCCGTGCTGCCGCTTCGGCGAGCTGCGCCGCCTGGTGCCGGGGATCACCGAGAAGGTGCTGGCCGCCCACCTGCGCGAGCTGGAGGCGGACGGCATCGTGCACCGGAAGGCGTACGACGAGGTGCCGCCCCGGGTCGAGTACGCGCTGACCGAGGCGGGGCGGCACCTCAACGCGGCGCTCGCGCCGCTGGGGCACTGGGGGCGGGAGTACGTCCTGGGCGGGGCACCGCACCCCCGGTGACTCAGTGCTCCTCCGCCACCAGGTGGTCCACGCAGGCCGCGACGGCCAGCAGCAACCCGGTGTCCGCGCCGTCGGCGATCTCCACGCCGTAGGTGTCGCGGACCCGGAACCACTTGCGGGAGATCCGGGCGAGCTCGTCGCCGTCGTGGTTCTCGACCCGGTAGTCCTTGTCGATCAGGTTGCCGTGGATCCTCAGCTCGCCGCCGGAGGCCAGTTCCACCAGGTACTTGTCCCGGAACGGGGTGAACAGCTTCTCCCGGACGGTCGCGATCACCTCGCCGTCGACGTCCTCGATCTTCATCGCGTCGCGGACGGTGAGCATCTTCTCCTTCACCACCGCGACCACCCGCCCGTGCGAGTCCTTCAGCTCGAAGGTGTGCCGCAGCCGCAGCACCTTGCCGTCCACCAGGTACGCCTTGTGCCCCCGGTCGTCCTCGATCCAGTAGTCGTCGCCGACCGCGAACAGCTTCTCCCTGACCAGGTACCGCACCACAGCCTCCTCCGTCGCCGGTGTCGAGCCCCCATTCGAACCGACCCCCGCCCCCCGCAGAGCAGCGCCGCGCCGCGCCGCAGCGGTTCAATACCGCCATGCGACCCGACCTCAGCACCCCGCTGCGCAGCGAGCGCCTCGACCTGCTGCCGCTCGTCCCCGAGCACGCCGACGAACTGTCCGCCGCCCTCGCCGACCCCGCGCTGCACACCTTCACCGGCGGCCGCCCGGCCACCCCCAAGGAGCTGCGCACCCGCTGCGCCCGGCTCGCCGCCGGCTCCCCCGACCCGGCCGAGACCTGGGGCACCTGGGTCCTGCGGCTGCGCGCCGACGACGTCCTGACCGGCTACGTCCAGGCCACCGTCCGCCCGAAGGCCACCGAACTCGCCTGGGTGGTCGGCGCCCCCTGGCAGCGCCGCGGCCTCGCCACCGAGGCCGCCCGCACCCTCCTCGCCCACCTCACCACCCTCGGCACCGCCACGGCCGTCGCCCACATCCACCCCGACCACCTCGCCTCCGCCCACGTCGCCCGCGCCCTGGGCCTGCGCCCCACCCCGCACACCCAGGACGGCGAAACCCGCTGGCAGGCCGACCTTTCGTAACCCTGGCCGCCGAGCCCCGGCCCCACCCGGAATGCCCGCCACCATCGATGGGGTTGGATACAGCCATGGCATCTCGTGCACGTGTACGCGCCCCCGAGCTGGTCGGGGCAGGCGGTTGGCTGAACACCGGCGGCAAGGAGCTCACCCTCGCCGACTTCCGGGGCAAGATCACCGTCCTGGACTTCTGGACCTTCTGCTGTATCAACTGTCTGCACGTCCTCGACGAGCTCCGCGAGCTGGAGGAGAAGCACCGCGACACCGTGGTGATCGTCGGCGTGCACTCGCCCAAGTTCGTCCACGAGGCCGACCACCAGGCCGTCGTCGACGCCGTCGCCCGGTACGAGGTGCACCACCCGGTGCTGGACGACCCGGCGCTCGCTACCTGGAAGCAGTACGCCGTCCGCGCCTGGCCGACGCTCGTCGTGATCGACCCCGAGGGCTACGTGGTGGCCCAGCACGCCGGTGAGGGCCACGCCCACGCGATCGCCCGCCTGGTCGAGGAGCTGGAGGCCGAGCACGCCGCCAAGGGCACGCTGCGCCGGGGCGACGGCCCGTACGTGGCGCCCGAGCCCACCGCCGGGGACCTCAAGTTCCCCGGTAAGGCGGTCCGGCTGCCGAACGGACACTTCCTGGTCGCCGACTCCGGCCACCACAGCCTGGTCGAGCTGGCCGAGGACGGCGAGACGGTGGTGCGCCGGATCGGCGACGGGCAGCGCGGCCTGGTGGACGGCGCCAGCCCCCGGTTCAGCGAGCCGCAGGGCCTCGCGCTGCTGCCGGAGGGCGCCGACTACGACGTGGTCGTGGCCGACACCGTGAACCACGCGCTGCGCGGCGTGCGCCTCGCCGACGGCAGCGTCACCACCCTGGCCGGCACCGGCCGCCAGTGGTGGCAGGGCTCGGAGACCGAGGGCCCTGCCCGCGAGGTGGACCTCTCCTCGCCCTGGGACGTCGCCTGGTTCGACGGCAAGGTGTGGATCGCGATGGCCGGCGTGCACCAGCTGTGGGCGTACGACCCGGCGGACGGCACGGTCGGCGTCGCGGCCGGCACCACCAACGAGGGTCTGGTGGACGGCCCGGCCGCCGAGGCCTGGTTCGCCCAGCCGTCCGGCCTCGCCGTCTCCGCGGACGGCGGGAAGCTCTGGGTCGCCGACTCCGAGACCTCCGCGCTGCGCTTCGTTTCACGTGGAACCATGACGGTCCAAACCGCCGTCGGCACCGGCCTGTTCGACTTCGGCCACCGTGACGGCGCCGCCGACCAGGCCCTGTTCCAGCACCCGCTGGGCGTGACCGTGCTGCCGGACGGCTCGGTGGCCGTCGCCGACACCTACAACCACGCGCTGCGCCGCTTCGACCCGGCGAGCGGCGAGGTCAGTACCCTGGCCACCGATCTGCGCGAGCCCTCCGGCGCGGTGCTGGTGGACGGCGACATCGTGGTGGTCGAGTCGGCCCGGCACCGGCTGACCCGGCTGCGGCTGCCCGAGGAGGCCGTCCAGGTCGAGTCGGTGGCGCACCGCACCCAGCGCGCGGCCACCGAGGTCGCGCCCGGCGCCTTCCGACTGGACGTGGTCTTCGAGGCGCCGAGCGGCCAGAAGCTGGACGAGCGCTACGGTCCGTCCACCCGGCTGCTGGTCAGCGCGACCCCGCCCGAGCTGCTGGTCTCCGGCGCCGGCGCGGACTCCGCCCTCTCCCGCGAGCTGGTGCTCTCCGACCAGGTCACCGAGGGCGTGCTGCACGTCTCGGCGATGGCGGCCTCCTGCGACGACGACCCGGAGATCGAGTTCCCGGCCTGCCACGTGCACCAGCAGGACTGGGGCGTGCCGGTGAAGCTGGTCGCCGACGGCGCCCGCCGCCTCCCGCTGGTCCTGGCCGGGATGGAGTAACCGGACGGGTGAAGAGGCGGGGGAACGGGGGGAGGGAGGGGGCATAGCAGCCGGCACCTTCCCCTTCCATTCCC
>NZ_JBHTTU010000002.1:330342-331495 GCF_042794375.1 Kitasatospora sp. NPDC056531 | reverse complement strand
AAACGGGAGGGGGGGGGGGGGGGGGGGGGGTTGGTCTACGTCGTCCCCCCCCTCCCCCCGTTGTGTGTGGGGGGGGGGGGAGAAAGGGGGGGGGGGGGGGGGGGGCCCCGGGGGGCCGCCCCCCCCCCCTCCCCCCGCCCTCTTCACCGGGAGCCTCAGCCCTCCAGGAACGCCTTGATCGCACTCGCCAGCAGGTACGGGTCCTCCGCCCCGCACAGCTCGCGCGCCGAGTGCATGGACAGCGCCGCGATGCCGCAGTCCACCGTCTTGATGCCCAGCCGCGCCGCCGTGATCGGGCCGATGGTCGTCCCGCAGGGCATGGCGTTGTTGGACACGAAGGTCTGCCACGGCACCCCGGCCTTCTCGCAGGCGGCCGCGAACACCGCCCGGCCGACGCCGTCGGTCGCGTAGCGGTTGTTGACGTTGACCTTGAGGATCGGCCCGCCGTTCGGCATCGGGTGGTGGCCCGGCTCGTGCCGCTCGGTGTAGTTCGGGTGGACGGCGTGGCCCATGTCCGAGGAGAGGCAGACGGTGCCGGCCAGCGCCCGGGCGCGGTCCTCCGGGTTGCCCCCGCGGGCGTGGATCGTCCGGTCGATCACGTTGCCGAGCAGCGGGCTCTGGGCGCCGGTGTCGGACTCGCTGCCGGTCTCCTCGTGGTCGAAGGCGGCCAGTACCGGGATGTACGGCAGCTCGACGGTGCCCTCGGCGGCCGCGGTGGCGACGGCGGCGAGCGCGGCGGTGGCCGCGTGCACCGACAGCAGGTTGTCCAGCCGCGGGGCGGCCAGCAGCTCCCGGTCGCGGCCCAGGTAGGAGGCGGGCTGGACGTCGTGGGTCATGAGGTCCCAGCCGACCACGTCCTCGACGGCCAGGCCGGCCCGCTCGGCGACGTAGCCGATCAGCGAGCCCTCGTCCACCGGGCCGAGGCCCCAGATCGGGGTGACGTGGCGCTGCCGGTCGAGCTTCATGCCGTCGTTGACCTGGCGGTCCAGGTGGATGGCGAGCTGGGGGACACGCAGCAGCGGGGTGTTCCGCTTGGAGGACCGCGCGCTTCCCTCCTTTCGGGCGGGTCTTTCCGGCAGACCGAAGGTCCAGTTGAGACAAGTGTTTCGCCGCCCCCCCCCCCCGATCCCCCCCCCACCCCCCCCCCCCCCCA
>NZ_JBHTTU010000002.1:297968-330332 GCF_042794375.1 Kitasatospora sp. NPDC056531 | reverse complement strand
GGGGGGGGGGGTGGGGGGGGGGGTGGGGGTGGGGGGGGGTTGGGGGGGGGGGGGGGGGGGGGGGGGGGGGAACGGGAAGAGGCGGTTCGCCAAGCGGAACACCCCCCGCGCTGCCGTCCTTGAGCGCGAGTCTGCCGGACAGGCCGAGGTCACGGTCGAGCCAGGTGTTCAGCGGCACCCCGCCGTAGATCTCCACCGCGACCTGCCGCCAGCCGGCCGAACCGGTGTCCGGCAGCGGCTTGACGCGCAGGTTGGGCGAGTCGGTGTGGGTGCCGACGATGCGCAGCGGCGTCTCCGGGCCGGCCCCCTCCGGCAGGTACCAGGCGATCAGCGCGCCCGCGCGGATCAGGAAGCGCCCCCCCGCCGCCCCGTCCCAGGCGTCCGTCTCGGCGACCTGACGGAACCCCGCCTTCTCCAGGCGCTCGGCGGCGCTCGCGACCGCGTGGTACGGGGACGGCGAAGTGCCGAGGAACGCGATCAGATCGTCGGTGTGCGTCCGGTCGAAGAATGCCCGTCGGGCGGCGGTCGACATACTGCTCCTGGGTCGAGGGAGGGCCGAAGCCGGATGGGGAGTCGGCTTCGCACCTTGAGCATATGCCCGTACACGGACATGGCATTCGGAAGCTCATCCGTGCGGAACCCGGGCACACCTGGGATCCGCGCGCGCCCAACTCCGCACCGTCCGGGGCACTACGGAGCACCTGGAGAACACCGAAGGGCCCGGTGGCAGCCGGGCCCTTCGGTGTGAGGGTTTCGCCAGACGGTCAAAGAGGTGCCGCGCGCAGCGCGTCCCGAGAAGGGTGGTGGCGGGCGACGGGTGGGCGCGGCCTAGAAGGCCTCCTCCGCCAGCTCCATGATCTCGTTGTCGACGCCCTCGGCGATCGCCCGCTGCGGAGCGACGGTCGGGAGGATGTTCTTGGCGAAGAAGCGGGCCGCCGCGACCTTGCCCTGGTAGAACGGCACGTCCTTCTCGGAGGCGCCGGCCTCCAGCTTGGCCAGGGCCACCGCGGCCTGACGCAGCAGCAGCCAGCCGACCACGACGTCGCCGGAGACCATCAGCAGGCGGGTGGTGTTGAGGCCCACCTTGTACATGTTCTTGACGTCCTGCTCGACCGAGGAGAGGTCGGCGAGCAGCTTGCCGATGATGGCCTCCAGGTCACCGGCGGCCGTGGCGAGCAGCTTGCGCTCGGCGGCCAGGGCGTCGCCGCCCTCCTCCGAGGCGAGGAACTTCTGGATCTGCTCGTTCAGGGCGGTCAGCGCCTGGCCGCCGTCCTTGACGATCTTGCGGAAGAAGAAGTCCTGGCCCTGGATCGCCGTGGTGCCCTCGTACAGGGTGTCGATCTTGGCGTCACGGATGTACTGCTCGATCGGGTACTCCTGCAGGTAGCCGGAGCCACCGAAGGTCTGCAGGGACTGGGCGAGCTGCTCGTAGGACTTCTCCGAGCCGTAGCCCTTGACGATCGGCAGGAGCAGGTCGTTGAGGCGCTCGGCGGCCTCGTCACGCTCGCCGCGCAGCTTGGCGGCCATCATGTCGTCCTGGGTGGACGCGGTGAACAGGACCAGCGCGCGCATGCCCTCGGCGTAGGCCTTCTGGGTCAGCAGCGAGCGGCGCACGTCCGGGTGGTTGGTGATGGTGACGCGCGGGGCGGTCTTGTCCAGGAACTGCGAGATGTCGGCGCCCTGCACGCGCTCCTTGGCGTACTCCAGGGCGTTCAGGTAGCCGGTGGAGAGGGTGGCGATGGCCTTCGTGCCGACCATCATGCGGGCGAACTCGATGATCTTGAACATCTGGCGGATGCCGTCGACCTTCTCGCCGAGCAGCCAGCCCTTGGCCGGGTGCTTGGCACCGAAGGTCATCTCGCAGGTGTTCGAGGCCTTGAGGCCCATCTTGTGCTCGACGTTGGTGGCGTAGACGCCGTTGCGCTCGCCGAGCTCGCCGGTCTCCCAGTCGAAGTCGAACTTGGGGACGATGAACAGGCCCAGGCCCTTGGTGCCCGGCTTACCGCCCTCGGGGCGGGCCAGCACCATGTGGATGATGTTCTCGGACATGTCGTGCTCGCCCGAGGTAATGAAGCGCTTCACACCCTCGATGTGCCAGGAGCCGTCCTCCTGCTTGATCGCCTTGGTGCGGCCGGCGCCCACGTCGGAGCCCGCGTCGGGCTCGGTGAGGACCATGGTGGAGCCCCACAGGCGGTCGGTCATCCGCTTGGCGACCTCGAGCTGCTCCTCGGTGCCCTCCTCGGCGATGACGCCGGCGAAGGCCGGGCCGGAGGAGTACATCCAGATGGCCGGGTTGGAGCCCAGGATCTGCTCGGCGAAGGCCCAGATCAGCGAGTTCGGGGTGACCTGGCCGCCGATCGACTCCGGGATGCCCAGGCGCCACCACTCGGCGTCCATGAAGGTCTGGTAGCTCTTCTTGAACGTGGCCGGGATCGGGGCGGTGTTGGTCTCCGGGTCGAAGACCGGCGGGTTGCGGTCGGTGTCGGCGAAGGACGCGGCGAGGTCGTTCTCGGCGAGGCGCGAGATCTCGCTCAGGATGTTCTTCGCGGTCTCGACGTCCATGTCGGCGAACGGTCCAGTGCCGTACACCTGGTCGCGACCGAACACCTCGAAGAGGTTGAACTCCACGTCCCGCAGGTTGGACTTGTAGTGACCCATGGCCTGTTTTCTCCGGTTCGTCGCTTCCGGGTGACCGCCTCTTTTCGGGCGTCCCGTACCCACCAGTAGGCATCATGATGCTACCCAGCGGTAACTTGGGCAAGCCCCTGGCGATGAATCACCTATGAACGTGGTCACGTCCCACAAGTCGGGACGACCACTCCTTGTCAGGATCGACGCCAGCGCGGGCGGGTGCGCTCCCGCTAGCCTGTCCGTGTGTACGGATATGACCAGAACGCATACCCGGGTGACCCCTACCAGCAGCAGGCGGGTCCGCAGCCGGGCATGAACGGCATGCCCGGACCCGACGCGTACGGCGCACAGGGGCAGGCGTCCCAGCAGTCGCTGTACCCCGAGCCCTCCCCGCCGTCGCTGGCGGACGCCGTCCGGGCCTTCACCACCGGCTCGATGGCGGTCGAGGACTTCCAGGCGATCTTCATCACCTCGAAGGTGCACTGCCCGCGCGGCGACCGCCCCGGCTTCCTCGCGCTGCACAACACCCCGACGCCGGTGATCCCGATGTTCAGCTCGCTCAAGGAGCTGCGCCGCTACGCCGGCAAGGACTCCAAGCACTTCACCGTCACCGGCGCCGAGGTCCTGGACCTGCTGCCGACCGGCTACGGCTTCGCGCTGGACATGGAGGGCGAGCACCGGATGGTGTTCGACGCCAAGGCGGTCGAGCAGATGGTCGACTTCACCATGCGCCGGATGTACGGCTGACGACCGCTCCACGGCCGTCGGCCATCGCCTCACGGACGGCCGGGCCGCCCCACGCCGTGCGCGGCGGCCGACACTGACCCATCCTGGAGAGGAGCGCGCGCTCCTTCGTCGCTACATAGTTCAATTTTCAACTTGCTTGTTGTTGAGGATTGAACTATCCTCCTGTACGTAGGCCAGAGACCCCCCGAAGGAGGCCGACATGCCCGCCGTGACCGTCGACAACCCGCTGACCCTTCCGCGTGTCACCACGCCGGACCCGGCCGTCGCGAGCGCCCGGCCCGTCCTCACCGTGGCCACCGCGCCCGAGGGCTACGAGGGCGAGGGCTTCCCCGTCCGCCGCGCCTTCGCCAAGATCAACACCAAGTACCTCGACCCGTTCATCATGATGGACCAGATGGGCGAGGTGGACTACGCGGCCGGCGAGCCCAAGGGCACCCCCTGGCACCCGCACCGGGGCTTCGAGACGGTCACGTACATCATCGACGGAACGTTCATCCACCAGGACTCGCACGGCGGCGGTGGCGTCATCACCGACGGCGACACCCAGTGGATGACGGCCGGCTCCGGTCTGCTGCACATCGAGACCCCGCCGGAGTCGCTGGTGATGTCCGGCGGCCTGTTCCACGGCCTCCAGCTGTGGGTCAACCTGCCCGCCTCGGACAAGATGATCGCCCCGAAGTACCAGGACATCCGCGGCGGCAGCGTCAAGCTGCTCAGCTCCGAGGACGGCGGCGCACTGCTCCGGGTGATCGCCGGCGAGATCGACGGCCACCGGGGCCCGGGCGCCACCCACACCCCGATCACGATGATCCACGCGTCGGTCAACCCCGGCGCCCAGGTCACCCTGCCCTGGCGCTCGGACTTCAACGCCCTCGCCTACGGCCTGGCCGGCACGGGCTCGGCCGGCCCGGAGCGGCGCCCGTTCGGGATGGGCCAGGCGGTCGTGTTCGGCGACGGCGACTCGATCACCATCCGCGCCGACGGGGCCCAGGACTCGCGCAGCGCCAACTTCGAGGTCGTCCTCCTCGGCGGCCTGCCGATCCGCGAGCCGGTCGCCTGGTACGGCCCGTTCGTGATGAACAGCCACCGGGAGCTCCAGCAGGCCATGGAGGACTTCCAGGCCGGCCGCCTCGGCACCATCCCGACCGACGCCCACTGATCCGCCCCCACGGGAGGGCCGCAGGTTCCGACCTGCGGCCCTCCCGCCGTTTCGTCTCCACCCACGGGCCCGGCTACAGCAGTGCGTAGACCGCCGAGGCGTCGTCGTGGGCCTTGCCGCGCGGCCAGCGCTCGCAGGTGGCGTCCGCCCGCTCCACCTCGCGGACCTGGGCGATCAGCTCACCCGGGCCGGACTCCGCGAGCAGCCGCAGCACGTCGCCCCAACTGCCCAGCCCGAAGCGCTCGGTGTAGCGCGAGGCGCCGTCGGTCAGCGCGGCCAGCGCGTGCAGCTGGTCCAGCCGGACGAAGCCGGTCTCGGCGTGCTCGGCCGCACGCGGGCTGGCGGCCGCGATCCACGGCCCGCCGCCCCGGTTGCGGGCGGCGCGCACGGCCAGCGCGTACTCCAGGTGCAGCGCGGTCCGCTCGGCCGAGCCCGGGACGGTCGCCCACACCTGGCGGCGCAGCCCCTCCCCGCCGGGGAAGCGCTGGTTGTCCCCGATCACCTTCGGCGGGCCGTCCTTGAACTCCAGCACCAGCAGCGAGTCGCCGAGCACCAGGTACTCCAGCGACTCGCCGTGCCGCCGGGCCGCGACCACCATCGCGGCGGGCGTGTTGGAGTGGGCGAGGTCGCAGCGGCCGCCGTGCAGCGCGGCCGTCTCCACGATGGCATCGGCCAGGCACTCGGCGATCGAGCGGTCCACGCGGTCGGTGAGCCGGGCGAGCAGGTGCACCCCCAGCCGGCGGACGTACCAGGCCGTTCCGTGCCGGCACCCGGACTCCAGGCCGGCCGGCGAACTCGCGCCGTCCAGCAGGACCAGCGCCTCCGGCGAGGCCGCCGCGAAGTCCTCGCTCTCCCGGTCGGGCCGCCGTGCTTCCCCTGCGAGCTGTAGCTGCATCCCGACAGTGTGGCCGCCGCCCCCGGCCCGCGCCCAGACCCGTGCGTCAGTGTGGCGCGAGCCGGGGCCCGTCGTCCGGTGGCATCGGGGGCGATTCAGCCATACCGTCGGATAGCGACCGGACAATTCGGCCAATCAGGGCCGGTCAGGTTTGGTACCACCTTCGGGTGTCCGACCGACCCGGGACTGACGAGGAGCGGAAGATGTTCTGGCAGTTCATCGTGTTGCTGGCCGCCTCGCTCGGCTTTCCGGCCGCTGCACTGTTCTTCCTGATCGGCGGTCCGCGCTTCCCGGACGAGGAGCGGGAGCGGAAGGCCTAGTTCGCGGGCACGCCCTCGGCGGGCACGCCCTGAGCGGACACGACCTCAGGAGGCCTGCCAGGCCGGGTCGCGGCCGAGCAGCGCCAGGGCGCGGTCGAACCGGCCGGCGCCGCCGCCGGGTTCGAGGCCCGGGCGGAAGGCCCGGCCGGGCGCCCGGGCCTCCGGCGTGTTCGGGACGGCCTCGGTCACCGTCCACAGGGCGTCGGCCAACGCGTCGTCGCCGTCCACCGCCGCGACCAGGGCGTCCGGGGTGCCGAGCGCGGCGGCGACGTCCCAGCCGTGCACCAGGGTGTCGAGCAGGTGGAAGCCCACCGCCTGGGCGAGCGGGAACGGGCCGCCGTCGCGGATCTCGGGCAGCCAGAGCGCCCGGTCGACGGCGGCCGCCTCCCGGAAGGCGGCGGTGAGGTCGGCGCCGGTCCGGCGGAAGACGCCCGCCGGGTCCGCGTCGACCGGGGCGTCCGCGAACAGCGCGAGGTCCGGCCCGGCGCCGCGGGCGGCCGCGGCGAAGCCCTGGTGCTGGCCGGCGCAGTGCTCCAGCAGCCGGCGCAGCGTCCAGCCGGCGCAGGGGGTGGGGAGGTCCAGCTGGTCCGGCCGTACGGTGTCCACCACCTCGACGGCCAACTCCATGGCCCGTGCGTGCAGTTCGACGATCTTCATGCGACAGTTACCCCCAGTCCCGCGGAAATGAAACCGATCACCTGATCAACGACGGTCGGTTCCCCGATGATCTGCCGGCGGCCGAGCCCCTGGGTCATTACCAGGTCGAGCCGCTCCCCGTACGCCCGCTGCAGCCGGCGCGCCGAGGCCGCCGACCCGGGCGATCCCGTACCGGCCGCCCGGCCCGACGCCCCTCAGCCCACCGACCTCTAGCCCAACACCCCTTCCAGCACGGCGGCTTGGGCGAGCAGCCGCTCGTCGCCGCCCGCCGCGCCGACCACCTGCAGGCCGAGCGGCAGCCCGGCCGCGGTCCGGCCTGCCGGCAGGCTCAGCGCGGGCAGCCCGAGGAAGCTCCACGGCAGCGACATCACCGCGTCCCCGGTGCTGTGCAGGCCCTCCGGCGCACCGCCGGTCGCCGAGGGCGCCAGCCACAGGTCCACCCCGGCTTCGGCGGTCGCGGCCGCCACCCGCTCGCGCAACCGCTCCCGGAAGTCCAGCGCGGCGGCCCGGTCCTCGGCCGCCACGCCCTGGCCGACCCGGATGCTCGCCGCCGTCTCCGGCCGGTACAGACCTCCGAACCGGGCGAACCAGTCGGCGTGACTGCGGGCCAGCTCGAAACGGTTCACGATCTGCAACTGCCGGATGATCTCGGCGAAGTCGGGGAACAACGGCACCCGGCGCACCGTCGAACCGGCCCGCTCCAGCCGCTCCACCCGTTCCTCGAAGACGCGCAGCGCGGCCGGCTCGGCCCGCTCCAGGTACGGGCCGTCCGGCACACCGAGCACGGGCGCGTCCGGCACGGGGCCGGTCCGCCAGTCGTCACAGAGCAGCGGAGCCGCCAACGCCGCACCCGCCAGATCGGCGGTGAACACCCCCAGCGTGTCGAAGCTCGGCGCGTTCGGGATCACGCCCGCGATCGGGATCCGCCCGTACGTCGGCCGGAACCCCACCACCCCGCAGTACGCGGCCGGGCGGATCACCGAGCCGACCGTCTGGGTGCCGATCGCCAACGGCACCAGCCCCGCCGCGACCGCCGCCGCCGAACCGCTGCTGGAACCGCCCGGGGTGTGTCCCGGATGGTGCGGATTGCGGGTCGGGCCCGGGGCGCTCGCCGCGAACTCGGCGGTCACCGTCTTGCCCGCGACCATCGCCCCCGCCGCCAGCAGCCGGTCCACCACCACGGCCTGCGGGCCCGCCAACACCCCTGGCGGCAGGGCGGATCCACCGCGCGTGGGCAGCCCGTCCACGTGCACGATGTCCTTGACCCCCACCGGCACCCCGTACAGCGCCGGCCGCCCGGCCGGCTCCGGGTACCGCGTGGCCAACTCCCGTGCCCGCGCCCGCAGTCGGTCGTGCCGCCCGGGCTCCGACACGAAGGCGTGGATCAGCGGGTCCACCCGCTCGACCAGCGCGCAGAAACGGTCCACGGACTCGGGCAGGCCCGGCGCACCGGACCGCAGCCCGGCGGCCGCACGGGTCAACGACCGCGGCCGGACGAGAGATTGCTCCATGCCGAGCACGGTAACGCCGATCACGACGACGCCGGCCTCAGGGGTGCTCGGCCGCCAGGTAGGGCTGCTCGCGCAGGAAGTACGCCCCGCAGGTGTGGCAGCACAGTTCGGGGGTCCTCCCCCAGTCCACCGCCTCCCGCACCGGCGCCCCCGGATCGAGCTCGCGGCCGCACATCGCCACGCTCTGCCCACCCCGGACCATGTGCCACAGCCGCACCCCGCCGGCCTCGCCGTCGGCGCCGTACTCGGCTCGCATCTGGTGCATCATGCACCCCATCGTCCGACCGCCTCCGGAGCCCGGCAACCGGGGGCTCCCGTCCCCGCTCCCCCCGTCGAGATCCAGCCACCGCCGCCCGGTAGGGTACGCGGGCGCGACCAGCTCCGACGGCCTTCGCCGAAGCCCCAAGTCGCCCGAAATCAGCCACATTTCACCCAAAGCTGGAGCCTTGTAACGTGCGCTCTTCCCGCCTGCTGGCCTCCGCGGCCCTGGTCGCCCTCACCTTCGGCGCCACCGTCGGCGCCGCCACCGCGAGCGCCGTCGGGATCCCCGCGACCCCGACCCCCACCGCGCCCCCGAGCGCCACCGCGACCACGCCCGGCACCCCCGCTCCGACGGCCACCGCCCCGGCCACCGCCAAGCCGACGAACCTGCCGTCCCTCCCGGCGCCGACGCCGACCAGCGCCGACCGTTGCCACGGCGGCGTCTACCAGAGCTCCCTGCTCAAGGCCACCGGCACCGGCCTGTACGGCACCACCCTGGTCAAGGGCGGCCCGGCCGCCGAGGTCACCGTGACCTGGGAGAACAAGAGCGGCGTCGACCTGCCCGCCGTCCACAACTCCTACTACGTCACCGACGAGTTCGACGGAGGCCGCCCGGTCGAGTGGAGCACCGGGTTCTTCGACGTCCAGCTGAACACCGGCGACGGCTGGAAGTCCGTGCAGCTCAACGACCGGAGCCTCCGGGTGCCGGACTTCAAGCTGGCCAAGGGCGAGAAGCTCACCTACAAGGTCCGGATCGCCGCCACCGCGAAGGCCCCGGTCGGTCGTTACGGCGCGAACTACGAAGCCGGCTCGGACGCCTTCGACAACGACAAGGTCCCCACCCCGGCCAACAACAAGGCCCAGGCCTGCACGCAGTTCCTCGACGACTACCTGGGCGAGTTCCACGTCGCCGACGCCGGTGGCGCCACCACCCCGGCCACCACTCCGGCCGCCGTCCCGGCCTCGGCCTCCGCCGCCTCCGTCTCCGCCTCGGCGTCGGCGTCGGCCGGTCCGGAGCTGGCCCACACCGGTGCCGACTCCAACACCCTGCCGATCGCCCTCGGCGGGGCGGCGGTGCTGGCGGCCGGTGCTGGCACCCTGTTCGTCCTGCGCCGTCGCAAGGCCGGCGCGCACAGCTGATCCCGCACGGGATGAACCCGAGGGGCGCGGACAACCGTTCGCGCCCCTCGGTGGTCTTCCCCCGGAGAGCGCCCACCCGACCCGACTGCTGGAGCCCATCGATGCGACCCGCCCGCCTTCCCGCCGCCTGCACCTTCCTCGTGCTCACCGCGGGCCCGGTCGCCCTCGGTACGGTCCCTGCCCTCGCCGCCGACTCCTCGCCCACGGCGGCGCCGTCGGCAACCCCGGCGACGCCCTCGCGGACGCCCTCGGCGACGCCGTCCGCCCCGGCCGCGAGTGCCACGACCGGCCCCACGGAGGCCCCGTCCGGCAGCGCCACCCCCACCGCGAAGCCCTCGGCCACCCCGACCGCCACCGGCTCCGCCGCCGAGTGCCCGGAGGGCCCGATGGCGGTCACGATGCCGGTCACCGGCAGCAGCACCACCCCGGGGCAGCTCTCGGTCACCTTCGACAACATCAGCACCACGACGGTCAAGGAACTCGCCACCACCGTCGCCCTCGCCGACGGCGGCAGCGACCTCAGCGCCGAACTGCGCACCCCAGGGGGTGCTTGGAAGCCCCTCACCGCCTCGGGGACGCCGACCAACGCCGGCACCTACCAGCTCGCCGCGGGCCAGAAGCTCACCCTCCAGCTACGGGCCGCCGCCCTGGGCGACCACCGCCTCACCTTCACCGCCAAGTCCGAGGTGCTCCCGTCCGGCTCCGCCCCGGCGAAGAAGTACACCTGCCCCCAGCTCACCGCCACCTACACCTCCGACACCAACACCAACGGCACCCCCACCCCGCCCGTCGGCCCCACCCACCTCGCCGACACCGGCGCCGGCACCGCCAGCCGCCCCCTCGCCATCGCCGGCACCACCGCCCTCCTCCTCGGCGCCACCCTCGTCTTCCTGACCCGCCGCCGCCCCACCGAGGACTGAGCGCCGGGCGGCGCGACCACCGACGGGCCACTGCTCCGCGCCCGGTCCGGCCGTGGAGCGGCGGCGCGGGCCAAGGTCAGGAAGCGGCCCTCAGCAGCGCGTCGTCCTGCCACTTGAGGATCTTGTCGAAGCTCACGATGGCCCCCCTGAGGGGGTGGTTGCGGAGCTGGACGTGGTCGGTGAGGGCGTGGATGAGGAAGAGGCCGCGGCCGGATTCGGCGGTGAGGTCGGGGAGGGTGCCGAGGTCGACCGGGCGGAGGGTCGGGGCCGGGGGGCGACAGGGGAGGACGTGGGTGTCGTAGGGGTGGCCGTCGCGGCGGGGGCGGTGGGCGGTGAGGACGCGGGCCGGGACGGTGGCACGGCCGCGGCGGGAGCGGCGGGCCCCTCGGCCGGTCGCGGCGGGGCGGACCGGGGTGGGGGTAACCGGGCGGCGGGCGAGCGGGGCGGCGGGGGCCGGCAGGCCGGGGCCGGAGTCGGTGACCTCGATCCGCAGGCGGTCGCCGATGATCGAGGCGGTGACCTGGAAGCCGTCGTCGGGCCGGCCGGTGGCGCCGTGCTCGACAGCGTTGGCGCAGGCCTCGGTGAGGGCGACGCCGAGGTCGTCGGCGATCTGCGGGTCGACACCGGCCGTCGCCATGGCACCGAGCAGGATGCGCCGGGCCAGCGGAACACTGGCCGGGTCGCGCTTGAGGTGCAGAGTCCACCAGATGTCCACGGGAGGTCCCTCCTGGCTGCGGCTCCACATACAACTAGGTATCTCCGGGCGATTCGGCGGTGAACCGTGCCCGGGGGCGGCTACCGCCCGTTCGGCGGATGGACTGGGGACGGGGTGTGTGCCGAAGGGCGCACACCCGGTGGTGCACGCCGCCGCTGAACGGGGCATTCGTAGGGATTTCCCACCCTGCCCGTGACGGCGGTGTACGCGATGAGATGATGGCCCGGCCATGACTGCCCTCCCCGCCGCCCCCGTCCCGGGCGCCTCCGTTCCGGTCCGGCCGGTGGGGGTCGCCGCCTGGGATCTGCGGCTTGCCCGGGCGGTCCCGTTCGCGCTGGTGTGCACGCTGATAGCGGCCGCCGGGCACGCCCTGGCGGGTGGCGGCGACGTGCCGCCGGCCGCGCTGGCGACGGGTTTCGCCGCGGCGCTGGTACTCGCGGTGGCCTGTGGTGGACGGGAGCGTTCGCTGGCGGCCATCGCCGGGGCGCTCGGCGCGGGGCAGCTCGGACTGCACTGCCTCTTCCACGGCTTCGGCGGTGGCGGCATGCACCACGGTGCGATGACCATGCCGCAGGCGGCCGGCCGACTGATCTGCAACGAGGCCCACCCGGGCACGCTGGTCGGCCTGCCCGGCGGTGCGTCCCCCGAGCAGTTGGTCTCCTCGGCGGGCCTGGACCCGCACGCGTACGCCGTCGCGCCCTGGTGGCAGGGCGGCGTGTTCGGGATGACGCCGTCGATGCTGGCCGGGCACCTGGCCGCCGCGCTGGTGGCGGGCTGGTGGCTGCGGCGCGGCGAGGCGGCGCTGTGGCGACTGGTGCGGGTGGCCGCGTCGGCGGCCCGGGAACACTGGGCGGCGCCGCTGCGCTCGGCGTTCGTGCTGGTGGCCGCGCTGCTGCGCGGTCTGTTCGGCGTGGCCGGTCCGGCCAGCCGGTTCGGGGCCAGGGGCGGCGAAGGCCTGCTTCCGGCCGGTGCGGTGCTGCGGCACAGCGTGGTGCGGCGCGGTCCGCCGTGCGGGGTCCTCGCGTACTGACCCGGTGTTCCCCGTGCGTGCCCGTAGGGCCGTACCGGGTTCGCGGTGAGGTGCGCGGTGTCCGGGCCGTTCCCGTCCGCCACAGGGACGGCGGCCCCAGGCTCTGCCCCCACGTCCCCACGTGCGGCCCCGCCGAGGCACGGTTCCCCCGTCGCCCGGCAGTGCGGGCCGCCGAGCTCCGATCGGAGACCCCGCATCATGCGTTCCCTTCCCGCCCGCCGTCTCGCCGCCGTCGCCCTGACCGCCGCCGCCTCCGTGGTGGCACTGGCCGGCCCCGCCTTCGCGCACGTCACCGTGAACCCGGGTTCGGCGGCCCAGGGCGGCTACACGGCCGTCGACTTCCGGGTGCCGAACGAGAGCGACACGGCGAGCACGGTGAAGCTGGAGGTCAACCTCCCGCTGGACCACCCGCTGGCCTCCGTCCGGACCCTGCCGCTGCCGGGCTGGACCGCGAACGTCGAGAAGTCCAAGCTCGACAAGCCGATCAAGGTGCACGGCAGCGACGTCACCGAGGCCGTCTCCAAGATCACCTGGACCGCCGACGCCGGCACCAAGATCGCCCCCGGCCAGTTCCAGGAGTTCCGGGTCTCGCTCGGCCCGCTGCCGACCGACGCCGTCGGCATGGAGTTCAAGGCCCTGCAGACCTACGACAACGGCGACGTCGTCCGCTGGATCGACGAGTCCCAGGACGGCCAGCCCGAGCCGGCCCACCCGGCCCCGGTCCTGAAGCTCACCAAGGCCGCCGGTGGCGACGACCACGGCGTCACCGCCTCCCCGGCCGCCGGCGCCCACGGGGACAGCTCCGACCACGCCGCCGCCTCCGGCGACACCAAGTCCAGCGACAGCACCGCCCGCACCCTCGGCGTGGTCGGCATCGTGGTCGGCGTGATCGGCACCGCCGTCGGCGTGCTCGGCCTGCGCCGCAAGAGCAGCGGCTCCGCCTCCTGATCCCCGAGCCGGCGGGGCCGTGCCCGTGCCCGGGTACGGCCCCGCCGGCGGTCCACCGCAGACGATCGGAACACCCCATGCCCCGCACCACCCGTACGAACCGCGCCATCCGCACCACCCGGCTGGCCGGCGCCGCCGCCCTCGCGCTGACCGCCGCCCTGACCCTCTCCGCCTGCGGCTCCTCCGGCGGCGGCTCGACCGCCGCCAAGGTCACCCAGCAGAAGGAGGACACCCCGTACCAGGGCACCAAGCTCGCCAAGAACTTCGAGAAGCCCGACCTCCAGCTGACCGACACCTCCGGCCAGCCCTACGACCTTCGGCAGCAGACCAACGGCAAGGCCACGCTGCTGTTCTTCGGCTACACCAGCTGCCCGGACGTCTGCCCGACCACCATGGGCGACATCGGCGTGGCGATGAAGGCGCTCCCGGCGGAGGACCGGAAGAAGATCAACGTCGTCTTCGTCTCCACCGACCCGCAGCGCGACACTCCCAAGGTGCTGCGCACCTGGCTGGACTCGATGGGCAGCGACTTCATAGGCCTCACCGGTGACCTGGAGAAGGTGAAGACCGCCGCAAAGTCGCTCGGCATCATGATCGAGGACCCGGTGGTCAACGCGGACGGCACGGTCACCTCCACCCACGGCGCCCAGGTGCTGGCTTTCCTCCCCTCGGACGACAAGGCGCACGTGCTCTACATGAGCGGCACCGAGGAGAAGACCTACGAGCACGACCTGCCGCTGCTCGCCAAGGGGGTTGCGGCGTGAGCGAGCGAAGGGAGCTCACCATCAAGGGGTGCGCGTTGCGCGAAGCGCCTGCCGAGCGCAGCGAGGTGGGCGCATGAGCGAGCGAAGCGAGCTCACCGTCAAGAGGTGCGCGTTGCGCGAAGCGCCTGCCGAGCGCAGCGAGGTGGGCGCATGAGCACGTCGACAGCCGGCACCCGACGGTTCCGCCGGTCGGCCCTGGTGGGCGCCGTGGTCGCCACCGCCCTCGGTGGCGGCGCCATCCTGGCCGCCTGCGGGACGGGCGGCCAGGACGGCGCCGGCGACGCGGGCCCGGCGAAGCTGAGCGTGGCCGACTCCTACATCCCGCTGCCCCCGGCCGGCGGGATGGGCGCCGGCTACCTGACCGTCCGCAACGACGGCGGGCCGGACCAGCTGGTCAAGGTGACCAGCCCGGCCGCCGGCTCGGTCACCATCCACCGCTCGACGGCGTCGACCATGGAGCAGGTGGACAGCCTGGACGTGCCCGCGCACGGCGCGTTGCAGCTCGCCCGCGGCGGTACCCACCTGATGATCATGGGGTGGCAGAAGGCCCCCGCCCTGGGCGACGAGCTGGAGCTCGACCTCACCTTCGCCAAGTCCGGCACCATCTCGGTCAAGGTGCCGGTCAAGGAGCTCACCTACCGGCCCGGCCAGAGTTAGGGAACCCGCCAGCATGCAGAAGGCCTCGCACCGCCGGACCGTCCCCCTGCGCATCGCCCCCCGACGCGTCGTCGGAGCGCTCGGCACGCTCGGCGTGCTGCTCGCGCTGATGCTCGCCGGCGCCGGACCGGCCTCCGCCCACGCCACCCTGGACTCCACCGACCCGCGGCAGAACTCGGTGGTCGCCACCGCCCCGCAGGCGGTCACGCTGACCTTCAGCGAGACGGTGTCGCTGTCCAGCGACTCGGTCCGGGTGCTGGACCCGGCCGGCAAGGCCGTGGACGCCGGCAACCCGGCACACGCCGACGGCCAGGGCAACACCGCCCGGGTCGCGCTGAACAGCGGGCTCGCCAACGGCACGTACACGGTGGCCTGGCGGGCCGTCTCGGAGGACTCGCACCCGGTCGGCGGGGCGTTCACCTTCTCCATCGGCGCACCCTCGGACACCTCGGTGTCCGCCACCGCGCTGCAGGGCGCCAGGGCGGACGGCCTGGTCTCCGCGCTGTACGGCACCGGACGCACCGTCGCGTACGCGGCGTTCGCGTTGCTCGCCGGGGTGGCCGCGTTCGTGCTGGTCTGCTGGCCGGCCGGCGCGACCCGGCGTCCGGTGCAGCGACTGCTGATGACCGGCTGGACGACGCTGCTGGCCTCGACCGTCGCGGTGCTGATGCTGCGCGGCCCGTACGAGCGCGGCTCGGGCATCGGCAAGGCGCTCGACCTGTCGCTGGTGCGCGCCACGCTGGACGAGCGGATCGGCACCGCGCTGGCCGCCCGGCTGCTGCTGCTCGCGGCGGGCGGGATCTTCCTGTCGCTGCTGGTCGGGCAGTTGGGGCAGCCGCAGCGGCCCGCCCCCGCGAAGGCCGGGGAACCCGACGAGCACGACGAGGACGCCGAGGCCGCCGAGCTGCGCGAGCTGGAGCAGCGGGCCGCCGAGCGGCCGCAGCGCGAGGCCCGGCTGGGCCTGGGCGTGGCCGGGCTGGTGCTGGCGGTCGCCCTCGCGGCGACCTGGGTCGGCGCCGACCACGCCTCGGTGGGCATCCAGGTCTGGCTGGCGCTGCCGTTCGGCATCCTGCACCTGATCGCGATGGCGCTCTGGCTGGGCGGGCTGGCCTCGCTGCTGGTCGGGCTGCGCGAGGGCGTCGGTGCCGAGGTGGTGGACCGCTTCTCGATGGTCGCCTTCGGCTCGGTGGCCGTGCTGGCCGTCACCGGGATCTACCAGTCCTGGCGGGGCCTGGGCAGCTGGGGCGCGCTGACCGGCACCGAGTACGGGAGGCTGCTGCTGGTGAAGACCGGCTGCGTGGCCGTCATGCTCGGCGTCGCATGGATCTCCCGCACCTGGCTGGCCCGGCTGCGCTCGGCCCCGGCCGAGGCGGCGGAGGTCGAGCGGGCCGAGGTGCCCGAGCCGGTCGAGGTCGCGGCGCACGACGGGGACCCGGTCCGGCGGGCGCAGCTGGCCCGGCAGCGGGCCGCCCGGGCGAGCGCCGGACGCGACCGCGGGCTGACCCCGACCCGGGCCGGGCTGCGCCGCTCGGTGCTGGTCGAGGCGCTGGTCGCGGTGGCGGTGCTGGTGGTCACCACGATGCTCACCAACTCCCCGCCCGGGCGGGTGGCGGGCGAGATCAAGTCGGCCGGGAACACCGCCCCGGTGGCCGGCGGGTCCGCGGCGGCTCCGCAGACCGAGCCGGGCCGCACGGTGGAGCTCAAGCTGCCGTACGACACCAAGGGCCGGACGCCGAACGCCAAGGGCACCGCGACCGTCACCCTCAACCCGGCCAAGGCCGGTCCGAACGAGGTCGAGCTCGCGCTGGACGGTACGGACGGGAAGCCGGTGGACGTCCCGGAGGTGCAGCTCGCCTTCACCCTGCCGGACCGCGACCTGGGCCCGCTGCCGGTGGCGCTGGCCCCGGAGGGCACCGGCCGCTGGAGCGGCACCACGCAGCTGCCGCTGGCCGGCACCTGGGTGGTCTCGGTGCAGATCCGCTCCTCGGACATCGACCAGACCACACCGACCCAGCAGTTCAAGATCGGGTGAGCGCGGTGGACCAGAAGGAGAAGGGCCCGGCGGGCTTCACCCGTCGGGCGTTGCTCGGCACGGCCGGCGCCGGACTGCTGGTCGGCGCCGGGGCCGGGGTGGCCGGGGCGGTCGCCTACGACGGCCCGTCCGACGACCGGGCGGACCGGGCCGGCCAGGGCGGCGCGCTCGGCGCGGGCCGGGTGCCGTTCCGCGGCGGGCACCAGGCCGGCATCCTCGAACCGCAGCAGACCAGGGTCCAGCTGGCCGCCTTCGACCTGGCCGACGGGGCCGGCCGGGACGGGCTGCGCACCATGCTGCAACGCTGGACCAAGGCGGTGGACCGGCTGACCGCCGGGGAGCCGGCCGAGGAGTTCGACAACCAGGTCGCGCTGGACGCCGGGCCCTGCTCGCTCACCGTCACGGTCGGCTTCGGCGCCGCGCTGTTCGACAAGGCCGGGCTGGCCGACCGCCGCCCGGCGGCGCTGGAACCGCTGCCCGCCTTCACCGGCGACGCGCTGGACGCGGCGCGCGGCGACGGCGACCTGTTCGTCCAGATCGGCGCCGACGACGCCCTGGTGGCGGTGCACGCGCTGCGGACGCTGCAGAAGCTGGCGGCCGGGACGGCGGCGCTGCGCTGGCAGGCGGCCGGCTTCGCCCGGACCCCCGGGGCCACCGCGCGGCCGATGACCGGGCGCAACCTGATGGGCCAGATCGACGGCACCAACAACCCCAAGCCTGGCGAGGAAGGCTTCGCCGGCAAGGTGTTCTGCGCGGCCGGCGGGGACCAGCCGGCCTGGCTGGCCGGGGGCTCGTACCTGGTGTTCCGACGGATCCGGATGCTGCTGGACCACTGGGAGGAGCTGCCGGTGGAGCGGCAGGAGCGGGTGATCGGGCGGCGCAAGGCGGACGGTTCGCCGTTGAGCGCTCCGGCCGGCTCCGGCGAGGGCACCGCGGTGGACCTCTCCGCACTGGGCCAGGACGGCGCTCTGGCGATCCCCTCCGACGCCCACGTGCGGGTCGCGGCCCCGGCCGGCAACGGCGGGGCGGCGATGCTGCGGCGCGGCTTCTCGTACCACGACGGCCTGCTGCCGGACGGCTCGCCGGACGCCGGGCTGCTCTTCCTCGCCTTCCAGGCCGACCCGCGCAAGGGCTTCACCCCGGTGCAGCGCAAGCTCTCCCGGGGCGACGGGCTCTCCCGCTTCCTGCGGCACGAGGCGAGCGGGCTGTACGCGGTGCCGCCGGGCGTGCCGGCCGGAGGCTACCTCGGGCAGCAGCTGCTGGAGGGGTAGGGCCTGTCCCTCGGGTTTCGTCGGATCCGGCCAGGACCCAGGAGACAGGCCCTCGGTTCGGCAACTGCGGTCCCGGCCACTGAAACGCTTTCATGCCGGGGCCGCGGAATCGTTATGGTGGCTGCTTCGGCACCACCCCGCTCATGCGGCACCCCGCTCAGGAACCATCCCACTGGCAACGGAGGCGTCATGTCGGCCACCCGCTACACCTATCTCGGCCCGGCCGGCACCTTCACCGAGGCGGCGCTGCACACGCTGCCCGAGGCGGCGACCCGGGAGCTGGTGCCGCTGTCCTCGGTGGCGCTGGCGCTGGACGCGGTGCGCGGCGGGGAGGCGTCCGGGGCGTTCGTGCCGATCGAGAACTCGGTGGAGGGCGCGGTCACCGCGACCAACGACGAACTGGCCGCCGGCACGCCGCTGATGATCTACCGTGAGGTGCTGCTGCCGATCTCCTTCGCGCTGCTGGTGCGGCCGGGCACCGAGCTGTCCGGGATCAAGACGGTGACCAGCCACCCGGTGGCCCAGCCGCAGGTGCGCCGCTGGCTGGCGGCCAACCTGCCGGACGCCAAGTGGGAGTCGGCCGCCTCCAACGCGGACGGCGCCCGACTGGTCGCCGAGGGCCGGTACGACGGGGCGTTCGCGGGCGAGTTCGCGGCGCCGATCTACGGGCTGGACCCGCTGGTCAAGGACATCGCGGACGCGCAGAGCGCGACCACCCGGTTCGTGCTGGTCGGCCGTCCGGGGCGGGTCTCCTCGCCGACCGGCGCGGACAAGACCTCGATGGTGGTCTGGCTGCCGGACGACCACCCGGGTGCGCTGCTGGAGCTGCTGCAGGAGTTCGCGGTGCGCGGGGTGAACCTGATGCGGATCGAGTCCCGGCCGACCGGCGAGGGGCTGGGCAACTACTGCTTCCTGATCGACTGCGAGGGCCACCTGTCCGAGCGCCGGGTGGCCGAGGCGATGATGGGCCTCAAGCGGATCAGCCCGCAGGTGCGGTTCCTCGGTTCCTATCCGCGCGCCGACCGCCAGGTGTCCAAGCACCGGCGGCCGGGGACCTCGGACGAGGATTTCGCCGCGGCGGCGGACTGGCTCTCCCGCGCGCTCGACGGGCGCGGGGACATCTGAGCCCGGGCATCCGGGCGACATCTCTTGTCTTTCTAACCTTTTCCGACCGTTATCGACCGGGCCGATCGGCCGGGGCGGGGTGACCGTTCCGTCGTCCACAGGGGCGCCCGGGGCCGGAGGCCGCTGTCCACAGGCCTCCCCGCTGTCCACAGCCGGAAGTTATCCACAGGCCTGGGGATGAGTCGACAAACCGGTATAGCCATTGCGCAGAACTGGTCGGACCATCGGTTTGCGTCGCAGAGATGACTAATCCGACCAGAGTCACCCGCTTGCCTGCAAATCACCCGTCCGAGTGCTTCAATTCCCTCACCCGAGAGGGTCGAATGAGGTTTGAAACCTCAATTTCGTGGTTCCGGCGAGCGGACGCCGATCCTCCCCATCAATCCACAGCCCCGGCCCCAGGCCTGTGGATAACCAATCCCCGGAGAGTTCCCCACAGGAGTTATCCACAGGCTCGGGTGAGTTATCCCCAGGGGAAAACCGGTACCGGTGGAGGAACGCCCGCCCGGTACGCTAGGCCCTGTGATTGACCTTCGCCTGCTCCGTGAGGACCCTGACCGAGTACGCGCCTCGCAGCGCGTCCGTGGCGAGGACGTCGACGTGGTCGACGCCCTCCTCTCCGCCGACGAGCGGCGCCGGTCCTCGGGCAGCCGCTTCGACGAACTGCGCAACGAGCAGCGGGTGCTCGGCAAGCAGGTCGCCCAGGCCAAGGGCGAGGAGAAGACCGCCCTGCTGCAACGCACCAAGGACCTGGCCGCCGAGGTCAAGGCCGCGGACGCCGAGCAGAGCGCGGCCAAGGAGGAGGCGGACCGCCTGCTCCGCTCCCTGGCGAACCTCATCGACCCGGCCGCCCCGGTCGGCGGCGAGGAGGACTTCGTCACCCTGGAGGAGATCGGCACCCCGCGCGACTTCGCCGCCGAGGGCTTCGAGCCCCGCGACCACGTCGAGCTGGGCCAGCTGCTGGGCGCGATCGACACCGAGCGCGGCGCCAAGGTCGCCGGTGCCCGGTCCTACTACCTGACCGGCGTCGGCGCGCTGCTGGAGCTCGCCCTGGTCAACATGGCGATCGCCCAGGCCACCGCGGCTGGCTTCATCCCGATGATCACCCCGGCCCTGGTCCGCCCGGCCGCCATGGACGGCACCGGCTTCCTCGGCCAGGCCGCCGAGAACGTGTACCACCTCGGCGACGAGGACAAGTACCTGGTCGGCACCAGCGAGGTCCCGCTGGCGGCGTACCACATGGACGAGATCATCGACGCCGAGAAGCTGCCGCTGCGCTACGCCGGCTACTCGTCCTGCTTCCGCCGCGAGGCCGGCACCTACGGCAAGGACACCCGCGGCATCATCCGCGTCCACCAGTTCGAGAAGGTGGAGATGTTCGTCTTCACCACGCCCGAGGACGCGGAGAACGAGCACCGCCGCCTGCTCCAGTGGGAGAAGGACTTCCTCAACGCGCTGGAGCTGCCGTACCGGGTGATCGACGTCGCCTCCGGCGACCTCGGCTCCTCGGCCGCGCGCAAGTTCGACATCGAGGCCTGGATCCCCACCCAGGGCAAGTACCGCGAGGTCACCTCGACCTCCAACACCACCGAGTACCAGGCCCGCCGCCTGTCGATCCGGATGCGCGAGGAGGGCAAGACCCGCCCGCTCGCCACCCTGAACGGCACCCTGGTGGCCGTGCCCCGCACCATCGTGGCGATCCTGGAGAACCACCAGCAGGCCGACGGCTCGGTCGTCGTGCCCGAGGCGCTGCGGCCGTACCTCGGCGGACGCGCCGTCATCGAGCCGGTCAAGTGACCTCTAGCGCACACCCGAACGGTGGCGACCTGCCCTACCGGCTGGTCGCCACCGATCTCGACGGCACCCTGCTGACCAGTGAGGAGACCGTCTCCGAGCGCACCCGCGCCGCGCTGGCCGCGGCCGTCGGCGCGGGCGCGCTGCACATCATCGTGACCGGGCGCTCGGCCGTCTGGGCCCGCCCGGTCTTCGACGAGATCGGCTACACCGGGATAGCGGTCTGCGGCCAGGGCGCCCAGGTCTACGACGCGGGCGCGCACAAGCTGCTCACCTCGCTCACCCTGGACCGCCGGCTCGCCGCGCTCGCGATCGAGAAGATCGAGGCCGAGACCGGCCCGCTGGCCGTCGCCGCCAACCAGGACGGCCTGGACGGCCAGGTGCTGGCCGGTCCCGGCTACGAACTGCTGATCGGCTCCGACCTGCCGGTCGTCCGGGTCGAGCGCCACGAGCTGCTCGCCTCCCCGGTCAGCAAGCTCTACATCCAGCACCCCGGCCTGACCGACGACGCCCTCGCCGAGGCCGCCCGGCACGCCGCAGGCGGACTGGTCGGCGTGGTGATGGCCGGGGCCGGCGTGGTCGAACTGCTGCCGCTGGGCCTGTCCAAGGCCACCGGCCTGGCCGTCGCCGCCCACCGCCTGGGCGTGCGCGCCGCCGACACCATCGCCTTCGGCGACATGCCCAACGACGTCCCGATGTTCGGCTGGGCCGCGCACAGCGTGGCCATGGCCAACGCGCACGAGGAGCTGCTCGCCGTCGCCGACGAGGTCACCGCGAGCAACGACGAGGACGGCGTCGCCGTCGTCCTGGAGCGCCTCTACCCCGCGCGCTGAGGCCCGGGGGATCCGCGCACCGTGTGGGACGTGCCGGCCGGGCTGCCCGGACGCGCGCCGACGGATTTTCCAGGGCCCGGTCGACGTGGCGGTCCTGCGGGCGCAAACAGACCGGGACTGACCGTTCCAGGAGGGCTCCAGGAGGGTTGGGGAGGGTTCACTCCGGCAGTTGTAGGATGACCGGGCAAGCGGTTGTAGGATGACCGATGACTGATCAGCGGCGTGCGAAGGGAGGCCCGGAATGAGCGGCGACGGCAACAGCCTGCAGGCGGCCGGGCGGCGTTCCCTGGTGGACACCGCGATCGACCAACTGCGCGAGCAGCTGGTCGGCGGGGCCTGGCCGGTGGGATCGCAGATCCCCACCGAGCACGAGCTGGCCGAGCGGCTGCAGGTCGGGCGGAACACCGTGCGGGAGGCGATCCGGGTGCTGGTGCACGCCGGAATGCTGGTCTCCCGGCAGGGCGAGGGGACCTTCGTACGGTCCACCAGCGACCCGGCGGCGGTGCTGCGCGGCGTCCAGCGCTCGGGCATCCGGGACGTCCTGGAGGTCCGCGCGGCGCTGGAGACCGAGGGCGCCCGACTGGCCGCCCTGCGGCACACCCCCGAGGACGTCCGCCGGATGCGGGCCGCGCTGGCCCGTGAGGCCGAAGTGTTCGCGGCGCACCCCGAGCGGGCGAGCCGCGAGGCCACCGTCGAGCACGACCTGGAGTTCCACACCGCTGTCGTCGAGGCCGCGCACAACCCGGCGCTGACCGAGGTGTACCGCTACTTCGGCGCCTCCGTGCGCGAGGCCATGACCTCCGCCTTCGGCGACCACGACATGCCCGAGGCGGTCGTGGCCACCCACGAGGCGCTGGTCGACGCGATCGAGAGCGGCGACCCGGACCGGGCCGAGGCGGCGTGTCGTGCGCTGCTCGCCGGTCCGACCGCGGCCGTCGAGCAGCTGCTCGCCGCCATCGCGGCCCGGAAGTAGGACGGCGCGAGCCCCTCTCCCGCCGTCCGCATCCCCCCTTGATTCACGAAAGAACAGCACACCCATGGCCGTCACCCGTGCCCAGCAGCCGGTGGTCACCACCCCTGCCCCGCTCCCCCCGCGCTCCCGGCTGGCCCACCCCGCCCTGCTGCTGACCGGCATCGTGCTGGTCGCGCTGAACATGCGCGCCTGCCTGGCGGCGATCTCCCCGATGGTCGGCGAGATCCAGCGGACCTTCGGCCTGTCCGCCACCGCGAGCGGGCTGATCACCACCGTCCCGGTGCTGTTCCAGGGCGTCGGCGCCCCGCTCACCCCCCGGCTGACCCGCCGCTTCGGCGCCGAACGGGTCGTGCTCGGCGCGGTGCTGGTGCTGGGCGCGGGCGTGCTGCTGCGGGTGCTGCCCTCGGTGTACGCGCTGTACGCGGGCTGCGTGGTGATCGGCGTGGCCATCGCGGTGCTGAACGTGTCGATGCCGGGCCTGGTCAAGCGGGAGTTCCCGGACCGCGCGGCGACCATGACCGGCGTCTACTCCACCACCATGCTGGTCGGCGCGACCCTCGCCGCCGGAACGTCCGTCCCGCTGGAGCACGCGCTCGGCGGCGGCTGGCGGGCCTCGCTCGGCGCCTGGTCGTTGCTCGCCCTGGTCGCGGCGGTGGCCTGGCTGCCGCAGGTGCTGCGCTCCCGGCAGGAGAAGGCGGCGGTGGCCGCGGCCGCCCAGCCGGGCAAGCCGATCGAGGGCATCTGGAAGTCCCCGCTGGCCTGGCAGATCAGCCTGTTCATGGGCATCTCGTCACTGCTGGTCTACATCCTGGTCGCCTGGATGCCGACCATCCTGGCCGACCACGGCATGGACCGCGGCCAGGCCGGCCTGGTCTTCGCCTTCTCCAACCTGGTGCAGGTGGCCGGCGCCTTCCTGGTGCCGCTGATGGCCGGCCGGATGACCAGCCAGCGCGCCCTGGCGGTGACCATGGCGGCCCTGAACGGGCTCGGCATCGCCATGCTGCTGGTCGCGCCGGTCTCCGCCGCCTGGGCGTCGGCGGCCGTCCTCGGCGTGGCCCAGGGCGGTTCGCTGGGCCTGGGCCTGGCCTTCATCGTGCTGCGCACCGGCACTGCGGCCGGAGCCGCCCAGCTGGGTGGGATGTCGCAGGCGATCGGCTATCTGGTCGCTGCGGCCGGCCCGGTCGGCGCCGGTGCGCTGCACCAGCTCACCGGCGGCTGGGACGCCACGCTGATGCTGATGCTGGTCCTGGTCCTGGTGGTCGGCGCGGCCGGCTGGGGCGCCGGGCGCAACCGGACCCTCTGAACCGTCACTCCTCCGCGACGAGGGTCAGCCCGGCGAGCTTCACCGAGGCCAGCACGGCCGCCGCGACGGTGACCACCAGCAACAGCGGCACGGCCGCGCCGAACGAGACGTCGGCGCCGACCGCGGTGTCCCCGGCCACCGCCTCGGCGACCGCCCGGCCCCACTGCTGGATGCTCAGCGTCCGGGCGCCCTCGACGAAGTTGCCGATCAGCGACTCCCAGATCAGCGCGTACGCCAGCCCGGCCACCACCGCGTGCCGGGTGACCACGCCGAGCAGCAGGAACGACGCGCTGTACGCGACCCCGGCGACCAGCACCGCGACGGTGTAGCCGAGCGCCACGCCGTCCTTCGTGCCGTACAGCAGCAGCCCGGAGACCAGCGTCGGGACGGCGGCGAACACCCAGACGGTGCCGATCGCGACGGACAGCTTGGTGGTGACGATCTGCCAGCGCGGCAGCGGCTTGGCCAGCAGGTAGACGATCGAGCCGTCGTCGATCTCGGTGGCGATCACCCCGGTGCCGACCACCAGGCCGAGGATCGGGACGAGGGTGCCGAGGTCCAGCTGGCCGAGGATCTTGACGGTCAGGCTGTGCGCGTCGCCGCTCGACCCGGCGGCGATCGCCGAGACGATCAGCAGCAGGGCCGGGGCCACCAGTAGCAGGGCGCCGCGGCGGCGGCCGAGCAGGCCGCGCAGGGTCAGCCTGGCGACGGTCGGGTTCATGGTCGGTCGGCCCCTTCCTGGGTCCGTTGGGTGGCGTGGATCAGGTGGGGGGTCATGCCGAGACCAGGTACGAGAAGACGCTCTCCAGCGACTCGTCCGCCGGGGAGACGGTGTACAGCCGGATGCCGGCCTCCCGGGCGACCCGGGGCAGCAGGGTGGTGAAGCCCTGGAAGTTCACCGCCTCGATCCGCAGCGCCCGCTCCCGCTCGTCCACCTCGATGCCGGTGGTGGAGCCGTCGGCGATCAGCGCGGCGGCGAGCCGGCGGTCGTCGCTGGAGCGGACCAGGTAGCGGTGCGGGCGGTCGGTCATCAGTCGCCGGATCCGGCGGAAGTCGCCCGAGGCGGCGTGCCGCCCGGCCACCACGACCTCGATGTGCCGGGCCAGCTGCTCGACCTCCTCCAGGATGTGGGAGGAGAACAGCACCGTCCGGCCGTCCGCGCCGAAGCGGCGCAGCAGCTCCATCAGCTGGAGCCGCTGGCGCGGGTCCATGCCGTTGAAGGGCTCGTCCAGCAGCAGCACGGCCGGGTCGTGGACGAGGGCCGAGGCCATCTTGACCCGCTGCTTCATGCCCTTGGAGTACGTCCCGGTGCGGCGGTCCTTGGCGTACGCCATCTCGACCAGGTCCAGGGCGCGCCGGGCGGCGGCGCCGGGCTGGGGCAGGCCGTGCAGCTCGGCGTTGGCGAGGACGAACTCCCAGCCGGTCAGGTAGTCGTACATCGACTCCCGTTCCGGGACCAGACCGATCTGCCGGTACACCTGCTGGTTGCGCCAGATCGGCGCGCCGTCCAGGGTGACCGCGCCGCTGGACGGGGCGAGGAAGCCGCTCATCATGTGGATGAGGGTGGACTTGCCCGCGCCGTTGGGCCCGAGCAGGCCGGTGATGCCGGGGCCGATCGACATGGTGATGTCGTTGACCGCGACCACGTTCCCGAACCAGCGGGAGACCTTGTCGATGCTGATGGTGGCCATGCCGCCCTCTCAGACGTTCCTGCCCGGACGTTCCTGCTCGGACGTTCCTGCTCAGACGTTCCTGTAGCGGCGCAGCAGGAGGCGGTACGAGCCGACCACCATCGCCACCGCGACCAGTGCGAACACCACCAGGCCCAGCCCACCCGGGGCGTGCCGCCGGTCGAGCCCGGCGCCGAGGTCGAACACCTCGTTGACCACGGCCTCCACCAGGCCGTTGGGCGAGATCAGGGAGGTCCACTGGGCGGCGTCCGAGCCGCCGGGAGTCGGGTTGCTGATGCCGACCGCGATCGCGGCCACCGCCGAACTGACCGCCAGGTATCCCATGATGGCCGCCACCCCGAAGCCCCGGCGCGGGGTGCTCGCCGCGATCACCAGCGAGACGGAGGTCGGCACCAGGGCGTACAGCGCGGCCGCCGCCAGGCCGTACAGGAAGTGACCGGTGTTGTACGCGAAGTCCATCCCACCGAGCAGCGCACCGATGTAGAGCACCAGCAACGGGGCCGCCATCAGCAGGAGTTGGGCGCAAGCCATGGCGGCGAACTTGGCCCGGACGTAGTCGGTGCGGGTGATCGGGCGGGAGAAGTAGAGCGGGACGGTGTGGTACCGGAGGTCCCGGGAGAGCAGCACCGGCGCCTGGGAGGCCAGGAAGACCGAGACCACCAGGCCGAGGCTGGAGAGGTAGCCGGCGTACTCGACCGGGAGTTCGTCCCGCTTCATGGAGAGCGCGAGCGCCACGAAGATCACCGCGGGGACGGTGACCACGCCGAGCATCAGCATCGGCAGCACCTTGGACTTGCCGGAGCGGCCGAGGCCGTAGGCGGCGCGCAGGCTCTGGGTGAAGAGCGAGCGGGTCGCGTAGGCGCGGCCGAGCCGGGGGCCGGTGTAGCCGCGGTAGCCGATGTCGTGGATGACACCGGTGTCGGCGGGCCTGGCGTCAGGAGGCTGCGGCATCGTCCGTCCCTCCCCTGCTGTCCTGGTCCTGCCGGGTGTCGGTGAAGAGTTCGGCGACCCGGTGGCGGCGCTGCTCCAACCGGACCAGGCCCAGGCCCAGTTCGGCGACGGTGTCGCGGATGGTGTCGTAGGTGTCCTCACCGGCCAGCCGGACCAGCAGCAGGTGCGAGCCCTCGGACTGGACGGTGAGGCCGGCCGCGGCGAGGCGTTCGCGGACCTCGGCGCCGGGCTCGGCGACGGCGTCCAAAGAAGGGTGCGCAGCGGAGCGGCCCGGATGAGGGTGGTGGTGGGCGACGGGTGGGAGGTCGGTGACCTCGACCGCGAGGACGGCCGTCGCCTCGGTGAAGGAGGCGGTGGAGGAGGAACGCAGCAGCTTGCCGCCGTCGATGACGACCAGGTGGTCGCAGGTGCGCTCCAGCTCGCCGAGCAGGTGGGTGGTGACCAGCACCGAGATCCCGAAGTCGGTGTGCACCCGGCGGATCAGCCCCAGCATCTCGTCCCGGCCGGCCGGATCGAGGCCGTTGGTCGGCTCGTCCAGCAGCACCAGCTCGGGGTCGTGCACCAGCGCCTGGGCGAGCTTGACCCGTTGCTTCATGCCGGTCGAGTAGCCGCCCATCGGGCGGTACCGCTCCTCGTACAGGCCGACGTGCCGCAGGGTGTCCGCGGTGCGCTCGCGGGCGGCGGTGGCGGGCAGTCCCGCCATCCGGGCCATGTGCACCACGAACTCGGTCGCGGAGACGTCCGGTGGCAGGCAGTCGTGCTCCGGCATGTAACCGACCCGCTCGCGGATCTCGGAGCCCCGGGTGGCGACGTCCAGGCCGAGCACCTCGCCGCGGCCGGAGGTCGCCGGGGCGAGCCCGAGCAGGATCTTGATCAGAGTGGACTTGCCCGCCCCGTTGGCCCCGACCAGCCCGACGACCCCGGGCTGCACCTCGACGGTCAGCTGGTCGAGGGCGGTGACCCGGGGGAACCTCTTGGTGAGGCCCTCGGTCTTGATGACAGCAGTGGACACACGCTCAACGTAACGGGCTTGCGCCGCAAGGGCTATGAGCGTGAATGACGAGGCCTCCTGCTGCTGCGGTATGACACCGGGCCGGATCTCCCCTAGGGGTAGCAGACTCGGAACCGACCTGTACTCTTATCAAACTCTTTAGACTTATCTGCCAATTTGCTTACCAACGGGGTGTCGGCGCGGCGCGCCGGCACGGAGGGGGAGCGATCGACGTGTCTGATCGGGCGACCGCGTTCGACCAAGTCGATGGCCCCTTCGGCCACGTCCAAGTGGTGGTCACCGCAGGTGAGGCCCCATCGACGGGGAGACAGCCTTCGGCTGCGCGCTGAACGGCAGAGCCGAGTCCTACCGGGCCGCTGTCAGGTTCGGACGCGGCTTCCCCAAGGACGACATCCCGGACCGGGAACACTTGGCCGAGCTCGCCACCGGCTTCGCCGAGCGCGCCGCCGAGAAGCTCGGCTGCGCCAACGGCGCCGAGTCGCTCACCGTGCAGTGAGCGCCCCGGCGCCGTACCCTACGTCGCATCAGGAGCTCGGACGCTCCCACATCTCGACGACCTTGCCGGAGGCGTCGATCGCCACCTTGTAGGCGCCGGCCGAGCAGGGGTACGAGCCCTTCTGGTTGCCCGGCGTGGCGATGCACTCGTTGATGTGCTTCGCCAGGTCGGCCGCGTTGACGTCCTTCGGCGCGGCCACCACCGACTTCAGGTGGCCCTTGGCGGTCGGCGCGAACGGCGCGGTCTTCTCGGCACCCACCGCCTCGAAGTTGACGTCGTCGACGCCGCAGGCGTCCTTGGTGTCCTTGTAGGTCAGCGTCGTCGCACTGGTGCCCTTCACCGGGATGATCCACTTCTGCCCGGCGGGCAGCGGGTCGTGGGTGCAGAAGCCCTCCGGGCCGCCGTCGGTGGGCTTGCCGGTCGGGGCCGGCTTGGCGGTGCCGGTGGCCGGGGCGGCGGTCGGCGAGGCAACGCCGCCGGTGGCGGGTGCGGCGGTGGCGGTGGTGCCGCCCGCGCCCTGGTCCGACGAGTTGTCCGGGCCGCAGGCCGCCAGGCCGAACGCGGCGGTGGTGACCAGAGCCGCGGCGAGCAGCCTCCTGGAAGCAGACATGACGAAAGAACCCCCGTTTAACGCATGATCAGATGCAGGTGCGGCGGACAGACTAGCGCCTCGCTCCGACGACCCCCGGAGATCACCGTCCGGCCGGAAGCCCGCTGTCGCGGACCGTCGACATGGCCACCGGCCCGAGCACCGTCTACGAGCGCACCGGACTGTACCCAGGCGCACAGCCTGTACCCAGGCGCACAGCGGCCCGCCCTGGCGCAACTGTCGTCGCGGCAACCCTTGACCCGACGAGATGAACTGGCACTACAGCAGCAGATCTTGATGTTGTGGTCGGCGGCGATGCGGGACCGCGGGATGGTCCGTGACGTGACGGCGTGTCAGTACCAGTGGGGCGGGCGGTTCGAATCAGCCTGCTGGACCTTGGCGGCCAGGTCGTGGCCGTCGCGGGCGACGCCGTACCTGTCCATGACGTAGTTCATCGATGAGGCGATGTTCGCCACCCCGTCGTAGATGTGGTTCGAAGTCCCCGGCTGGTGGTAGTGGGCGAACACCGGTGGTATGCACTGCGCCACGCCGCGTGAGCAGTACAGATGGCAGCCGTCTGACTGGAACGGGCCATGTGCGTTCGCATCATTGTTGTTGACTGCGTTGAAGTTGTAGCTGGACTCGCGGAAGGTAAGCGTCTTGTACCCAGGCAGCCACGACGTGACGGGGATGTCCAGGAGCTCGCAGACCCGCACGATGGCAGCGATCGCGCTGGCGTCCGTGACCCTGTCGAAGATCACGTCCGACATCCGGATCCCTTGCGCGAAGCCCAGGGCAGGCTGCCCGTCGGTGACGGAGAACAGTCCGCTCTCCTGGCCGAGCCGGTTGAGGGACGTAGAACCGGGGACGCCGTCCGCGTCTCTGCCACTGAGGCCGTAGGAACGTTGCAGAGAACTGTAGGCGCTGATGGTCAGCGTGCCGAACGCGCCGTCCACGAAGGCCGGGTCCAGCAGCCCCCGGGCAGCCAGCGCCTGTTCGACAGGCTTCACGTCGGCGGGGTACACGCCCGCTCCCGGAGGGGCGGGCGGATCGACCACTGCTGCTCTGACTACGTGTGAGAGGTCTACCTGCGTCATGTGATCACCGTCCCTGAGTTGCCCCTGTCTCCACCGTATGACCGGGTGGTTGGTCCTGCACGGTGGGCTTCGGCCGGGGGGTAGGCGCCGGGATCGAGTTCGGCGTGGACGGTCGGACCGTGCGGGTACGGGCGGCGCCGATGGTGACGACGACGACTTCACGGCAGGTCTGCGGGCGTTCGCGCCACTTGGTACCGATCCCTGAGATCGCTGCGCGACTGCGGCAGATCGCCCGGTACCGGTCGGCCCCCGTAGGGGCGATGCCTCACGCAGATGCGAAGCGCGACGACATCCCGGAATGAGTAGAGGATCGGCCGGGAGGCGGAGATCCCCGGCACCAGGACGGCACCACGCGGGCCCGTAGCCCTGCGCCAGTGGGACAGCTGGCGCAGGGTGGCGCCGGACAGCATGGCAGCGATCTTCGGCTCGTAAGACACGGCGGCACCTCCTGTAGCTCACACAACGGCGTACGGAACCGCACTTCGTGGTCTCTTGCAGCCGGCGTGCCCGCCAGGATTTCACCTGAACGGGGACTCGCCAGAGACCGGAGCTCCGCCGGTCACCCCCGAGGAGGTCAGGGGAGATCTGGCGGGAGTGCAGCCGATCACCGAGCGGGCGGAGAAGGCCATGCCGCACATGGGTCGCTACTGATCACCGAAAGTCGGCGCGGTTACGGATGGTCGGGCTGACGCGGCACCCGCCTCGCCCTGGTGAACTTCTGCCGTCCGGCGCCGGCGGCGAGCTCGCCGAGGCGCTCGCCGACCACGGAGACGCCGGGTCGGGGCTCCTGCGCGTAGTACCAGGGCTTGCGCCGGCGCAGCAGCTCCTCACCGTGCTCGCCCCAGGTGAATCCGGGCTTCCGCAGCAGCTTCCGGAACACCGCGTCGACCGTCTCCGGGTAGGCGGCGGCCAAGCGGCGGATCGGCAGCGGCGCGATCGACTCCTCGCGCAGGTATGCGCGCAGCGCGTCCTGGTAATGCCTGCGGCCCGCGAGGGCCGGGTCCGCGAAGAGGTCCTGAAGCATCCCGTAATCGGCGTAGAAGTTGAGTCCGTCGACCTCGTCGTAGATGACGCCGACCGTGTCCGAGTCCCCGAGGGCTTGCGGCAGTTCGAAGGCCGGCAGGTCGATCCCCGGCAGACGCCTGCCCCGGGCCCGGTCGGGCCTTTCTGCGACTGCGGACTCCTGCCGGTGCCGGTAGTAGGTGTTGAGCCTCTCCTCGACCTCGGCCGGGGGAAGGACCAGTTCGTCACTGCCGCAGAACTCGATGAACGCGGTCCGGTCCGCCCGCATCGACTCCCATCCCTGCTCGATCTTCTCGGGGTTGCGGAAGACCAGTTCGGGTTGACTGGTGGCCAGGTGGAGCGCGGCCCGGGCGATCTCGGTCGCGCTGGACTTCGGGTAGGACGACATGGCGCCCGAGATCAGCCACGCCCCGTCGGCCGAGTGGAGGGGCACCAGGCACGCGAGGAGGAATCCCCCCTTGGACACTCCGCGGAAGGCCGCCCGCCCGACGTTCGAGTACGTGCGGTACTCGAGGTCGTCGACCAGGTTCAGCAGGACGACGGCGTCCCCGTCCTTGCGCCGGATCTCGAAGATGCCCTCGACCGGATCACGCCAGCCGAGCAGCATCGCCCGGTCGGCTTCGCTCAAGTCCCCTCGTCCGGCGACGAATCGGTCCACCACGGTCACCCCGTCCGGCAGGCGGTACCGCAGGATGAAGTTGTCGATGATCCGGACCGCCTCACCCTCGTCCAGCCGCCGCTCAGGGCCTGCTGCCTCCAGTAGGAGGGGGGTCAACCACCGATCGAAGCGCGCGCTCTGGGCGAAGACGACGAGTTCGCCCTTCAGGTCGGAACTTCGCTCGATCAGGCCTTGCAGCGACGGCTCGTCCTCGGTCCGCACAACAGCGGTCATGCGTGTCCTCTCGATCTTGAAGGTTCCGACGCTCACTGCGCCCAGTAGTAGCGATACGCCTCGACCCACTCCGCTCCGTCCGGAGCCGGGTCCGGCAGCGGAAGGTCCAGCAGCCCGATCGCCTGCCGGAATCCGCCGTGGGTGCACAGGGCGACGATCCTTCCGTCCTGCGAGAGGTCGACGCCGCGCACGGTCACCTCGACGCCCAGCACCACAGTGCTGAACGGCACCGCCAGGTTGTCCTCGACGGCGGTGAACAGAGCCGACACCTGCTCGTGCTCGTCGTAGGTGTCGACCGTCGCCTCATCGACCAACGCGGCCAGTTCCCTCTTGCTCAACGCGCCCATGGCGCCACGCTAGCCGACCTGCTCGCGCCGCCTTGCGGGCGATCCGAAGCACCGCCGATTCGCGCGCGTTTCGTCACTGCATGCGCTTGAGTGCCGTTATCCTCCCCATCCACCGGTGGGGCGAGGGGCAGAAGATCTGGCGGCGGGCCGAGGAGCTCGGATTCCATGCCGCGTACACCTATGACCACCTGTCGTGGCGGAGTTTCCGGGACGAGCCGTGGTTCGGGTCCGTACCCACGTTGACCGCCGCGGCGATGGCTACGCAGAGCATCCGCTTGGGTACCCTCGTGACGTCGATCAAGCCTCGTTCACCCATCGCGACCTGACCTGCGACGACGCCTCGCCGCTCCCGTTCCCGTTCCCGTTCCCGTTCGGATCCGACTCGCCTTTGACGATGCGCGGTCGCCTCGCGCGTCACCCGGACAGCCCAGTGCCGGAGCCGGTGAAGACGGAGCGCGTTTCCGTCAGCCACGGCGCGGCCGCAGGGGGTTGTGTCTGCGGCCACACTCTCGCGTTGGGGTCGGGAAGGATCGCCTCCCCGGAGACCACGTCCGTTTGTGTCTATGTGGACACGAACAAA
>NZ_JBHTTU010000002.1:162564-297958 GCF_042794375.1 Kitasatospora sp. NPDC056531 | reverse complement strand
GTTTGTTTTCTCTTAGTGTTCCCCGAGAAAGACCGGTTTGGGGGGTGGGGGGAAGGGGGTTTTTTTTTCCCCGCCGAGGGCGGGTCCGGGGGTGTTTTTTCCCCCCCCCCCGCTCGGGCGTCGGGGTCAGGAAGGATCGCCGTACTGGAGACCGCGTCCGTTGGTGCCGATGTAGACGCGACCGAAGGTGTTGGGGTCGCCGATGATGAGGCCGAGGCTGGCGAAGTTGCCCCACTGGTGGGCGTCGTCGTTGATGCGGAGCCAGCTGGCGCCCGCGTCGGTGGAGCGGAAGACTCCGGCGACGCCCTTGACGGTACCGATCAGGTACAGGGCCTGGTAGGAGGCGCCCGGCGCGGCCTTGCCGAAGCCGACGGCGGAGGCGGACTGCACCGTGGAGAGCGGGGTGAAGCTGCGGCCGCCGTCGGTGGAGTGCAGCAGCCCCTTGCCGCCACCGGAGATCCACAGGTCACCGGCGACGCCGGGGACGGCGCTGAGCTTGCCGGAAGGCAGATTGTAGGCGCGGGCGCCGAAGCTCGCGCCGCCGTCGGTGCTGGCGTAGAGCGTGCCGCCGACCAGTGAATAGAAGGTGTTGGCCGAGGACCGGTCGGCGACGACCACGGCGTCGGTGCCCAGGCCATTGACCCTGGACCAGCTCGCCCCCTTGTCGGTCGAGCGGTAAGGGGCCTGACCGGACTCGGTCCAGACGATGCTGGAGCCGTCCGCCGCGATCGCGACGTGGCCGCTGTCGGCGCCGGCCACCGGCTGTGCCTTGAAACCGTTCCAGTTGTGGCCGCCGTCGGTGGAGTACGCGCCGTTCTGTGCGCCGCCACGGCCGACGCGGACCATCACCGAGGGGTTGGACTGGGCGAAGTCGATGTCAGTGCTGCTGGACATCGTCGGGTTGGACAGCCGCCCGGAGGGCTCCTTGGTCAGGCCTTCGTACAGGAAACCGCCTTGGTCGCCCATGGAGGTGATGAGGGTGGCGCCGGTGGGCGGGGCGATCGCGTTCGCCAGCGCGGTCTCCTCCAGCCCGCGGGCTCCCACGGTCCAGTGGCTGGTGCCGCCGTTGTCGGTCGCGTTGGCGTCCTTGCTGCCCCAGATGCCGTTACCGGTGCCGTACAGCACGTGCCCGGAGTCGAAGGGATCGACGCTCAGGGCGGTCATCCAGTGCCCGATACCGGTCCCGAGATAGGGGGCGGCGGAGGCGTCCCGCACCGACTTCGCGTCCTGTGCGGTCCAGGTCGTACCGCCGTCGGTGGAGCGGTAGAGCTCGTCCTGGGGCCACCAGCGGTCCAGGGTGGTGACCATCACCGTGGACGGCTTCTGCGGGTCGACGGCCAGACCGGCGAACCCGTAGCTGCCCTGGGACGGGGAGATGTTCTTCCACGCCCCGCCGGACGGGCTGTACTTCCACACCGAGCCCGCCGTCACGCCGTTGGGCCCGAGGGTGTTGGTGTACGTCAGGTACAGCGAGCCGTCACCGGAGAGCACGCCGTGCTGCGGCAGCTGGCCGGTGGGCTGCCCGGAGACGGCCTGCCAGGTGTTGCCGCCGTCGGTGGAGCGGTAGAGGTTGGTGGACTTGTCGGCGACGCCGGCGTAGACCGTCTTGCTGCCGGCCGGGCCGTACGTCACGAAGGTGATGCCCCCGCCGCTGCTCGCCCCGTCCTTGACGGGGAACGAGGAGACCTGGTTCCAGGTCGCGCCGGCGTCGGTGCTGCGCCACAGGCCGTTCTTGCGGGTGCCCAGCAGCAGGGTGTCGTGGTTCGCGGGGTCGATCACCAGCCGTTCGCCCGCCCCGCGGCCGTCCTCGTTGCCGCCCAGCTTGAACGGCAGCTCGGTGCGCTGGAAGGTGCGCCCGCGGTCGGTGGAGCGCAGGATCGCGCCGTTGCCGGCCCAGTCGTTGGTGTAGGTGCCCGCCGCGAGGTAGAGCCGGTCGGGGGCGACGGGATCGGTGGCCAGGGACTCGATGCCCATCAGGTTCCAGTCCTTCTCGCCGACCCAGTCGGTCAGCGGGATCCACTGCTCGGCCCCGGTGTCCCAGCGGTAGGCGCCGCCCATGTCGGTGCGCGCGTACAGCAGGCCCTTCTCCCGCTGGTTGAAGACCAGCCCGGTGACGTAACCGCCGCCCGCCACCGGGGCGTTGCGCCACACGTACTGTCCGCCGCCCCCGGACGCCTGGGTCCCACCGGACCTCACCAGCTTCCACTGCTGGTTGCTGCTGCCCTTGCCGGGCCACTGGATGACCTGCGCGCCCCGGTCCGTGGAGTATCCGGAGACGTCCAGGACCTGACCGCTCTTGCGGGAGGTGAAGGTGACGGCGTCGGAACCGCTCACACCGTCGATCCGCCACTGCTGTGAGGCGGAGGACCGGTCCGTCTGCTGCTCGGCGGCAGCCGCCTGATCGGTCGAGCCGCCCGCTATGCCCAGCACCTTGCCGCTGTTGCGGTTCACCAGCTCGTAGTAGCCGTCTCCGGTGGACCTCAGTTTCCACTGCTGGTTGGCGGTGTCCTGGTCGGTCCACTGCTGGATACGGGTGCCATCGGCGGTGGAGAACGCGTTGACGTCCATCACCTGGCCGCTGCGTACGGAGACCAGCCGGTAGTAGGCCTCGCCGTCGACCGTCGCGGCCTGGGAGTCCCCGTGTATGAACACGAAGTACGACCCGGCGGCGAGGGGCACGGCGAGCGCCAGAGCGGTGGCGCTCACGCGACGGCGGTGACGCCCGCGGCGCCTGCCCTTCGGGGGGTTGCTCATGGGTAGTCGTTCTCCTTGCGAACTGTGCACGAGGGGAAGGCGGATCCGGACACCGGAACTGACCGGATCCACTCCCTTGTGGTCACGGGTGCCGCAAAGGGTTGCCGCGAGCCGGGGACTTCTTCAGGTCACCTCGCGGTCAGGCGGACGTTGATCAGCGTCCAAGGTGACGTCAGCGCCCTCGCGGTCCGGGGTGGCTTCGCCCCCGACGGGACGAGGGCCGCGCCGATCTCCGGCTCGACAAAAAATCCCTCCCCCGATCACGGCAACCTTTGTGCGCGCGGCGACAACTGACGGGTAACCGGGGCCGCGACCAAGGCCCACCACGCCAGAAGGACAAGCCGTTGCCAGATCAGAAACGCTCTCATCGCCGCCACAAGAAAACCCGCCGCGCGCTCGCCGCCGCCGTGGTTCTCGCCGCCACAGGTGCTGCCATACCGCTGGTCGCCCAGGCCGCACACACGTCGGGCCCCGAAACGCTGGGTGCGGCGGCGGCCGGAAGCGGCCGCTACTTCGGCACGGCGGTGGCCGGCGGCAGGCTCGGCGACTCGACCTACTCCACCATTCTCGACCGGGATTTCAACACGATCACCCCGGAGAACGAGATGAAGTGGGACTACACGGAACCCTCCCGCGGGTCGTTCAACTTCGGTCCCGCCGACTCGATCGTCAGCCACGCCGCCGCACACGGCCAGAAGATGCGCGGCCACACCCTGGTCTGGCACTCCCAGCTGCCCGACTGGGTCAGCTCCATCACCGACGCCAACACCCTGCGCAGTGTGATGGACAACCACATCACCCAGGAGATGACCCACTACAAGGGCAAGATCTACGCCTGGGACGTGGTCAACGAGGCGTTCGCCGACGGCGGCAGCGGCCAGCACCGCAGCTCGGTCTTCCAGAACGTGCTGGGCAACGGCTTCATCGAGGAGGCGTTCCGCACCGCCCGCGGCGTCGATCCCGGGGCCAAGCTCTGCTACAACGACTACAACCTGGAAAACTGGACGGACGCCAAGACCCAGGGCGTCTACAACATGGTCAAGGACTTCAAGTCCCGCGGCGTGCCCATCGACTGCGTCGGCTTCCAGAGCCACTTCGGCGCCGGCGGCCCCCCGCCCAGCTTCCAGACCACGCTGTCCAACTTCGCCGCGCTCGGCGTCGACGTCCAGCTCACCGAGCTCGACATCGCCCAGGCGTCCCCCGCCACGTACAACAGCGCCGTCCAGGCCTGCCTCAACGTCGCCCGCTGCACGGGCATCACGGTGTGGGGCATCCGTGACAGCGACTCCTGGCGCGGCGGCGAGAACCCGCTGCTGTTCGACGGCAGCGGCAACAAGAAGCCCGCCTACGACACCGTCCTCAGCACCCTGGCCGGCGCCGGCGGCAACGGCGGCGGCACGCCGGGCGGCGGCATCACCTCCGGCACCGTCTACACGCTCTCCGCGGTGGCCGCGGGCGGCCGCGTCCTCGACGAGCCCGCCGGACAGAACGCCAACAACACCCCGCTCCAGGTCTGGGACGCCAGCGGCGCCGCCAACCAGCAGTGGAAGGCCGCCAAGAACAACGACGGCTCCTACACCTTCACCAACGTCGCCAGCGGCCGCGTCCTGGACGACCCGGCCAGCCAGGCGGCCAACGGCACCAAGCTGATCGTCTGGGACGCCAACGACGGCGCCAACCAGCACTGGAAGGCCGCCCGGAACAACGACGCCTCCTACACCCTCACCAACGTCGCCACCGGCAAGGCCCTGGAGACCCCCGGCAACCAGACCGCCGACGGCACCCCCGTGCAGATCTGGGACTCCTGGGGCGCCGCCAACCAGCACTGGAACCTCCGGCCGACCGGCACCCCCGCCCCGTCGCCGACCCCGACCACACCCGCCCCGAGCGGCACCTGCGCCCTTCCGTCGACGTACCGCTGGTCCTCGACGGGTTCGCTCGCGCAGCCGGCGAACGGCTGGGCGTCGGTGAAGGACTTCACCGACGTGGTCTACAACGGCAAGCACCTCGTCTACGCGTCGAACGTGAACGGTTCGTCGTACGGCTCGATGATGTTCAGCCCGTTCACCAACTGGTCGGACATGGCCTCCGCCGGCCAGACCGGCATGGGGCAGGCCGCGACCGCGCCCACGCTGTTCTACTTCGCGCCCAAGAAGATCTGGGTGCTGGCCTACCAGTGGGGCCAGTGGCCGTTCATCTACCGCACCTCGACCGACCCGACCAACCCCAACGGCTGGTCCGCGCCGCAGCCGCTCTTCACGGGCAGCATCCCCAAGTCGAGCACCGGCCCGATCGACCAGACCCTGATCGCCGACGACCAGAACATGTACCTGTTCTTCGCCGGTGACAACGGCAGCATCTACCGCGCGAGCATGCCGATCGGGAACTTCCCCGGGAACTTCGGCTCCTCCTACACCACCGTCATGACCGACACCACGGCCAACCTCTTCGAGGCCCCGCAGGTGTACAAGGTCAAGGACCAGAACCAGTACCTCATGATCGTCGAGGCGATGGGCGCCAACGGACGGTACTTCCGCTCCTTCACCGCCACCAGCCTGAACGGCTCCTGGACCCCGCAGGCCGCCAGCGAGGCCAACCCCTTCGCCGGCAAGGCCAACAGCGGCGCCACCTGGACCAACGACATCAGCCACGGCGACCTGGTCCGCAACAACCCCGACCAGACCATGACCATCGACCCCTGCAACCTCCAGTTCCTCTACCAGGGCAAGTCCCCCACCGCGACCGGTCCCTACGACCAACTGCCGTGGCGGCCCGGCGTCCTCACCCTGCAGCGCTGACCCTGCCTGATCCACGGTGATCGCGATCGGGTGCGGCCTGTCGGCGCGTAGACGAGCGGTTCACGCCGCGGGCGGCTCCACCCGCTGACCGACACCCACCGCATCGAGGAACCCCAGCCGTGCGTCGGCTGGGGTTCCTCCCTGTGTGGTCCCGGCTCGGCCCTGCCCGGTGCACTCATGGCTCGAACCCTCACCGCCCGTGCACGCGTAGGGTCGGGGGCATTCGACTGAGTACGGTGATCCTCCCCGTCCACCGGTGGAGCGAGGGACAGAAGATCTGGCGGCGGACCGAGGACCTCGGCTTCCACGCCGCGTACACCTACGACCACCTGTCGTGGCGGTCGTTCCGGGACGAGCCGTGGTTCGGGGCGGTCCTCTCCGTGACGTGGCGCACCTTGGCCAGGGAGACGGCGTGGTCGAACGCGGCCTGCGGCACTTTCGGGTCGCGGGCCTCCACGAGCGTCGCCGCGCTCGTGGAGGCCCGCAGATCGAGGTTGCGCAACGTCCAGCCATTCGGTCATATCACGGTGCTGACGGGAGGGTCTGGAGAGCGCTTCGCTGTCGAGAACAAGCGTCCCGCTCACGCGGAGTCCGCCGGAGCCGGGTTGTCGCGGTGCCCGGCGCGGTCCGCACGGACGCGCTCGGCCTTGGTTGCGACCTCGGCCGGATCGACAGGATCGTAAGACTTTTTGCGGTGCCTCCGTGTTCAGTGCGAGGTATTCGCCGAGTGGGTTCAGGGGGAATCGATTCCCCGTTAAGGTCGGCTTGCCGAGCCGCCGCGAGAGGCGCGAGACTGGTGATGTCAGCGTGGTTCCCGGCTGCTGCCACGCCTGGTGGAAATCTGTCGCCTCTCCTGTTCTCTCTCCGTGACGGTGACGGCCGCACCCGCAATCAAATGATGAATATTCAGCTGTCGGTCCTCATGCTCGGGAGGTGTCCCATGAGTAGGACCTGCCGCCTCAACTGCATCATTCCCCCTTACCTTCTCCAAAAGCTCCTGGAGAGCGAGGACAGCCAGGTGCGCGAGGCCGCCTTGAGCACCCTGCTGACCACCGCTCACCTGCGGGGTGAGCGAGCGGTCCGGGCGTCCCTGGCCGGCGCGGCTGCCCACGGCAACGCCCGCCGCACCATCTTCGACTGCAGGCGGGGGAGGGATCTCTCTGTCGCTGTGCTCGCCAGACCGGAAGACGGACCGAAGTCTGCCGACCAGGCCGTCGACCAGGCGTTCGACGGCCTGGGCCTGACACGCGATTTCTACCAGGCGGTGTTCCACCGCGATTCGATCGACGGCCGGGGGATGCGCCTGAACGGGTACGTCCACTTCGGCGTGAATTTCAACAACGCATTCTGGGACGGGCAGGAGATGATCTTCGGCGACGGGGACGGGAGGAAGTTCACCAGCCTCACCGGATCCCTCGACGTGATCGCCCACGAGTTGACGCACGGAGTCACCGATCACACCGCACAACTGGAATACCACAATCAATCCGGGGCCCTGAACGAGTCGATCTCGGACGTCTTCGGTTCGCTGGTCAAGCAGTGGTCGTTGAAGCAGAAGGCCGAGGACGCGGACTGGCTGATCGGGGCTGACGTGTTCACCCCGGGAATCGACGCCGACGCCCTCCGGTCGATGAAGGCTCCTGGGACGGCATTCGACAACGCTCTGTTCGGGAAGGACCCCCAGCCTGACCGGATGAGCGGCTTCGTCTCGCTGCCCGACACCGAGATGGGTGATAGCGGCGGGGTGCACATCAACTCCGGCATTCCGAACAAGGCGTTCTACCTGACGGCCGTGCGCATCGGCGGATTCGCCTGGGAGGCTGCCGGGTCCATCTGGTACGAATCGCTCAAGGCCTCCAGCGCCGGGACGCGGTTCCAGGACTTCGCGGACACCACGTACCAGAAGGCGGGGGAGCTGTTCGGCGCGGGCAGCGCCGAGCAGTTGGCCGTGCTGGCGGCGTGGCGAGAGGTGGAGATCCAGATCAGCGGGATCCCGCCCGGGGTTGCCCAGGCACTGAGCGCCAGGGCGATGGGGTCGGCCTAGGACGAGGTCGCACGGAAGGGAAACTGTTGATCATCACTCTGGCGAAACACGGCGGGCTGGCGGCAGCGATCAACCTCCGCCTCCCGCCCGAGGTGCTGGACACCGCGACCCTGCCCGAGCCCGCCGCAGCCCGGCTGACGCAGCTGGTGGCGGCGGCCGTCTCTGCCCCGGGGCAGGACGAGGCCGATCGCGCCAGGGACGCGATGAGCTACACGATCACGATCGAGGACGGCGGCCGCTCGACGGTTCTCAGCCAGTCGGACACGGCCATGTCCCCCGGGTTCGCCGCCCTGCTCACCTGGCTGGAGGACCATTTCGCGCGGCAGTGACGCGTACCGCCGGCCGGGGTTCCGAGATGGCCGGCGGCGTAGGGTCAGGGGCATGCGCTTGAGTACGGTGATCCTCCCCATCCACCGGTGGAGCGAGGGGCAGAAGATCTGGCGGCGGGCCGAGGACCTCGGCTTCCACGCCGCGTACACCTACGACCACCTGTCGTGGCGGTCGTTCCGGGACGAGCCGTGGTTCGGGGCGGTCCCGACGCTGACGGCGGCTGCGACGGCCACCGAGCGGATCCGGATCGGCACCCTCGTGACGTCGCCGAACTTCCGCCACCCGGTGACGCTGGCGAAGGAGCTGATCACGCTGGACGACGTGTCCGGCGGGCGGCTGACGCTTGGCATCGGCGCCGGCGGCACCGGCTTCGACGCGACCGCGATGGGCCAGGAGGCCTGGTCGCCGAAGGAGCGGGCGGACCGCTTCGGCGAGTTCCTGCCGCTGCTGGACGAACTGCTGCGGGGCGACGCCACCACCCGCGAGGGCACCCACTACTCGGCGGTCGAGGCCCGGAACATCCCCGGCTGCGCGCAGACCCCGCGGGTGCCGTTCTACGTCGCCGCGACCGGCCCGCGCGGGCTGAAGCTGGCGGCCGAGTACGGCCAGGGCTGGGTGACGTACGGCGACCCGCGCGGCCCGGCGGACGTGCCGGTGGAGCAGGCGCCCGAGGTGATCGCCCAGCAGATCGAGAAGCTGACGGCGGCCTGCGAGGCGAAGGGCCGGGACGTGGCGACGCTGGAGAAGGTGCTGCTCCAGGGCTCCACGGCCGAGAAGCCGCTGCAGTCGCTGGGCGCCTTCGTGGACTGGGCCGGGAAGTACCGGGAGCTGGGCATCACCGAGCTCGTGATCCACTGGCCGATCCCGGACTCGATCTTCGAGAACGACCTCGGCGTCTTCGAGCAGATCGCCACCGAGGGCCTCGCCCAGCTGGGGTGACCGAGGCCGCCAGGGCCGGCCGGCCCTGGCAGAGCCCTGTGCGGCCGTGACGACGGCCCGCACGGGGCTCTGCCGTATCCCCGTACCGGCATCAGCGGGCGGCGAGCGGCGAGCACTCCTGGCCGGTACCGCCGGTGTCCGAGGTGGCTTTCTCCGGGCGAACGTTGCACTTGCACCGTCCGGACTGTCCGTCAACTGCACTGCGCGCTTAGGTTCGTGACGCGAGCAGTGAACGCCGGAGCGAGCGAACAGGGAGCGTCCATGAACGTCGACACCGCCACCGCGCTGATCCCCGCCACCGACGGGGAGGCGGCGGCCCTGGCCGCGCTCGGCAGCCGGGTGCTCGCGGAGGCGGGGCAGGGGGACATGGTCTGGGGCCATCTGGCGGTGCGCGACCCCGAGGGGCGCGGGGTCTGGATGAAGGCCTCGGGGTGGGGCCTGGAGGAGGTCGGCCCGGACCGGGTGCTGCTGGTCTCCTGGGACGGCGAGGCGCTCGCGGGCAGCGGACGGGTGCACCTGGAGTACCACATCCACACCGAGCTGATGCGGGCCCGCCCGGACGTCCAGGTCTCGCTGCACACCCACTCGGCCACCGCGAACGCGTTCAGCGCCCTCGGGGTGCCGCTGCGGCCGCTGAGCCACGACGCGGTGGTCTTCGCCGAGCACGGCCTGCCGAGCTTCCGCGCGACCGCCGGCCTGGTCCGCACCGGGGAGCTCGGGCGGGCGCTGGCCGCCGACCTCGGCGGGGCCCGGGCCTGCCTGATGCCGCAGCACGGACTGCTCGCGGCGGGCCGGGACATCGCCCACGCGGTGATGTACGCCGTGCTGCTGGAACGGGCCTGCGGCCTGCAGCTGAGCGCCCAGGCGGCGGGCGGGATCCGGCACTGGACCGGCCACCGGGAGAGCCTGGAGAAGGACGCCACGGTGTGGCCGCCGAGCCAGATCGAGGCCGGCTGGCGCTACTGGGTGCGGCGCACCGAGCGGTCGTGACGACGGCTACGGGTGTGGGCGGGTGCGCTGGGCGGGGAGGGCGGGGGCCGGGTCCGGGGTGCGGCGGGCGAGTTCGGCGAGGGTGTGGAAGAGGACCTCACCGAGCAGGACCGGCTCGCGGGAGGCGGCGGGCACGTCCGGCTCGTCGGGCACGTCCGGCCCGTCCGGCTCGTCCGGGAAGGCGGCGGTGGAGCGGCGGGTCGGGGACGTCTCGTCTCGGAGCTGGCTTGTGGGCATGGCTCTTCCTGCCGACGGGGTGACCGGGATCAGTCCTGCCCGTTCGGCCCGCACCGACACTCCGGACAGGGGCGAATCGGCCGGAAACGGCGTCTGAAGGGCCGGAACCCGTCCGTACGGTCAGGGCTGCGGCCCCCGCCCTGGGCGGTGACCCGGCGGCACCGATGGGCGAAGATGGACCGGTGACCGAACCCCGCACCGCTCCCCGCCTCATCGCCACCGACCTGGACGGCACCCTGCTCTGCGCCGGCGGCACCGTCAGCGATCGCACCGCGGCGGCCCTGGCGGCGGCCGAAGCGGCCGGGATCCAGGTGGTGTTCGTGACCGGGCGGCCGCCGCGCTGGATGCAGCAGGTGAGCCCGCACATCGGCGGCCACGGGGTGGCGATCTGCTCGAACGGCGGCGCGATCGTGGACGTGCGGCGCGGCGAGCTGGTGGAGTACTTCCCGATGGCGGCCGGGACCACGCTGACGGTGGTCGAGGCGCTGCGCGCCAAGCTGCCCGGCACCGCCTTCGCCTTCGAGCACGCGGACGGGTGGGCCCGCGAGCCCGAGTACGAGGTGCTCATGTGGGGCGACGACATGGTCTGCGCGGTCGGGGCGGCCGAGGAGCTGCTCGGGGACGGCGGCCCGGTGCGGGGCCTGTTCAAGCTGCTGGCCAAGCACCCGGACCTCGACCCGGACACCTTCCTCGCCGAGGCCCGGACGGCCGCCGGGCACCTGGCCGAGATCACCCGCTCCTCGCCGATCCCGCTGCTGGAGATCAGTGCGCCCGGCGTCACCAAGGCCAGCACGCTGGCCCGTTGGTGCGCCGAGCAGGGGATCGACCGCAGTGAGGTGGTGGCCTTCGGCGACATGCCGAACGACCTGGAGATGCTGGCCTGGGCCGGCACCGCGTACGCCGTCGCCAACGCGCACCCGGCGGTGCTGGCGGCGGTGCCACTGCACACTGTGAGCAACGAGCAGGACGGCGTCGCGGCGGTGCTGGAGGAGCTCCTGCCCCGTAGCGCCCGGCAGCACCCAGCGGCACCCGGTAGCGCCCGGTAACCGCCCTAACCGAAGCGGCCGTTGGTCGCGTACCGCTCGTAGGCACGGCTGGACCGCACCTCGGGCAGACTGCGCGATCCGGGGATGACCCAGATCCAACCGATCCCGTCGCGGACGTGGGTGATCCGCGCGGTCAGTTCGGCGGCACCCGCACGCAGGCCGTCGAAGCCCCGCTCGGCCTCGCCGGGTGTCTCGAACAGCGCGGAGGTGATCGCCACCACCCAGCCGTCGGGCGCCTTCAGCTGCCAGCGGTAGCGCCCGTCCGGAGCGCGCTCGGTCCGGAACCCCCCTCGACTTGCCCCTGCTGCGGTGTTGCCGCGGCCGGAAGCGTTCACCGCCCCCTCCGTCCGGTTTCCCCTCCGAGACGGATGACAAGCCATGTGTGCACACTGAAGCGCCGATAGTCCAGAACGTTCACAACTTGCGCCGTTGATCGGGAAGTTCTCCCTCGTTCAGCTTTCACCTAACGCTTGTCGCGCAGCTACAGCCGGGCCGTCCAGCGCACCGTCGCCCCCTTCCGGTAGGCCCCGAACTCGTGCCAGGCGGCCCCGCCGAGCGCCTCCGCCCGGCGGGTCAGGTTGAGCAGTCCGCTGCGCCGCCCGCCCGCCGGGATGCCGACCCCGTCGTCGGTCACGGTGAGCAGCACGCCGGGCCGCCCGCCGCGGTCCAGCGACTCGGGGTCGCCGCCGACCGGCCGGCCGCCGTCGTCCAGGTGGACGGTGGCGTCGACCTCCACGCCGACCCGGGAGGCCCGCGCGTGCCGGGCCGTGTTGGAGAGCATCTCCCGCAGCGCGGCCAGGAGTTGGCGCCCGGTGTTCTCGCCGACCAGGCTCTCCACCGGCCCGACGAAGCTCACCGAGGGCTTGAAGCCGAGCGCCGCCGCGGCCTGGCTGGCCTCCCGCAGGACGCGGGTGCGCAGGGTGTCGGGGGCGTCGCCGTGGTTGTCGTGCTGGAGGGCGTAGATGGTGGTGCGGACCTCCTGGATGGTGGCGTCCAGTTCGTCCACCGCGTTGCCGATGCCGACCTTCACCTCGGGGACGACGGCGCGCCGGGCCGCGCTCTCCAGCATCATCCCGGTGGCGAACAGCCGCTGGATCACCAGGTCGTGGAGGTCGCGGGCGATCCGGTCGCGGTCCTGGAAGACGGCGAGGCGCTGCTGGTCGCGCTGGCCCTCGGCGAGGCGCAGGGCGAGGGCGGCCTGCGAGGCGAAGGTCTCGGCGAGCTGCTTCTCGGAGTCGGTGAAGGGCAGCGCGCCGCGCGGGCGCCAGACGCAGAGCCCGCCGAGCACCCGCCCGGCGGCGACCATCGGGACGGCCATGGACGGGCCGAAGCTGCGGGCGAGCCGGATCACCACGGTCGGATCGCTGGACATGTCGTCCAGGTGGACGCTCTCCCCGGCCAGCAGCCGGGCCGCGAAGCTGTCCCTGGGAAGCAGCTCGCCGCGGACGAACTCGGCGGCCTCGCCGGAGGCGTGGGCGACCCGCATCTGCCCGTCGCTCTCGCCGGCGGGGCCGGTGGGCAGCAGGATCATGCCGAGCGCGGCGTCCGCCAACTCCCGTACCTGCTCGGCGGCCACGGTCAGCGCGCCCTCGGCCTGCTCGGTGGAGAGCAGCGCGGTGGTGACGGCGGCGGCGCCGGCGATCCAGCGTTCGCGGCGGCGCCCCTCCTCGTACAGCCGGGAGTTCTCGATCGCCACGCCGGCGGCCGCGGCGAGCGCGTGCACCACCTGCTCGTCCTCGGGGGTGAAGGCGCCGCCGCCCTTCTTCTCGGTGAGGTAGAGGTTGCCGAAGACCTCCTCGCGGACCCGGATCGGCACGCCCAGGAAGGTGACCATCTGCGGGTGGTGCGGCGGGAAGCCGGAGGAACGCGGGTCGGCGCCGAGGTCGGCCAGCCGCAGCGGCTCGGGGCGGTCGATGAGCGCGCCGAGGATGCCGCGCCCGGCGGGCAGTTCGCCGATCTCGGCGGCGGTCTCGTCGTCGATGCCGACGTGGATGAAGTCGGCCAGGCCGTGCCCGCCGGGGGCGATCATGCCGAGCGCCGCGTACCGGGCGTCGACCAGCTCGGCGGCGCCGGTGGCGATCCGGTGCAGGGTGGCGTGCAGGTCGAGCCCGGCGCCGATGGAGACCACCGCCTCCAGCAGGCGCTGCATCCGGTCGGTGACCGCGGCGGCCGACTGCAGGCGCTCCGCGACCTCGGTGACCAGGGTGTCCAGCCCGAGCGAGGCGATCTCGGGCACCCGATGGGGTGTCGGCTCGCGGGCGGCCTCGGGAAGGTCTGGCGTGGGGTCCATGGAGAAAGCCTAGTTTGTACGGTTTTCAGCCGAAGGGGGATGCGACTTTTGCCGACGCCGCCGTCAGCGGCCCACCGGCTCCACCAGCCCGTCCGCCTCCCGCTCCCGGCGCCACATCGCGCGCAGCCGCCCGTCCGGGTCGGCGACCAGCTCGGACCAGCTGCCGCGCTCGGCGACCCGACCGCCGTCCAGCACCAGCACCTCGTCCACGGCGGAGTCGTCCAGCCCGGCGAGCCGGTGGGTGATCAGCACGGTGGTACGGCCCTCGGTGGCGGCCAGCAGGTCGGCGGTGAGGGCGTCGGCGGTGGGCAGGTCGAGGTGCTCGGCGGGCTCGTCGAGGACCAGCACCGGGAAGTCCGCGAGCAGCGCCCGGGCGAGCGCGAGCCGCTGCCGCTGGCCGCCGGAGAGGCGGGCGCCGTGCTCGCCGACCATGGTGTCCAGGCCCTCCGGCAGGCCGTCCGTCCAGTCCAGCAGCCGGGCGGCGGCGAGCGCGGCACGCAGCTCGGCCTCGTCCGCGCCCGGGCGGGCCAGCCGCAGGTTCTCCCGCAGGGAGCTGTCGAAGACGTGGGCGTCCTGGGCGCAGAGGCCGATCACCCGGCGGACGTCCTCGCCCGCGAGCGCGCGGCTGTCCACAGCCTGTGGACGACCGGCGGCGAAGGTGACGGCCCCGGCGCCCGGCTCCAGGAAGCGCAGCAGCGCCAGGGCGAGGGTGGTCTTGCCGGAGCCGGACGGGCCGACCACGGCGATCCGGCGGCCGGGGGCGAGGTCGAGGTCGAGCCCGGTGAGCGCGTCCACGGCCTGCCCGGGGTGCCGTACGGTCAGCCCGCGCACCGCGACGGGCAGCGGCTGCTCGGGCAGTTCCAGGGGCTCGGCGGCTTCGGTGACGGGCTCCGGCGCGAGGAGCAGCTCGTCCAGCCGGGCCCGGGCGGCGCGGCTGCGCTGGCGGGCCTGGACGGCGAGCGGCATCCCGGTGACGGCCTCGAAGGCGGCCAGCGGGGTCAGCACCACCAGTGCCAGGCAGACCGGGGCGAGCGCCCCGTCGCGCACCCCCTGGATGCCGACGGCCGCCGCGCCCACCACCGTCAGCCCGGTGAGCAGCGCGATCAGCCCGGTGCCGAGCGCGGTGGTGGCGGCCGAGCGGGCGGCCAGCCGGGTCAGCGCGGCGTCGGCGGTGCGGACGGCGGCCAGCCGGCCGGGCAGCGCGCCGGCCACGGTGAGCTCGGCGGTGCCGGTGAAGGCGTCCACCACGGCGGTGGACAGGTGTCCGCGGGCCGGGGCCTGGCGCCGCTCGGCGCCCGCCGACCAGCGGCCGGCCAGGGCGGGCACCAGCACGCCGGCGAGCAGCAGCCCGAGGCCGAGCACCAGCCCGGCGGCGGGCAGGAAGGCGCCCAGCGCCACCGCCGAGCCCAGGGCGACCACGCCGGCGACGGCGGCGGGCAGCCGCCAGCGCAGGTAGTGGTCCTGGATCGCGTCGACGTCGGCGACCAGCCGGGAGAGCAGGTCCCCGCGCCGGAAGGCGGGCAGTCCGGCCGGGGCGAGCTCGGTCAGCCGCCGGTAGACGGCGGCCCGCAGGGTGCCGAGGGTGCGCAGCACGGCGTCGTGCGAGACCAGCCGCTCGGTGTAGCGGAAGAAGCTGCGGCCGATGCCGAAGGCGCGGACCGAGGTGACGGCCATCATCAGGTAGAGCACCGGGGGCATCTGCGAGGCCCGGGAGATCAGGTAGCCGGAGGTGGCCATCAGGGCGACGGCGCAGCCGAGGGCGAGCGAGCCGAGCAGCACGGACAGTGCCAGCCTGGGGGCGGCGGGCTCGGTCGCGGGCTCCTCTGGCACGGCGGGGGCGGCTGTGACTCGCCCGCTCGCCTCCGGGCGCTCTGACCCGGCGCCGACACTCCTCGCTCCGGCACTCCCTCCTCCGCCGGTCGCTTGTCGCTCCTCGCTTTCGGCACCGGCGCGCCCTTCAGCTCGGGGCGGGACCAGGTGCCCGAGCGGGGCGGCGGGCTCCGGGACCTCGGCACCGGCGGGCCCCGCCAGCCGTACCCGCTCGTCCGCGACCGCCAGCAGCGCGGGCCGGTGGGCGACGATCAGCACGGTGCGCGCCGGGTCCTCGGCGAGCGTGCGGACGGCCGCCACGACGGCGGCCTCGGAGGCGCCGTCCAGGTTGGCGGTGGGCTCGTCCAGCAGCACCAGCGGCCGGTCGTCGGCGAGCAGCACCCGGGCGAGCGCGAGGCGCTGGCGCTGTCCGGCGGAGAGCCCGGCGCCGTCCTCCCCCAGCCCGGCGTCCAGGTCGGTGACGAAGTCGAGCGCGTGGGCGGCCCGCAGCGCCGTCCACAGCTGCTCGTCGCCCGCGTCCGGCCGGTAGAGCCGCAGGTTCTCGGCGACCGTCCCGGCGAACAGGTGGGGGTGCTGCGGCACCCAGGCGATCTGCCGCCGCCAGCTCTCCGGTTCCAGCTCGGCGAGGTCGTACGAACGCCCGTCGGCGGCGGTGATCCGGACGGTGCCGGCCTCGGGGGCGGTGAGGCCGAGCAGCACCGACAGCAGGGTGGTCTTGCCGGCCCCGCTCGGGCCGGTGAGGGCGGTGCTGGAGCCCGGACGCAGGGTGAGCGCGGCACCGTCCAGCGCGGGCACGGCGCGCCCGGGGTGGCGTACGGTCAGGCCCTCGGCGGTGATCGCGGCGCCGGTGAGGGCGGGGGCGGGTCGGGTGCCGGCGGCGGGCAGCGGGGTCTCCAGCACCCGGAAGACCTCGTCGGCGGCGGTCAGCCCCTCGACGCTGGAGTGGTAGAGCGCGCCGACCTGGCGGATCGGGAAGTACACCTCGGGGGCGAGGACGAGGATCAGCAGCCCGGTCTCCAGGTCGAGCGAGCCGTCCACCAGCCGGAAGCCGATGGTGACCGCGACCAGCGCGACGGACAGCGTGGAGAGCAGCTCCAGCGCGAAGGAGGAGATGAAGGCGATCCGCAGGGTGCGCAGGGTGGCCCGGCGGTAGTCGGCGGTGATCCGGGCGATGGTGGCGGCCTGGGCGCGGGCCCGGTTGAACACCTTGAGGGTGGGCAGGCCGGCGACCACGTCGAGGAAGTGGTGGGAGAGCCGGGCCAGGGTGTCCCACTGGCGGTCCATCCGGGACTGGGTGGCCATCCCGATCAGCACCATGAACAGCGGGATCAGCGGCAGCGTCCCGGCGATGATCGCGGCCGAGGTGAGGTCGGCGCCGACGATCCGCAGCAGCACGATCACCGGGACGACCACGGCCAGCGCCAGCTGCGGCACGTAGCGGGCGAAGTAGTCGTCCAGCGCGTCGATGCCGCGGGTGGCGAGGGTGGTGAGTTCGCCGGTGCGCCGGCCCGCCAGGTAGGACGGGCCGAGCGCGGTGGCGTGGTCGAGCAGCCGCAGCCGCAGGGTGGACTTCACCCGGGCGACGGAGCGGTGCGCGGTGAGTTCGGTGAGCCAGCCGACCAGCCCGCGGCCGACGGCCGTCAGGGCGAGCAGCGCCAGCGGGGTGGTCAGTTCGCCGAGGGTGGCGCCGCGCTGGAAGCCGCGGACGACGATCTCGGCGATCAGGCCGGCCTGGGCGACCACCAGGGCCGCGCCCGCCCCGCCGAGGAGCACGGATCCGGCGAGGAAGGCACGGGTGGTGCGGGCGTACCCGAGGAGTCGGGGGTCGACCGGCTTCACGGCGTCAGGCCTGGTCGAGCGGGGCGGCCGGGTGGTGCCCGGGGATGTGCTGGACGCCGATCCGCTTGCGGAACACCCAGTAGGTCCAGCCCTGGTAGAGCAGCACCAGCGGGGTGAACACGGCCGCCACGACGGTCATCAGCTTGAGCGTGTACGGCGAGGAGGCCGCGTTGCCGACGGTCAGGCTCCAGCCGGGGTTCAGCGTGGACGGCATGACGTTCGGGAAGAGCGCCAGGAAGAGCATCGCGACCGCGGCCACGATGGTCGCCCCGGAGAGGACGAACGCCCAGCCCTCGCGGCCGCGCTGGTTGGCCGCCAGCGCGGCGACCAGGGCCAGCACGGCGATCACCATCGCGACCAGGCTCCTGGCGTTGCCGCTGTGCGCCTGGGTCCAGACCAGGAAGCCGAGGGCGAGCACGGCGGCCGCCAGGCCCGCCTGCAGGGCGGCCCTGCGAGCCCGCTCGCGGATCTCGCCGACCGTCTTGAGCGCCGCGAACACCGCGCCGTGGAAGGTGAACAGGGCGAGCGTCACCAGACCGCCGAGCAGGGCGTACGGGTTGAGCAGGTCCCAGACGGTGCCGACGTAGTTCTTCTGCGCGTCGATGTCCACGCCGCGCACGATGTTGGCGAAGGCCACGCCCCACAGGAAGGCCGGGATGAGGGAGGTCCAGAAGATGGCCTCCTCCCAGTTGCGCTGCCAGCGGGCGCCGTCGCGCTTGGCCCGGTACTCGAAGGCCACGCCGCGGACGATCAGGCAGACCAGGATGACCAGCAGCGGGATGTAGAAGCCGCTGAAGAGGGTCGCGTACCAGTCCGGGAAGGCGGCGAAGGTGGCGCCGCCGGCGGTCAGCAGCCAGACCTCGTTGCCGTCCCAGACCGGGCCGATGGTGTTGATCAGCACCCGGCGCTCGGCGGTGTCGCGGGCGAGCGGCTTGGTGAGGACACCGATCCCGAAGTCGAAGCCCTCCAGGAAGAAGTAGCCGATCCACAGGACCGCGATCAGCACGAACCAGACGTCGTGGAGTTGCATGTCAGATCCTCAGTTCCACGGTGGGGTGCGTCAGTGCGTCAGTACGCGAAGGCGAGCGGCTTGTCGGCGTCCTCGTCCGCGGACGGGCCGCGCAGCGACGGGTCCTTGGCCGGGGGCCGCTCGGTCACCACCGGGCCGGCCTTGGCGTACGTGACCAGCAGCCGGACCTCGACCACGGCGAGGATCGCGTACAGCGCGGTGAAGGTGACCAGCGCGCCGATCTGGGTGCCGACGCTGACGTTGGGGGAGACGGCGCTCGCCGTGGTCATCAGGCCGAACACGGCCCAGGGTTGACGGCCCATCTCGGTGAAGATCCAGCCGAAGCTGTTGGCGATCAGCGGGAAGCCCATGGTCAGGATGCCGATCCGCCAGCTCCACTTGGTGAGCAGCGGGCTCAACTCCCGCGTCGGGGTGAGCATCAGCCGGGGCACCTCGGTCTCACCGGTGCGGAACTCGGGGCGCAGGAAGAGCTTCCTGCGGGTGGTCCAGAGGCCGACCAGGCCGGCCATGAAGGAGGTCATCCCGAAGCCGATCATGAAGCGGAAGCCCCAGTAGGTCATGAAGACGTTCGGGATGTAGTCCTTGGGGTTGCCGCCGTGCGCGGCGGCTTCGGCGGCGGCGGTGTCGTTGATGCCGGGGACGGCGGAGCTGAAGTCGTTCTTGGCGAGGAAGGAGAGGACCCCGGGGACCTCCAGCTCGACCGAGTTGTGGCCCTTCCCGACGTCGCCGACCGCGAAGATCGAGAACGGCGCGGGTGCCTGGGTGTCCCACAGCGCTTCGGCGGCGGCCATCTTCATCGGCTGCTGCTCGAACATGACCTTGCCGAGGGTGTCGCCGCTGAGCGCGGTGCCGGCGCCGAAGATGACCGCGATCACCAGGCCGAGGCGCAGCGAGGTGCGCATCACGGCGATCTTCTTGGAGTCGGCGGTCTCGGGCCTGCGCTTGGCCTTCCAGAGGTGGAAGGAGGCGATGCCGACCATGAAGGCGGCGCCGGTGAGGAAGGCGGCGGTCAGGGTGTGGAAGACGACGGTGAGGGTGGTGTTCTGGAACAGCACCTTGGTGATGTCGGTGAGCTGCGCCTTGCCGGTGGCCGGGTCGATCGCGTAGCCGACCGGGTGCTGCATCCAGCTGTTGGCCGCCAGGATGAAGTAGGCGGAGAGCACGGTGCCCAGCGAGACCATCCACATGCAGGCGCAGTGGATCTTCTTCGGCAGCTTGTCCCAGCCGAAGATCCACAGGCCGATGAAGGTGGACTCGAAGAAGAAGGCGATCAGCGCCTCCATCGCGAGCGGGGCGCCGAAGACGTCACCGACGAAGCGGGAGTAGTCCGACCAGTTCATGCCGAACTGGAATTCCTGCACGATTCCGGTGACGACACCCATCGCGATGTTGATGAGGAAGAGCTTTCCCCAGAACTTCGTCGCGTGGAAGTACTTCTCCTTGTTCGTGCGCACCCAGGCGGTCTCCAGCCCGGCGACGATCGCGGCGAGGCTGATGGTGAGCGGCACGAAGAGGAAGTGGTAGACGGTGGTGATGCCGAATTGCCATCGCGCAATGGTCTCGTGAGCGATTGCCAGTTCCACGTCGCCCTCTCTCCAACCGGCCCCTCAGGGCGTTTCCGGACAAACTTCACCTGTAGCCACAGACCGCTGCTCAAGCACACAAGCTTGTCCGCTTGTGAACGTGAACACGTTCACAAGGCTCAGTATCCATCATCCTTACGGCGGAACTGCAGGTGGGGTGGGGTTGACAGTCGTGTGCCATGCGTCACGGTTTGCGCTGCGGTCCGCACAGTCTGCGGATCGGGCGGGGGCCGGGGCAACGAACGAGCGGGCGGACTGCGCACGGTTCTTGGCCGAACCGGCGCTTGACAGGGTCGCGCCCCGCTCGCTCCGGCGAGCGGGGCGTGCTAGGCGGACTTCGGCGACGGGCGGCGACGGGCGGCGACTACGGCCGACCCAGGAGCTGGGCACCCGAGGTGGAGTCGGCGCGGGCCGTGAAGAACTCGGTGAAGCCGCCCAGGAACTCCTCCACCGTGATCCGCCCGTCCCCGTCGGTGTCCAACTGACGGAAACCGTGCGACAGTTCGGCCGGGTGGACCCGCGGCCCGCCGAACACCACGCGGTACTCGTCGAACTCCAGGAAGCCGCTGCCGTCGGTGTCGGCCGCGGTGAACACCGCGCGCAGAACAGGAAGTAGGCCCTGCTCCAGATAGGCCTCGTCCCGGTCGCAGCCCGCCAGGGTGGCCGCGGTGAACTCCTCCCGGCTGACCCTGCCGTCCCCGTTGGCGTCCATCACCGCGCGCAGCTGCTCCCACCACCCGTCGAACGCCTCGTACACCCGCGCCTCGGCGGCCTCGTCCAGCTCCAGCTGCCAGCACACGCTGTGCGCCATCGCCCGCAGGTCGTGCACGGTGATGTAGCCGTCGCCGGTCTGGTCGAGCACCTCCCGGAAGAACCGGTCCACCCGGGGCCCGCGCGCGTCCCGACGCATCGGGCGGTAGCGGCGCGGCGGGCGCCCCTCCTCCGGGGAGCGGTAGCGCAGCCGGTCCGGGAGGAGCGGGACGACGGCCCCGGCGCCGCGGTGCAGCACGGCGGACAGCAGCGCGCCGCGACGGCTACGGGCCACCCCGAGCCGCTCCCGCACCACCGGCGGCAGGTCCGCCACGGTCAGCTCCCGGATCACCCGGGCGACGACCACCCGGGTGATCCGCCACCCGGTGTCCCCGAGGAACCACAGCCGCCGGGGGCGTGGCGCCTCGCGCAGGATGTCGTCCAGCAGGTAGCGGGCGGCCTCGGTGGACTCCAGCCGCTCGCGGGCGTACCGGGCGAAGTAGGCGGGCAAGTCTGCGGCGTTCTTGGGCAGTTGCTCCTCCGGCAGGTCGAAGGCCGCGATCGCCTCCCTGAACTCCCGGTACGCCGGCTCCAGTTGCCCGGCGTCGTACGGCTCCCCACCGAGCCGCCGCATGGCCACCACGCACTCGAACAGCGTCAGCAGCACCCACACCCTGGTCGCCGCGTCCCGCGCGTCGTACGGCTGCCCGTCCGGCGTCTCCCCCCGGATCCGCTTGTGCGCCCGGTCCAGCCGCGCGACCTCCCGCCGCAGCGCCTCCGCGTCCTGGTAGAACAGCCGCCGGCCGCTCCCGAGCGTGTGCTCGATCCGCCGCCACGGATGCGCCCGGTAGGTGGAGTGCTCCTCCATCCCGGCTCCCACCACCGGGTCCGCCGCCTGCAGCACCAGCAGGCGCCAGGCGACCAGGGCCACCCGCCACTCGGACAGGTCGCGCTTGAACGACACGGCGGGGTCAGGCACGGCGCTCGCCGGTGATCTCCGGGCCGATCACGAAGCCCTTTGCGGGGCCCTCCGGGATCACAGCCTCCTTGCCGTACGGAATCCGGGCCGAGTACTCGTAAGTACGGCGCTCGCGGTCCGGCCCGGTAAGGATGGTCACCATGCCACCCTCGTCGTAGTCATCGATGATCACGTACACCGGGATGCCTGCGGCCGCGTAGGCGCGGCGCTTGAGGACATGATCGCGCTTGCGGGCCTCAGCACCCGGCGAGACCGTCTCGACAACCATCGGAACACCTGAGGCCAGAACTCCCACGCCCTCCGGGTGCTCGATCTCGTCGACATCGTCCGGCGCCACGAAGACATCCGGGATGAACACCTTGAGATCGGCAATCACGTTGCCGTCCTGTGCCGGCCCGTAACCGGTACCGCTCAGATAATCGTGCAGAGCCCGGCCCAGCCGCCTGTTGACGGTGAAGTGACGGGTCCCGCCAGTGGGTGACAAGGTGATCGTCCCCTCGATGATCTCCGCGCGGAAGCCCTCGGGCACATCCATGGACTTCCACGCTTGCCACAGCACCTGGTCCAGGTTCACGACGGTCACCTCAGAAACGAGCGCGCTCACGAGACACCTCTTTCCCGTCCAGTTTGATCAGCCCATGCGAGTCCGCACAAGCAACGGCAGCACGGTCGCACACGGCCGAGGGGCCGATCGGGTGAACGGCAGCGGGTTCACCCGATCGAGGAGTTTCGGGCCCGGAAACGCGGAACCGCAGGGCGGGCCGGGAGGGAGTCGACGAAGACTCAGGAAAGCCGGTCGCCATTCGTGGGCAGTTCGACCCGGAACGTGGCGCCCGCGCCCGGTGCGGTGTCCAGGGTGAGGGTGCCGCCGTGTGCTCGGGTGAGGGCAGTCGCGATGGCGAGGCCGAGTCCGCCGCCGCCGCCGTTGTCGCGGCTGCGGGAGGCGTCGACGCGGTAGAAGCGGTCGAAGACGCGCTGGGCCTGTTCCTCGGTGAGGCCGGGGCCGGCGTCGACGACCTCCAGCAGGCAGACCCCGTCGGCCCCGCCGCCGACCCCGATCCGCACCGGGGTGCCGGGCGGGGTGTGCTTGACCGCGTTGCCGACCAGGTTGGTGACCACCTGCCGCAGCCGCGCCTCGTCGCCGAGGACGGGCGCCGCGCCTGGGGCGCCCGTGCCGGAGGGGCCGGTGAGGGCGACGGGGCGGCTCGGGTCGAGGGCGGTGAGGTCGTGCAGCGCGTCGGCGGCGAGGGTGCGCAGGTCCATCGGGGCGAGATCGAGCGGGCGTTCCTCGTCCAGCCGGGCGAGCACCAGCAGGTCCTCGACCAGGGTGCCCATCCGGACGGCCTCGCTCTCGATCCGGGTCATGGTCCGCTTGACGTCCGCGTCGGTGGGCAGCGCGCCCATCCGGTACAGCTCGGCGAAGCCGCGGATGCCGGCCAGCGGGGTGCGCAGCTCGTGCGAGGCATCGGCGACGAAGGCCCGCATCCGTGCCTCGGACTCGGCGCGGGCGGCGAAGGCCGCCTCGATCTGGGTGAGCATGCCGTTGAGCGCGATCGACAGCCGTCCGACTTCGGTGCCCGGGGAGAGTTCGGGCATCCGGTGGGAGAGTTCGCCGGCCGCGATCCGGGCGGCGCCCGCCTCGATCCGGCGCAGCGGCCGCAGTCCGGCCCGTACGGCGAAGAAGCCGAGTGCGGCGATCAGCAGCAGCACGGCGCCGCCGATCGCCAGGAAGGAGGTGCGCAGCTTGCCGATGGTGGCGTCGATGTCCTCGCGGGAGACGGCCACCATGACGTAGGTCGGGGTGGTGGTCGGCGAGGCGTAGGCGCCGATGCCGGTGGTGGGGGTGCGGGGTGCCCGCAGCGGCAGCACCAGCACCCGCCAGCTGTGGTGGCCGCGCTGGTCGGGCAGGTCGAAGGGGACGTCAGGGGCGGTCCGGGTCGGGTCCAGCCCGGCCAGTTGGGGTGCCGGGTCGGTGTCCGAGACGGGCTGGACCATGAGTGCCTGGACCTTGCCGTCCGAGGACAGGTACTGGACCAGGTACTGGCTGGGCAGGCTGATCCGCCGCCCGGTGACGGCGGGCTTGCCGGCGTCCGGTGCGGTGAGCCGGCCGGGGGGTTTGCGGGACAGCGGCAGCCCGTACCGCTGGAGCTGTTCGTCCAGCTGCTCCACCAGCTGTCCCCGTACGGTGCCGAGCACGAAGGTGTCGCTGACCGCGAGCCCGGTGGTGACCAGCGCGAGTGCGAGGACCAGCAGCCGGGCGCGCAGCGACAGCCTGGAGGAGAACCGGGCGAACACGGGCGGGTCCGGTCAGCCCTGCGGGGGGCGGCGCAGCGCGTAGCCGATGCCGCGGACGGTGTGGATCAGCTTGGGGCCGTGGGCCGGGCCGGAGTCGAGCTTGCGGCGCAGGTAGGAGATGTAGGACTCGACGATGGAGAGGTCGCCGCCGAAGTCGTAGGCCCAGACGTGGTCGAGGATCTGCGACTTGGACACCACCCGGCCGACGTTGGCCATCAGGTAGTGCAGCAGCTTGAACTCGGTCGGGGAGAGCGCGACGGGGGTGCCGGCCCGGGTGACCTCGTGGGCGACCGGGTCGAGGCTGAGGTCGGCGACCACCAGCCGGCCGTCCTCGGCGGGCCCGCCGGCCCGGCGCAGGATCGCGCGGATGCGGGCGATCAGCTCTTCCAGGCTGAAGGGCTTGGTGACGTAGTCGTCCGCGCCGGCGGCCAGGCCCTGCACCTTGTCGCCGACGCCGTCCTTGGCGGTGAGGAACAGCACCGGCAGGTGGTCGCCGGGGTGCCCGTGCGCGGGGCCGGCGATCTGGCCGCGGGTGGTGCGCTCGCGCAGCTTCTCGACGACGGTGAAGCCGTCGAGGTCGGGCAGCATGACGTCGAGGACCACCAGGTCCGGGCGCTCGACGGCGATCAGCTCCAGTGCCTCGGTCCCGCTCGCGGCGGAGGCGACCCGGAATCCGGAGAAGCGCAGCGAGGCGGCGAGCAGTTCGCGGATGTTCGGCTCGTCGTCCACGACGAGGAGGAAGGCCTCGCCCTGGCCCCCGGCCACGGTGGAGCCGCCCGGTGTGGTGACAGTGCCTTGCACGGGGGTTTCGCCTCCCGGTCGGACGATGACGTTCAGCATGAGGCTAGCTCTCGGAGGCTATGCGGCATGGATGAATGTTGGATTAACACCTTATCGGTCGGTTTTTGGGCGACATAGCCCACAGGGGTGGGCTCGGTGGTGTGCGCACGGGCTTCGGGGGTCGGCGGGGAACGCCGACGGCCGGGGAGGGGGCTCCCCGGCCGTCGGTGCGGTGGCGACGGGCTCTCAGTGCTGGGCGAACTGGCCGGGCCGGTAGTCGCCGGCGGGCTGTCGGATCATGACGTTGGCCCGGTTGAAGGCGTTGATCAGCGCGATGACGCAGACCAGCGCCGCGAGCTGCTCCTCGTCGTAGTGCTTCGCCGCGTTCGCCCAGGCCTCGTCGCTGACCCCGCCCCCGTCGGCCAGCCGGCTGCCCTGCTCGGCCAGCTCCAGGGCGGCCCGCTCGGCGTCGGTGAAGACGGTGGCCTCGCGCCACACCGCCACCAGGTTGAGCTTGGTCGCCTCCTCACCGGCGTGCACGGCGTCCTTGAAGTGCATGTCGACGCAGAAGCCGCAGCCGTTGATCTGGCTGGCCCGCAGTCGCACCAGCTCCTGGGTCACGTACGGCAGGGTCGAGTCGGCGAGCGGCTTGTTGGCCGCGATGAGGTGCTTGTAGACCTTGCCCATGACCGGGCTGGCGAAGGCGTTCAGACGGGCTTCCATGGTGTGCTCCCTCTCGTTGCTGCTCACTCGTCGCTGCTCACTCGTTGCCGCTTTCGGCGTCTTGCCCTTTAAGACACGGCAGCCGGGAGGGTTGTGACAGCCGCCGGTGTGTCCCGCGTCACTCCGCTCGCGCGCAAGGACTCTCAAGTGCCGCGGTTGACCTGGACGACGGCATGGCGACCGCTGGTGCGCCATGCCTCGCCCGTACCGTCCAGGGCGGCGGCGGTGGCCGCGTCGAGGCCGACGATCACGTCCGACTTCAGCGTCCGCAGGGCGGCGACCGGGGACGGGAAGTGGCCGGTGACCCCGGCGAAGGAGGTGGTCGGCGGCCAGAGCCGGTCGCCCACCAGGCGGCGGTAGTTGAGGTCGCCCTTGAGGATCGTCATCACCGCCCCGGCCAGCTCCGCCCGCAGATCGGCGGGCAGGTCCCGGTACGGCAGCGGCGCGCAGAAGAACGGGTGGGTGCGGACCGCGAGTCGGCCACGGTCCAGGGCCCGCCAGAGCCGGCGCCCGATCGCCTCCGCGTGGCCCGGGGCCGCCCGCAGGCGCCGCACCGTAGCGAGGACGTCGGCCATGGTCGCGTCCGAGACGAAGTACGGCTGGGGCTTCACGTACAGGACGACCTCGGCGGCCCGTCCGCCGGTGAGGAGGTGGTCGATCAGCACCAGATCGGGCAGCAGTTCCCGGCCGGCGTTGTCCGCGATCACGGCGACGCGGCCGTCCGGGGCGTCGTCCAGCGCGGCCCAGAGCGCCTCGCTGTCGTCGCACAGCAGGCCGGAGGCCGCCGGGCCGTCGCCCTGCGCGTCACTGCCTTCCTCTGCCGTGATGCGGAAGCTGAGGTCCGCCCGGTTGCCCCACAGCGCGGAGGACAGCAGCGCATCCGCGTGCCGCCGCTCCGCCCCGCCCCCTTCGAACGTGTCGAGGGCCGCCAGTTCGTCGTCCACCGCCGCCCCGGCCAACTCGGCCTCCTTGAAGGGCGCGAACGGGTCGACGCCCTGCCAGGCACCGGGCCCGAAGTAGCCGGTGGCGTCCAACAGCCGCCGGTAGAAGTAGCTCTCCGCCCACAGGAACGGCGCCTCGCCCCACGGGCGCCCCCACAGGCCCTCGCCCCATGCCGACCACTGGACGCGGTCGTGGGCGCCCGCCGGCAGCGGCTCCAGGACGCCGGCGGTGCTCTCCGCCAACAGCCGCTCCAGCGAGGCCCGTTCGGCCGGTCCGTACGGCAGCGCGTCGAGTACCTGTCGGATGAGCTCCGGATGGCGTTCGTGGAACACGCCCCGGGCGAAGGACCCGGGGACGTCGCTACGGATCACGGGTGCGGTCGGCACGGGGAGGTCCTCGCTTCTCTCGCGACTCTTCCGACGGTGGCTCAGGCGGCGGCTCAGGCGGTGCTGTCCTCGGGGGCCTCTTCGCCGCTGTCCGAGGGCGCTTCGGGCTTCGTGTGGAGGATTTCACGGGCCTGCTCGGCGGCCCGGGCGATGCTCTCGGAGACGAAGTCCATGAAGCGGGCGACGTTCTCCAGGCGGGTGCCGGCCGGAGTGGCGGGGCCGAGGACCCCGGCGCCCTGTCGGGCGATCTGGACGAACTGGGCGTTGGCGCGGGCCGTGGACATCATCGACTGGTACCAGACGTCGTCGTCGACCACGTAGCGCTCACGGCGGCGGTCGTCGCGCTCCCGGCGGACGAGGCTCTGGCTCTCCAGGAACGCGATCGCCTTGGAGACGGACGCCGGACTGATCTGCAGGCGCTGGACGAGTTCGGAGGCGGTGAGGCTGCCCGCGTCGGTCGTGAAGAAGCAGGCCAGCACGCGGGCCGTCATCTTGGGCAGGCCCGACTGGATGAAGACGGAGGCGAACATCTCCTCGTACTCGCGCACGGCCTCGGCGTCACGGCCGTGCTCCGACGAGGGCGCGCCCGCCGTCCGGGGTGCGGGCTGCCTACGGCGCTGGGCGCGCTGTTCGGTGGCGCGGTGGGCGAGTTCGGCGCGGTAGCCGGCGGGGCCGCCGTTGCGCATCACCTCGCGCGTGACGGTCGAGGTCGGGCGCTCCAGGCGGCGGGCGATCTCCGCGTAGGCGAGGCCGTCGGCCAGGCCCAGCGCGATCTGCTGGCGTTCCTGCTGGGTGAGTCTGCCTCCCGGCATCGCGGCCTCCTTCGTGGTGTCCGTGGATGGCTTCAGCATAGCGTTCATTTCACATCCATTGCAACGGACGGGATGGCGCTTGTTGCATTCGATTCACACCCACTGCAACGATTTTCCCGCCTTTACCAGCAGCGATGGCGTTTTGACGCAACGAACGTGTTGCCAGATGTGCGAACGCAACGTAGCTTTTCCGTTGTCGAAAACGACGGGCCGACAAGGGGCCCGCCGCCGGAGAAGGAGAAGGAACCATGCAGAAGTTCGCCACCGCCGCTCCGATCGCCGCCGTCCTGGACATCCCCGCCGGCCGCATCCAGTTCATCGCCGCCGACCGCACCGACATCACCGTCGAGGTCCGCCCCGCCAACCCCGGCAAGAACCGCGACGTCCAGACCGCCGAGCAGACCGTCGTCTCCTACACCGACGGCGTCCTGCGCATCCACACCGCCGAGGCCAAGAACCCGCTGCTGGGCCCCGGCGCCGTCGAGGTCACCGTCCAGCTGCCCGCCGGCTCCCGCGTCGAGGCCCGCACCGACAGCTGCGAACTGCGCGTCGTCGGCCGCCTGGGCGACGTCGACTTCCAGGGCGCCTACCGCCAGATCAAGATCGACGAGACCGCGAGCCTGCGCCTGAAGGCCGTCGACGGCGACATCGAGATCGGCCGCCTCACCGGACCCGCCACCATCAGCACCGCCCGCGGCGACATCCGCGTCACCGAGGCCGTACGAGGCACCCTCACCCTGCGCACCGAGATGGGCAGCATCACCGTCGGCGCCGCCGCCGGCACCTCCGCCACCCTCGACGCCGGCACCAGCCACGGCCGCGTCACCAACTCCCTGCGCAACGACGGCACCACCGACCTCGACATCCACGCCACCACCAACCACGGCGACATCACCGCCCGCAGCCTCTGAACCCCCACCCCCGTCAACCGCTCCATAGCGCGAAGGAAGCCCCCGCCATGACCAGCACGCTGCACTTCGCCCCCGCCTGGACCGGCATGGTCGAGGTCGACGACACCGCCCTGGCCGTCACCGACACCGGCGGCTCCGGCACCCCGGTCGTCTACCTCAACGGCTCCTACGCCGACCAGTCCCACTGGCGCCGCGTCATCGCCGACCTCGGCCCCGGCTACCGCCACATCACCTTCGACGAGCGCGCCCGCGGCAAGTCCCGCACCGCCGGCGACTACTCCTTCGAGGCCTGCCTGCGCGACCTCGACGCCGTCCTGACCGCCCGCGGCGTCGAGCGGCCCATCCTGGTCGGCTGGTCCTACGGCGCCCTGATCGCCGTCCACTGGGCCGCCCGCAACCCCCACCGCACCCTCGGCGCGGTGTCCGTGGACGGCGCCTACCCCACCGACCCGATCGACGACGCCACCCGCATCCAGGTCCGCGGCCTCTTCCGCCGCCTCAGCCCGATCTTCCCGATCGCCCGCCGCCTGGGCATGGCCGCCCGGATGAGCGCCGCCCAGCACGCCGAGATCAACCTCGAACTCATCGACCTGTGCTCCCCCGCCGCCCTGAACCCCGTCCTCGACCGGGTGAGCGTCCCCACCCGCTACGTCATGGCCAGCGGCGGCAACCTCGGCGCCGACGCCAAGACGATGGAGAAGCTGCGCGCCGACCTCACCCCCGTGCTCGCCCGCAACCCCCACATCAGCGTCCACGCCAGAGTCCCCAGCAACCACTCCAAGATCCTGCGCAAGGACTCCCCCGCCGTCGCCGACGCCATCCGCGGCCTCACCACCACCCACGACCAGCAGGCCGCGTGAGGCCGCTCCCGTCGACTTCCAGCAAGGAACCGGCGATCCGAGCCATCCGCAGCACGAACAACTCCGCGAGCCCAAGTTCTAGTTGGCCAGTACGCCGGGTTCTGTCCCCCGTCGAACCCTCCTCCGTCGAACCCTCCCGCCGGCGGCCCCTTGCGAAGAGCAAGGGGCCGCCGCGCCCGTTGCTCACACCGCGGCGGTCAGCAACTTCCGGACGTGTTCCGCCGCCTCCGCCACCGGGACGGCCCGGGTCTCGCCGGTGGCCCGGGTGGTGACCTCGACCGTCCCCCCGGCGAGGCCACGGGCGCCGACCGTGACCCGGTAGGGGATGCCGACCAGCCCGGCGTCGCGGAACTTCACACCCGGGCGCTCGTCGCGGTCGTCCAGCAGCACGTCGATCCGCTCATCCCGCAGCCGCCGGTAGAGGCTCTCGGCAGTCACTGCCGCCTCCGCGTCGCCACCACCGAGGACCACGACGGCCACCTCGAAGGGAGCGACCGAGACGGGCCAGACGATGCCCTTGTCATCGTGGTGGGTCTCCACGATCGCGGCCAACGCGCGTTCCACGCCGGTCCCGTAGCTGCCCGTGATCGGGACGACGCGCCCGCCGTCCGGGCCCAGCACGGAGATGCCGAGGGCCTCGGTGTACTTGCGGCCGAGCTTGAAGATGTGGCCCACCTCGATGGTGGCCACTTAGCCGCCCCCGGAAGCGCCGGATGGCCGGGTGCCGCGGGTGCGGACCGGCCATCTGCGGGGCGTGGAGCGTCAGTTGGGCTTGGGGAAGGCGGTGCTCAGGGCGGCGCCACGGGTGAGGACTGCGACCGGGACCAGGGCGAGGGCGGAGAGGCCCTGGAGGACGGCGTACCAGGGCGGGCAGAGGCCGGGGATCAGATCAACGCCGATGATGGCGATCGGCATCACGGTGGTGAGGGTCCGGACGCGGTCGAAGGCCCGGTAGGAGCCCTCGGCGGCGCGGGCCAGGATACGGAGCAGTACCAGGGCGATCGCGGGGAAGAGGGCGCCGCGGATCCACATGAACGGCGTCGTCCCGTGGCCGAGGGAGGCCATCACGGCGACGGTGGCGAGGACGATGACGCCGACGGTGGCGAAGAGCGTGACGCACTTCCTCGCGGTGGTGAAGGCGTCCTGGGTGCGGGAGTTGTCGAGGTTCGCCGGCTCGGTCGTGGCCATGGTGTCCGTTCCTCCGTGTCGCGGTGCTGGTGTGGCTACGACGCTACGGAGCGGGCGACCGGGCCGACACGGGTCTGGCCCCCCAGCTGGGGTGGGGCCAGACCCACCCGTCAGGCGCGGCCGGGGCGGCGGTGGCCGAGGGCGGCGAGGGTGAAGAGCAGCCCGCCAACCAATTGACTGATGAAACGTCAAACACATTGATTCATACGCGACTTGAAGCTACTCAACGCCGTCATTCGCGGACGGACCATCTGGCATGATTGATGGTCGTGACAGCTACCGGCAGCCGATCGAGCGAGGCCCCCGCCTATCCGATGGCACGCGGCTGCCCCTACCGGATGCCCGACGGCTACGAACGGCTTCGCGCGGACGGGCCGTTGTCACGGGTGACGCTGTACGACGGCCGGGAGGTCTGGCTGGTCTCCGGGAGCGCGGAGGGCCGCGCCCTGCTGCTCGATCCCCGGGTCTCCGTCGATGTCCGGCACCCGTCCTTCCCCGCCCTGACCCCGCAGTCCGCCGAGCAGGCCGAGGCCGGGTTCTCGCCCCCGCTCAGCGGCGTCGACGACCCCGAACACGCCCACCAACGGCGGATGGTGATCCCTGCCTTCGGCGTCCGGCGGATCGCCGCGCTACGTCCGAGGATCGAGGAGCTCGCCGAAGGGCTGGTCGACGCGATGCTCGCCCGGGGCGACCGGGCCGACCTGGTCTGCGCGTACTCGCTGCCACTGGCCTGCGCGGCCAACTTCGCGCTGCTGGGCGTCCCCGAGGACGACGGCCGCTACATCGCGGAGCGCACCCGCCAGGTGCTCGCCCCCTCCGACGGGAACGCCCCCGGGGAGGCCGGGAAGCTCTTCGGCGAGATCCTGACCCGCCTGCGCGACCTCATCGCGCGCAAGGAGCAGCAGCCCGGCACCGGGCTGATCGACGACCTCCTGGCGGCCCGGCCGGACGAGGGCGGCATGGAAGGCGACCAGCTGGTGGCGCTCTGCGCGATCCTGCTGACCGGCGGCGACGACACCACCTCCAGCACCATCGCCACCGCGACCCTCGCCCTGCTCGAACACCCCGACCAACTCGAAAAGCTGCGCCGCGAACCGGAGTTGACACCCGGCGCGGTCGACGAACTCACCCGGCTCACCTCGGTCGCGGACGTACTGCCCCGCGTCGCCACCGCGGACATCGAGCTCGCCGGGCACACCATCCGGGACGGCGACGGCGTCCTCGTCTCGCTGATGCTGATGAACCGGGACCCCGACACCTGGCAGGAGCCCGACGCCCTGGACATCCACCGCAAGGCCGGCCGACACGTCGCCTTCGGGTACGGCATCCACCAGTGCGTCGGCCAGAACCTCGCCCGGGCCGTCATCGAGACGGCACTGACCGTCCTGCTCCGCCGCGTCCCCACCCTGCGGCTCGCCGTACCCGCCGACCAGGTACGGGCCAATCCCCCGTACGTGCTGCAGGGCAGCCTGTCCGAGCTGCCGGTCGCCTGGTAGGAGGCGCCGTGGACATCGAGCTCGACACCGGCCGGTGCATCGGCGCGGCCATGTGCACCCGCCACGCGCCCGAGGTGTTCTCCCAGGACGACGAGGGCGTCGTGGAACTCCTCCCGGGCGGCGCGGCCCGGTCCGGCGACCCGATGGTCCGAGAGGCGGCGGAGGCCTGCCCGGTGCAGGCCATCACCCTGAACGCGGGCTGAAGTCGTCAGCCGAGGGTGCGCTGCATCAGGACGGTGTCGATCCATCGGTCGTGCTTGAAGCCGACGGCGGACAGCCGGCCCGCATCGGTGAAGCCGTACCGGCGGTGGAGCGCGACCGAGGCGTCGCTGCCGGAGTCGGCGATGACGGCCACCACCTGCCGCAGGTCGGTCTCGCCACAGGCTGCCAGCAGGGCTTCCAGCAGGGCGCCGCCGAGGCCCCGACCGGTGTGGGCGGGAGCGAGGTAGATCGAGTTCTCGGCGGTGTACCGGTAGGCGGGCTTGGGCCGCCAGGGAGCCGCGTACGCGTAGCCGGCGACCTCGCCGGACACCTCGGCGATCAGGAACGGGAGCCCCCGGGCGGCGAGGTCCTCGAACCGCTGCTGCCAGACGGCGGGCGCGGGCGGCGTCTCGTCGAAGGTGATCACGGTGTCGCGGACGTAGTGCGCGTAGATCCCGGCCACGGTGCCCAGGTCGGCCGGGACGGCGGGGCGGATCACTGCGTCTATGGCTGTCATGGCCGGGATTGTAGGAGGTGCCGATTCGCCCATCGGCGGCCCCTCGCCAAGAGCAAGGAGCCGCCGGTGGGACCGTCGTCAGTCCTCCGAGTCGGGCGGGGTGGTGCCGCGCGGGGTGGTGCCGCGCGGGGTGGTGCCGCGCGGGGTGGCGGGCGGCGTGGCCGTGCCGGTCCCGGTGTTGCTCGGGTCGGGCTTGGACGTCGGGTCGGGCTTGACCACCGGGTCGGGGATGTCGGCCATCGGCAGGGACTGCTCGGGCGTGCCGCGCAGGGCCTGGTTCATGGCCATCTGCCAGATCGGGCCGGGGCCGTCGGCGCCGAACACCTCGCCGTGGTAGTGCCCGTTGATGGTGATGTCGCGCATCTCGACGCCGCCGGCGGGACCGCCGAGCCAGACGGCGGTGGCGAGCTGCGGGGTGTAGCCGTCGAACCAGGCGGCCTTCTTGTGGTCCGAGGTGCCGGTCTTGCCGGCGATCTGCCGGTCGTCATCCAGGTTGAGCGCGGCGCCGGTGCCCTTGTTCTCGGTCACGCCGTTCAGGACGGTGTTCAGCGCTCGTGCCGTCGTCTCGGAGAACACCTTCTCGCAGTGGCCGGCCGGGACGGGGACGTCCTTGCCGTCCACGGTGGTGATCCTGTTGATGGCGATCGTGGCGCAGTGCGTGCCTTCGGCGGCGAAGGTCGCGTAGACGTTGGCCATGGTCAGCGGGCTCATCTCCTCGACGCCCAGGGCCATCGCGGGGACCTCCTCCAGCGGCTTGCCGCTGGCCTTGGTGGTGATGCCGAGCTTGTTGGCCATCTGCTTGACCGCGCAGAGGCCGATCTCCTGCTCCATCTGCACGAAGTAGGTGTTGACCGAGAGCGCCATCGCCATCTTCAGCTGGTAGGGGCCCTTCTCGCTGGCGGATTCGTTGGGCACCACCGTCTTGGGCCGGGCCTCGTTCTTCCAGGTCCCCTCGCAGGTCTTCATCGTCGGGTACTCGAGCGAGTTCGGGGCCGAGTACTCCTGGATCGGCGACAGCCCCGCCTCCAGTGCCGCGGCCGCGACGATCGGCTTGAAGGTCGAACCGGGCTGGAAGCCGTTGCCGCCGCCCATCGAGGCGTCGACGTTGAGGTTGACGACGGTCTGGTTCTTCTCCGTCACCAGACCGTACGGCCGGGTCTGGGCCATCGCCAGGATCTTGCCGGTGCCGGGCTCGACCATGGTGGCGGCGGCGGAGACGGTGTCGGTGACCCGCACGTTGTCGCTCACCGCTTTCTGGGCGGCGGCCTGCTTGTCCGGGTCCAGCGTGGTGTAGATGTTCAGACCGCCGGTGTCCCAGAGCTTCTTGCGCTCCTCGGCGCTCTTGCCGAAGGCCGGGTCCTGCTTGACCACGTGGCGGACGTAGTCGCAGAAGAAGCCCATGCCGGCCTGGGCGGTGATGCAGCCGTTCCGCGGCTCCTTGTACTTCAGGCCCAGCGGGGCGGCCTTCGCCTCCTTCGCCTGGTCGGCGGTGATGTGCTTGTTCTCCACCATCTTGTCGATGACGGTGTCCCGGCGCTTCTGGGCAGCCTGCGGGTGCAGCTTCGGGTCGTACTGCGACGGGTTCTGCACCAGACCGGCGAGGGTGGCGGCCTCGGCGATGGTCAGGTCCTTGTTGCTCTTGCTGAAGTAGCGCTGGGACGCGGCCTCCACGCCGTAGGCGCCGTTCCCGTAGAAGGTGATGTTGAGGTAGTTGGTGAGGATCTGATCCTTCGGCAGGTCCTCCTCCAGTTTGATCGCGACCTTGAGCTCCTGGATCTTGCGGCCCAGGGTCTTGCGCTGGGCCTCCAGGACGGCGTCCTTGTCGTCGCCGGCCTTCTCCACGTTGACGTTCTTCACGTACTGCTGGGTCAGCGTGGAGGCGCCCTGGGCGGCGGTGCCGCTCTCCGCGTTCTTGCTGAGCGCGCGCAGGACACCCTTGAGGTCGACGGCGCCGTGCTCGTAGAACCGGGCGTCCTCGATGTCGACCTGGGCCTGCCGCATGAACGGCGACATCTGGTCGGCGGTGAGGACGGTGCGGTCGCGCTCGTAGACCTTGGCGATCAGGCCGCCCTTGGCGTCGAAGATCTGCGTCGCCTGGGTCAGCGGCGGGGTCTTGAAGTCGTCGGGGATGTCGTCGAAGCCCTCCGCCGTGCTCTTGGCGGTCAGCCCGATGCCGCCGGCGACGGGCAGGACGAGGCCCGCCAGCAGCACACCGGACAGGACACTCACACCCAGGAAGGTCGCACCGAACCGGGCCAGCCGAAGCGGCCCGTTGCGGGACGGGCGGAGATCCGCGTCATCGGACGAATTCCGTATCGGAGGGAGATTCGATTCCATTCCGGAATGCTAACCCTGGAACCCCGCCGGTCGAACGGTTTTTCGCGCGCGACCGTCACGGCTCTGCAACAGTCCCCGGAATCGACCCGGGCGCGTAATATCGCACACGAACTGAATGAATATGACGGAATTCCGCAGACTGAACAGAATTCAACCCGCCCCGCGTGCGCGCCTCTCCCCTCCCGCAGCCCTCCCATCACTCTGATGCCGCGAGCGGGGCGAAACGTTGCATGCGTCCGGGCAACCCGGCCCGAGCGCGGTGGCCGCCACCCACCCCCACCGGGGCGCCGGACCCGCCCCCCGGACCGGCGGACCACCCTCGCCCTGTCCGCCCGACCGATGACGGCACCTGCCTTGCCGGTTATGCGTCCAGATCTCCGTTCTAGGGGAGTTCCGACCCAGTTTTCGGCAATGCGACGTCAACCACCCCGCAGCACTTCGCCCCGCCGAGCACAAGCTCGGCGGGGCGAAGTGGTCAAGGATCGAATGAACTGGCAGCACCTGAGGAGCAAGGGGCCGCCGGAACGATTCAGAAGTCCCAGCGGTCCGACGTGCCATCCGGAGCGGTGTAACTCAAGTCGGGCGGGCCGACTTCCTGCATGATGTCCTTGCCGCAGCCCGGATGCCGTCCGGCCGGCCGCCTAACGCCCGTTGCCCGCTCCGTGCCGGGTGTCCAGGCAGAGCGCCCACACGTCGGTGTAGGTGTCCGGCGAGGGCGAGCCGCCGACGTGGACCGAGGCCGTCCAGGAGGCGGGTTCGGTGGCCCCGTCGGCGACCGGGGTGCCGGCGGCGTCGCTGGGGTAGCTGCCGGTGAGGTGGGTGCCACCGGAGCCGGCCTTGCTGAAGTCCGTGGTGGTCACGTTGCCACCGCTGGCCGCCGCACCTCCGCTGACCAGGTGCCATTCGCTGTGCCGGCGCTGTTCGTCCGGGGAGTCGCAGCCGACCGTCGCCGTCCGGTGGGTGCCGGCCACCGTCGAGCCGCTGAGTTCGCTGAAGCGCACCTCGGTGGTGATGCCCTTGACGTGCTCGCCTTCGCCGCTGCAGATCGCGTAGGCGTAGGTCGTGTTGCCGCCGTCGCGACCGCCGCCGATGCCGCCGACGGCCGTCCAGGAGTCGGGGTTGGTCTCCCCGTCGGCGGCGGCCTTCTTCCCGAAGTCGTGGGCGGCGTCGTCGAAGGTGGGGAAGCTCGCGATGGGCTTGAGGCTGCCGACGCTCGCCGGGGTGGTGCGGGCGCCGCCGCCGATCAGGAGGGTGCCGGCCGGGCAGGTGGCGGTGACGAGCTTCGCGGTCTGCGAGACCGTCGGGCCGGCGATCTTGTTCATGACGACCTGGGTGTGCCGGATCCGGTTGCTGGACAGGCACAGCGCGTACGGCGTGCTGGAGAAGTCGGGGCTGTAGTTGCTGCCGCTGCCGCCGAAGGCGAGCCAGTGGGTGGCGTCCTGGCCGACGACCCCGGGCGCGCCGGTGAACTCGCTCAGGTCGTCCGCGCCGGGCGCCACGCCCATGACGTGGTTGCCGTTGCCCGCCCGGTCGTCGCCGGTGGTCTGGGTGATGCCACCGCCGGAGACGAGACCGTCCGCGCAGTCGGCGTGCGCGGAGACGCCGGTGAACGGGGTCCCGGGGCCGATGGTGGCGCCGGGGGAGGTGACGGTGACGCTCGCGGTGTCCGCGTAGGCGAGGTGCGGTACGGCCAGGGCGAGCAGCGCGCCCGGGATCGCGGCCTTCGCCAGCGTGGCCGCCCGCAGGGGCCTCTTCGTGGTCATCGGTTCGTGCCTTTCATGGGGGAGGGACTCCGGGGAGCGGCTCAGACGCCGTCGTTGGCGCACAGCGCCCAGGCGTCGGAGTGGGTGCCGCTCGACGCCATCCCGCCGGTGTGGGTGTAGGCCGTCCAGGAGGCCGCACTGGTGGTGCCGTTGCTCACCGGGTTGCCGGAGGAGTCGCTGGGGTAGCTGCCGTTGAGGTGGTCGCCCGCCGAGCCGGGGCCGGTGAAGTCGGTGGTGGTGACGCCTCCCCCGCTGATCGCGGCGCCGCCGCTGACCAGCGTCCCGTCGCCGCTGCCACAGCTGACGGTGGTGGTCTGGCCGGTGCCGCCCGTGGTCGGGCCGCTCGCCTCGCTGAAGCGGACCTTCACGGTGACGCCGCTGACGTTGATGCCGCTGCCGCTGCAGATCGCGTACGCGTAGGTCTCGTTGGAAGCGTTGGTGCTGTTGTCCCAGCCGACCGCGCTCCAGGAGTCGGGGTTGGTGTCCCCGTCGGCGGCGGCCTTCTTCCCGAAGTCGTGCGCGGCGTCGTCGAAGGTGGGGAAGCTCGCGATCGCCTTCAGGTTGCCGGTGTTGCCCGGGGTGACGAGCGCGCCGCCGCCGAGCAGGGCGGAGCCGGACGGGCAGCTCGCGGTGACCAGGCCGACGGTCGCCGCAGTGGTCGGCGTGTTGGCCTTGTTCATCACCACCTGGGTGTGGTTGATCAGGTTGCTGGTCAGGCACATCGCGTAAGGAGTGGTGGAGAAAGCGGAGTTGAGCTGTCCGCCGCTGCCGCCCTTGGCGATCCAGTAGGTGAGGTCGGTGCCGACGACTCCGGTGGTGCCGGTGTACTCGGTGGTCCCGTCCGAGCTGGGCTCGGTGCCCAGCACGTGGTTGCCGTTCGAGCCGGCGCCCGTTCCGGTGGCCTGGTCGATGCCACCCGCCGAGACCAGGCCGCTGCCGCAGTGTGCGCTGGTGGAGATCGACGAGTCGATGGCGGTCGGGCCGAGGGTGGCACCCGGGGTTTGCACCGTGACCGCTGCGGTGTTGGCGTACGCCGTGCCCGGCGCCGCCACGGCGAGCAGGGCGCCGATGAGTAGGGCTTTTCCGGCGGTGAAGCGCCGCTGGCTCTCAACGTCCTGCACTGGGTGGGATGTTGTGCGCTGGTCCATGCCGGTTCCTCCGTGTCGGGTTGCGCGAGGCGGTCCGAATTGAAGCAACGGGCAGATCGTAGGGACTACTGGTCCGGCGTGCAGGGCGAACCGCGCCGAACTGGGTGATTCACCAGCGGCGCGGCCCCGACCCCGAGTGCTGCTGGCGCGGCTCGGCTACGCGACGAGCAGGAGCAGGCTACTCACCAGCGTCACGGCGGCGGTGGCGCCGTGGACGCCGTAAGCGGCCGCCTTGGGCCCGTTGTTGCGCAACACGGTCAGCATGTCCCCGACGGGAATGCCGGTGGCGGCCAGCATGAACCAGCCCAGCAGGTGGTGCGTCGCTCCAGCCAGCAGGATGAAGATGAACAGTCCCGAGACGATGTCGCGCGCGGCCTTGACGGACAGCCAGGCCTGGAAGTTGCCGTCCTCGACCGGCGTGCCGGGGATGCCGAAGCCGGCTGAGGCCTGCGGCCGCCAGATCTCCTGCACGCCGACGAGGATGATGCCGACGCCGATCAGTCCGGCGAGCACGTTGGCGATGTTGATGAGCATGCGTTTCCCCCTTGGTGACAGCACCAGCACCTAGCGGCGCTAGCAGTGAGAGCGACGTTACGCTGCCCCCGACAGAATGTCTAGCGTTGCTATCATCAAGTCATGTCCGCCATCAGCAATCGCCGCGAACGTGAACGCGCCCACCGTCATCAGCTGATCGTCACGGCCGCACGCGAACTCGCGGAGGCCGAAGGCTGGGAGGCGGTGACGACAAGACGGCTGGCCGAACGCGTCGAGTACAGCCAGCCGGTGCTGTACAGCCACTTCAACGGCAAGGACGCCATCGTGGGCGCCGTCGCGCTCGACGGATTCAGCGAACTCGCCACGCAACTGCACCGCGCACGGCAGGCCGTCCCCGAACCCAGCCAGGCCCTGCGCGCCGTCTGCCACGCTTACCTGGCGTTCGCGACCGAGCGACCCGCCCTGTACCAGGCGATGTTCATCCTGCCCACCGACTTGAAGTTCGCGAGCGCCGAGACACCACTCCCGATGCGGGCCTGCTTCGAGGAGTTCGTCAGCTGCTTCCGCCCTGACAGCGAGCGACGCGAGTTGTTCGCCGAAGTCACCTGGAGCGCGTTGCACGGCATGGCCGTCCTGGCGGACAGCGGGCGCATCCCGGCGGACTGGCAGGAGGAACGGCTCGACTTCCTCGTCGCCCGGATCCGGGACTGAAAGACCATCGGCGGCCTCTTGCGGGGAGCGAGAGGCCGCCGGACCGATTCGCTAGGCGCTGGTAGTGATCAGGTGGTCGAACTCGCCCGCCTTGGCACCCTGGAGGAACTTGGCGAACTTGAGGGGCGTGGTGCGGACGATGACGTCACCCTCGTCGGACTCACGGAGTTCGATCAACCCGTCGACGGCCCGAACCTCAACGCAGTTGAGGTTCGCCTCGCTGAAGCTGGACTTCCGCCATGTACTCGTCATGAGAGCCAGGTTAGCCACCAAGCCCCATGGCGTACGCTGAGTAGCCATGTCGCAACTCACAGGCATAACGGATGCCGGGGGCCCGAGCCGAGGTGCGGTGCGTCAGGCCGTGGTCCTCGCCGGCGGCTGCGGCAGCCGGTTGCGGCCGCTGACACAGACCCTGCCGAAGACGATGGTCGAGGTGCACGGCATGTCGATCCTGCGCCATCAACTCGACTGGTTCGCCGAGTCGGGCGTGGAACAGGTCGTCGTGTCCGCGGGCCACCTGGCTCAGGTGATCGACGACTACCTCGCATCCCACTGCCTGCCACTGCGCGCGACCGTGGTGACCGAGGAGCGGCCCCTGGGGCGGGGCGGGGGGCTCAAGCTGGCCGCCGCCGCCCTCGACCGGCCCGACGAACCGTGGTTGGCGGTGTACGGGGACATCTGGACGCGATTCCCACTCACCGGGATGTTCGCCCACCACCGACATCACGCCGCGCTGGCCACAGTTGCCCTACCGCGCCCTTGGCTGCCCAGGGGCACCGTCGACTGCGACGAGCGGGGCCAGGTGACCACACTCGCCTCGCACGTGCCACCGCCGCTACGGGTCAACGGCGGCGTCTACGTCTTCGACCCGCGGATCGTGGAGTTGCTGCCCGACGAGGGCGACCACGAGCAGACCACCCTTCCCCGGTTGATTCGAGCGCGCCAGCTGATGGGCTATCGGGTCGACGATCCCTGGCGGGCCATCAACACGCCTCGCGACCTGGACGACCTCGAACAGGAACTCGCCGGCCACTGAGTCCTGGCTGCCGACGGGAGGTTGGCGTGGCCGGCGGCCTCTTGCGAGGAGCAAGAGGCCGCCGGAACGATTCGCTAGGCGATGGCGGTGATCAGGTGGTCGAACTCGCCGGCCTGCGCGCCCTGGAGGAACTGGGCGAACTTGAGGGACGAGGTTCGGACGATGACGTCACCCTCGTCGGACTCGCGGAGCTCGATCACCCCGCCGGCTTGACGCACCTCAACACATTCGGAGTTCGCGCCGGAGTAACTAGACTTCTGCCAAATAGAGTTAGACATGCTTGCTTTCCATATCCTTCTTGATGGATCGAATGAACTCTCGGGACTCCTCTTCTGAGAGGGCTGCCGAATCGATCCGGGCGAGCAGTGAACGGAATCGGGCGGTATGGGCCGGGGCGTCGAAGAACACGTTGCCGAGGCCTGAGTCCATCTGCGCCGTGTCGAGCTCAGAAATCGGGCCTTCAACGTACGTGAAGTTCTCGTGGGTGACCGGAAGTGTGTCCACGTCGAACAGCACGACTCGAACGGAGATGGTCGACCGCTCGGAGTCATCGATGAGGCTGCCGAGCTGTTCGGCTTGGACCTTTGGTCCGCTGAACTGCATGCGCAGCGCTGCCTCGTGGATGTAGGCGGAGTACGGCGTTTCGCCGGATCGGATGATTCGCTGCCGCTCCACCCGAAAAGCTGTACGCAGATCGACCTCGGGGCGCGGAAGAGGTGGGACGTCTCGCGCAAAGACGGCCGAGGCGTAAGCGTTGGTCTGGAGCAGCCCAGGGATGAAGGCCATCGTGTAGGTCGAGAGCGCGTGTGCACGACTCTCGATCTCAGCGATCTCAAGGAAGTCCTGTGAGAGACTTCCGCGGTACTCCTCCCACCAGCCACCCTTGTCTCGGTCCGTAATGATCTCCACCAGGGCATCGATCAGAGGCTCATTGACGCACATGCACAACGCAGCGATCGTGCGCAGGCGTTCGACGCTGATCCCGGTCTTCCCGCTCTCCATCTGCGTCACATGGGCAGGGTTGATGCCCAACGCGCGGGCGAGCTGACTGCCTCCGAGGCCCGCCTGCTCCCGCATCCTGCGCAGCTCAGCACCCAAGCGCAGTTGGCGGAGAGTTGGGTTCGATCGAAGCGCCATGGCGTCCTCTCTGCAGGTCGTGGGACCAGTGTGCCTCAGAGCCGCTGCCACGTCAGAGGGAACTTCTCGCTGTCCGCCACAAATCTGTGGCGGACAGCGCTATCGTCGCCCCCAGACAGATCCGACGGATCGTCAGCAATGCTTCCGTTCCGGGCAGTAGGCGCCTGCTACCCGCACGCCGAAGAGCAACCATCGCCTGGCCTGGCTCACGGCTCCCCCTCTCACACCACCGCCTCACGGAGGTTCCCGTGTGCACCCGTAACACCCCCTCGCTCACCCTCTCCAAGCAGGCCCTGCGGAACGCCCTGACCCGCAGCAACTGCGACCCCGAGACCATCTTCAACGCCGAACTCGCCCTCGCCGAGCTGATCGTCAACGCCTGGCGGTACGGCGACACCACCGCCCCCGTCGTCTTCATCTCCATCCTCGGCTGCACCCTCCACGTCTCCGTCTCCGACGAGTCCGACGCCCTCCCCCACCAGCGCACGCCCGCCGACTTCGCCGAGACGGGCCGGGGCCTCCAGCTCGTGGAGGGTCTCACCCACCGCTGGGGCGTCGACCCCCAGAAGCGCGGCAAGAGCGTCTGGTACGAGCTGGACTTCGCCTCGTGAACCGCGACCCCATCGCCCCCGACGACCCCCGGATGCGCGACTACACCAGACTCCAGATCACCGCCCTCCTGGGCGAGTTGCACCGACGGGGCATCCCGCACGGACTCCTCTGGGGCTCCGCCGACACCCCCGAGACGACCCTCGACGGCCGCATCCTGGTCGACTTCGGCAACGCGCCCGTGAGCACTCTGCTCAACCTCCTCCACCTGCTCCGCGACCTGGACCGGAACGAGGCGTGGACCCCGTGAAGTTCTTCGTCGGCGCCGTCCTCCTCGCCCTCCTCGCCCTCGCGATCGCCACCGTGGCCCTGGGCGTGATCGCGACCCTGAGGATGCCGCGCCCCGACGACAGCGACAAGCCCCGCTGAACACGCGGAGGCCCTCGCCCCAAACAGGGCGAGGGCCTCGCGAGCGTCCGTCGGCTTCCGGGTTAGCCGCCGGACGGGTTCCGGTTACCCCCTCCGAAGCCACCGCCACCGCCACCGAAACCACCGGCAGCGCCGCCTTCGACGAGCTGGCTGGCGTTGTAGCCGCCGTTGGAGTCGGGCGTGCCGACGACGGTCACGCTCTGGCCGGGCTGGAGGTCGGCGACCTTGCCGTCCTTGTTGAGCTGGACCTTGGTGGTGTCGGCAGTCGTGACCTTGATGGTGTTGCCGTTGGAGTCGGTCAGGTAGACGGTCGAACCGTCCACGGCCTTGACCGTGCCCCGCGCGAAGCCGGGCTGTCCGCCCTGCCCCTGCCCGCCCTGACCCTGGCCGCCCTGACCCTGGCCGCCCTGACCACCTCGGCGCCCGGCGCCCTGCCCGCCGTAGCCCCCGTAACCGCCCGCCGCAGGGGCACCCGCAGCCGCGGCCCGAGGAGAGGAGGACTTCCCGCTCGGCGCCTGCCCCTGCTGGTACCAGACCCCACCGGCGAACGCACCCGTGGCGATCACACCACCCGCCAGCACCAAGCTCAGCCAAGGCAGCTTCCGACGCGGCGGAGCGGCCAGCTCACCACTGACGTCCCGCGCATCCGGGGGAGTGGCGAGCAGCGCAACCTGATCGGCCTGATTCATCGAAGAACTGCTCCTACTCATGCCGGAGGGCGTCGATCGGCCGCAGCGAGGCGGCCCGGTTGGCGGGGTAGCTGCCGAAGAACAGCCCGATGGCGACGGCGATGCCGAACGCGCCGAGCACGGACTCGGGGATCACCACCGGCTTGATGCCGACGATGCTGAAGTGCGAGCCGGCGATCCCGGCCGCCACGCCCAACCCCGCGCCGATCACCGACAGCAGCGTCGACTCGGTCAGGAACTGCCCGAGGATCACGGCCCTCGGCGCACCCAGCGCCTTGCGGATGCCGATCTCACGCGTTCGTTCGGTCACCGTCACCAGCATGATGTTGGTGATCCCGATCCCGCCGACCAGCAGCGAGATCGCCGCCACCGCACCCAGCAGCACGGTGAAGGTCTTCGTCGTGCTCTCCCGAGCGGTCAACAGGGACGCCTGGTTGGTGATCCGGAAGTCGGCCTTCGTCGGATCGGTGATCGCGTGCGTCCCGAGCAGCACCCGGGTGATCTCCGACTGCGCCGCCGTCGTCGTGTCGGCCGACGAGGCCTGCACCAGGATCTGGTTGACCGGCCCGAACCCGGTGAACGCGTTCTGCACGGTCGGCAGCGGCGCGATCACCACGTCGTCCGGGTCGGTGAAGCCGCTGCCGCCCTTGGCCTGCAGCACGCCCACCACCGTGAACGGCGTGCCGCCGAGCACGATCTTCTTCCCGACCGGGTCCTCGGCGTCGAACAGCTGCTTGGCCGTCGTGGCGCCGAGCACCGCGACCTTGCGCGACCCCAGGACGTCGTCATCGGTGAAGTACTCTCCGTGCGCGACCTTCTGGTTGGAGGTCTCGAAGTACGCCGGGTACGTGCCCACGATCGAGCCGGGACTGTACGAGATGTCGCCGTACAGCGCCGTCCCGCTCGTGGTGACCACCGGTGCGACCGACTTGATCGCCGAGGAGTCGCCGTCGCTCGCCAGCGCCTTGGCGTCGGCGACCGTCAGCTTCTTCACCGAGGACGTGGCCCGCGCGCCGCCGGCCGCCGAACCGGCGCTGACCGTCAGCGAGTTGGTCCCGAGCGAGGTGATCGAGTCCTTCACCGCCTGGGACGAGCCGTTGCCGACCGCCAGCAGAAGGATGACCGAGGCGACACCGATCAGCACCCCCAGCATGGTGAGCGCCGAGCGCACCTTGTTGGCGGCCAGGCCGCCGACCGCGAAGCGGAGCGTCTGCCAGAGGATCATGCCGGCACCCCCGCCTCGTACAGGGCGGGCGGCGGCCCGTCGACCGGTGCCTGTCGGACGTCGCTCACGATCTGGCCGTCGACCAGCCGCAGTACCCGTTTGGCGTGCCGGGCGACCTCGTCCTCGTGGGTGATCAGCACGACCGTGCGGCCGGTGGCGTTGAGCCCGTCGATCAGGGCCAGCACCTCGCCCGTCGAACGGCTGTCCAGGTTGCCGGTGGGCTCGTCGGCGAGCAGCAGCGCGGGGGCCGTGACCAGGGCGCGCGCCACCGCGACGCGCTGCTGCTGGCCGCCGGAGAGCTGGTTGGGCTTGTGCCCGCCGCGCTCACCCAGCCCGACCAGCGACAGCGCGGCCAGCGCCCGGCGCCGCCGCTCGGCGGCGCGCACGCCCGCATAGGCGAGCGGCAGCTCGACCTGGGCGAGGGCGGTGGTGCGGGGCACCAGGTTGAAGGACTGGAAGACGAAGCCGATCTTGCGGTTGCGGACCAGTGAAAGCTGCTGCTCGTCCAGGTGTCCGACGTCGATGCCGTCCAGCAGGTAGCGGCCGGCGGTCGGGACGTCCAGGCAGCCGAGGATGTTCATCAGGGTGGACTTGCCGGAGCCCGAACTGCCCATCACCGCAACGTAGTCGCCCTGCTCGATGTCCAGGCTGACGCCCATCGGGCCGCCGGTCGCCGGGTCGTCCGGACCGCGCAGGGCGTGCACGGTGGCGTCGCCGTGCCCGTACGACTTGGTGAGCCGGCTGATCCGGATCACCGGTACGGGATGCGCGGGGACGCGCTTGTCGATGACGTGCTGCATGCTCAGCCCTTACCGCCGCGGCCACCACCGGCGCCGCCACCGCCGCCGCCCGGGAAGCCACCGCCGCCACCGCCGCCACCCGGGAAGCCGCCAGCGCCGCCGGCGCCGCCGCCCCGGCCGCCCGCCCCGCCGCCGAGGCCCGGGAAGGACCCGTTCGGGAAGCCGTTGCTGCCGCTGGTGGTGGGGAGTTCGACCTTGTCGCCCTCCGTCAGCCCGGAGACGACCTGCACGGTGCTGTCGCCCTCGACGCCGACCCCGACGGTGACCCGCTCGGAGCTGCCGTCCGTGTGCACCACGGTCGCGGTCCGCGAGGTCCCGGTGCCCGACAGGGCGGAGGTGGGCAGCGAGAGCGCGTTGTCCGCCTCGCCGGTGATCACCTGGACGGTCGCGCTGAGGCCGGTGCGCAGGGTGCTGGTGTCGCCGCTGAGCTGCAGCGTGGCCGCGTACTGGACGGCCGACGAACCGGCGGCACCGCCGGAGCTGCTCGACGGCAGCGAACTGACCGACAGGACGGTCGCGTTGAGCTTGGTGTCGGACTGCGCGTTCAGGGTGACGGAGGCCGCCTCACCCTTCTTCAGCTTGAGCGAGTCCAGCTCGGAGAAGTTGGCGGTGACCTGCATACCGGTCGGGTTGGTCAGCACGATGAAGCCGCTGGGGGAGCCGGAACCGGCGCTCGTACCGGTCGACTTGGACGCCGAGGACGAGGATCCGGAGGACGACGTGGCCCCGACGGTGTCGCCGACCTTCGCCGAGATCGAGGCGACCGTCCCGTCCACCGTCGCGGTCAGGGTGGTGCCGGCCAGCGCCGCCTGGGCGTTGGTGAGGTTGGTCTGCGCGGTGGCGACCTGCTGCTGGGCCTGGGCGACGGCCGCGTCGTCGACCTTGGTGGTGGTGATGGTGGTGGTCTGCGGGGCGGGCACACTGCTCCCGCCCGCCCCGCGACCGCCGCCGCCACCGCTGCCCGACGCCGCGCCCGAGGGTGCGGGCGAGGGAGCGGAGGTCTGGGGCAGCGGCTCGGTGGTCGTCGTGGTGACCCCGGCCTGCGCCTTCGTGAGGTTGGCGTTGGCCGTGGTGAGGGCCGCCTGCGCGGCGTCCACCTGCTGCTGGGCCGCCGTGGTGTCGACGGTCGCGAGCACCTGCCCCTTCTTGACGGCGTCCCCCACCCCGACCTTGACGGCCGTGAGCCGCCCGCCGGTGGTGAAGTCCTGGGCCGCGTCGGTCGGTGAGACCAGGGTGCCGGTTCCGGACACAGTGGCCAGGACCGTGCCCTTGGTGACGGTCGCGGTACGGGCGACGGGCTTGGCCGCAGCCGTACCGCCGCTGCCGTCGACCGTGGCGTACACCAGGGCCGCACCGCCCAGTAGGGCCACGCCGAGCGCGGAGTTGACGAGGACGGCACCTCGCCGCCGTGGGAGCACCTTCATGGCGGACAGCTTCGCCGGGCGCTCTTGCGGCGCCCTGGGCGCGGGCTGGGAGAAGACTGACCGGCCGGATCCGGGCATTACGGACTTGTCGCCCACCCGTCGCGGGCGCCTTGGCCCGGGGCTGGCCAGCCGTTGGCCGAACTCCCAGCGCCCTCCCAGGATCCCCGGCCATCCGGCAGGGCATCCTCAGACGGCCCCGAAGACAGCCCCGGAAATGACCCCCGGAGACGCCGCAGGGACGCATCCCCGTGGAGTGCGCCCCTGCGAACCGGAGGACGTCAGCCGTTGATCTCCTTGCGGAACGCCTCCGCCACCGCCAGGAAGATCGAGTTGCCCTCGGCCTCCCCGATCGACACCCGCACACCCTCCGGGAACGGCCGGACGATCACGCCGGCCTCGGTGCAGGCCGCGGCGAACTCCGCCGAGCGCTCGCCGAGCCAGAGCCAGACGAAGTTGGCCTGCGAGTCCGGGATCTCCCAGCCCTGCGCGCGCAGCCCGGCCACCACCCGGTTGCGCTCCTCGACCAGCCCCTCCACCCGCTCCAGCAGGGCCTGCTCCGAGCGCAGCGAGGCGACGGCGGCGTCCTGGGCGAGCTGGCTGACGCCGAACGGGACGGCGGTCTTGCGCAGCGCGTTCGCCACCGGCTCGTGGGCGATCGCGAAGCCGACCCGCAGGCCGGCCAGGCCGTACGCCTTGGAGAAGGTGCGCAGCACGCAGACGTTCGGGCGGTCGCGGTAGAGGTCGATGCCGTTGGGCACCTCGGGGTCGCGGATGAACTCGATGTACGCCTCGTCGACGACCACCAGGACGTCGCCCGGCACGGCGTCGATGAAGCGCTCCAGCTCGGCGCGGTGGATCACGTTGCCGGTGGGGTTGTTGGGGTTGCAGACGAAGATCAGCCGGGTGTTCGGCGTGATCGCGGCCAGCATCGCGTCCAGGTCGTGGTCGCCGCCCGCGGTGAGCGGCACCGGGACGGGCGTGGCACCGGCGATCTGGGTGATGATCGGGTAGGCCTCGAAGGAGCGCCAGGCGAACATCACCTCGTCGCCCGGTCCGGCCGTGGCCAGGATCAGCGACTGGGCGACGCCGACCGAGCCGGTGCCGGTGGCGATGTGCTCGGCGGGCACGCCGAAGCGCGCGGCCAGCTCCGCGGTCAGCTCGCTGACACCCATGTCGGGGTAGCGGTTGAACGAGCCGGCCGCCGCGACCGCCGCCTCCAGCACACCCGGCAGCGGGTTGTTGGGGTTCTCGTTCGAGGACAGCTTGTAGGCGTCGGCGCCGGCCGGCTTGCCGGGCTTGTAGGTGGGGATGCCGTCCAGGGTCGGCCGCAGGCGCGGGCCCTGCGCTGACGTACCACTGCTCACGGTCGTACTCCTTCGTGTCTCTCCGGTCCGCCCGCCGTGCCACGGTCGGGATCACCGCCGTGCCCCGGGTACTCGGAACGCGCCCGGACCAACCCGGTCGGGTGCCTTGCACGATACCGACCGGCCCTCACCCGTAGGAGTGAGATGCCCGGACGGGTTACAGGCGCAGATCAGCCATTCTGCCCGGTTCCTATGGCACATGTCAGAGGTAAGACGGCCGGTTTCGAGCGGGTATCGAAGGGGCGCACCCCGGCTCACTAGCGGAGAAACGTATCTCCAAAGGCTCCCGATGCGCCGGTCACAGACCCTTGTCAGGAGCCATACGATCGGTCCGCCATGACAGCAGCAGCCAACCAGAGCGGTCGGCGTCCCACCACCTCACGGCGTTTGGAGCGGGCCGGCATCCGGGATGTGGCAGCAGCCGCCGGAGTGTCGATCACCACCGTCTCCGACGCGCTGAACGGAAAGGGCCGCCTGCCCGACGAGACCCGCAGCCGGGTGCGCGAGGTCGCCGAGCGCCTCGGCTACCGCCCCTCGGCGGCCGCCCGCACCCTGCGCACCGGACGGTCCGGCCTGATCGGGCTGACCGTCACGACGTACGGCGAAGAACCCTTCACCTTCACCGAGTTCGCGTACTTCGCCGAGATGGCCCGGGCCGCCACCAGCGCCGCCCTGGGCCGCGGCTACGCGCTGGTGGTGCTGCCCGCCTCCTCCCGGCACGACGTCTGGGGCAACATCGCCCTGGACGGCACCGTGGTGATCGACCCGCCCGACCAGGACCCGCTGGTCAGTGAGCTGTACCGGTCCGGCGTCCCGGTGGTCAGCGACGGCAAGCCCGGCAACTGCCCGGTCACCGCCTGGGTCGACAACGACCACGAGGCCGCCGTGCTCGGCATCCTCGACCACCTCTCCGAGGCCGGAGCCCGCCGGATCGGCCTGCTCACCGGCACCAGCACCGACACCTACACCCGGCTCTCCACCGAGGCCTACCTCGGCTGGTGCGCCAAGGTCGGCCAGGAGCCCGTGTACGAGGCCTACCCGGCGCACGACCCGGCGGCCGGCGCGGTGGCCGCCGATCGGCTGCTCGCCCGCCCGGACCGGCCGGACGCCGTCTACGGGCTGTTCGACCCCAACGGCACCGACCTGCTCGCCGCCGCGCGCCGCTACGGCCTGCGGGTGCCGGACGACCTGCTGCTGGTCTGCTGCAGCGAGAGCGACGTCTACGCCGCCACCGAACCGCCGATCACGACACTTTCGCTCAAGCCGCGCAAGATCGGCACCACCGTGGTCAACCTCCTCATCGACGCCATCGAGGGCGTCGACTCCGGGACGGGCGTTGACATCGCCCGGCTCTTCCCGCCCCGCTTCCGCACCGCCGGGAACGGCCCGCCACCGGGCACCCTGATGCCCACCGAGCTGATCGTCCGCGCCTCCTCCCAGCGGCGGAGTCCGCGCACCACCGTCAGCCCGCCCCGACCCCCGGGTGAGGTCTAGACCCCACTCGAACCGGGCCGACACCCTGTCGAGGCGCCGACGAGACCATACCGAGCCGGGACAAAACGGACCCCGCGGGACCGCCCGGCTGACGCTCCGGAGGATTGGATACCCACCAGGTGACGACGGCGGGAGAGTGGTCTTCCTATGATGGGCGAATGACACCCGAGGACCGCTTCCCCGGACCTGAGCACCCCCACTCAGGCCCCCGCCACCAGCCGGACCTCGATGTGCTGCCGTACGGCACCTACTACGAACCCGAGCCCGCCGCGGGCTACCAGGGCACGCCGTACGACGCGGAGACGTACAGCGGCTACGGCGGCGCCCGCTACCTGGAGCAGCACTGGCCCGCGGACGGCCAGGGGCACGGACACACCGTGCACGCCCAGGGGCTCAACACCGACCAGGCCCCGGAGTTCCCGCACCAGGGACAGTACGACGGCGCCTACGAGGGCCAGGACGTCTACGAGAGCCGGGACGCCTACGAGGGCCAGGACCGGAGCGGCTACGACGACCGCGCCGGCTACGAGCCCACCCTGCCCGACCAGCCCTCCCCCGCCCTCCAGCTCCCCGGCCGCGACGACCCGCCGACCATCGAGCTCGGCCCGCCGCTGCCCGACCCCGCCGCGCCGACCTACCCGTACCCGGCCCCCGGCCCCGACGAGCCGCCGGGCCCGGTCTACGTCGTCGGTGACGTGCACGGCTACCTGGAGGAGCTGCGCGCCGAGCTGCGCCACCAGGGCCTGATCGACGCCGACGGCCACTGGTCGGCCGGCCGGGCCCGGATCTGGTTCCTCGGCGACTTCACCGACCGCGGCCCGGACGGCATCGGCGTCATCGACCTGGTCATGCAGCTCGCCGCCGAGGCCGCCGCCGCCGGCGGCTACTGCCGCGCCCTGATGGGCAATCACGAACTGCTCTTCCTCGGCGCCGCCAAGTACGGCGACGAGCCCGTGCAGTCCACCGCCGGCACCGCCTCCTTCCTCGCCGCCTGGCGGCTCAACGGCGGCCAGCAGAACGACCTGGACCGGCTGGAGGCGCACCACATCAGCTGGCTCTCCCGGCTGCCCGCCGTCGCGCTGGAGGACGGGCACCTGCTGCTGCACTCCGACACCACCGCGTACCTGGAGTACGGCGAGTCCATCCCCGACGTCAACGACGCGGTGCACAGCCTGCTCTCGGACGGCAGCGTGGACGAGTGGTGGGACTGCTTCCGCCGCTTCACCAAGCGCTTCGCCTTCCGCGGCGACGCCGGGCCGACGGCCGTCCACGAGCTGCTCGACACCTACGGCGGCACCCGGATCGTGCACGGGCACAGCCCGATCCCGTACCTCACCGGCGCGGTGCACGCGGACGACGGGCAGCCTCCGCACATCCCCGGGCCGTACGTCTACGCGGACGACCTGGCGGTGGCGATGGACGGCGGGGTCACCATGGAAGGGCGTCTGCTGGTCGCGCGGCTGCCGATCTGACCATCCGACCAGTAGTCAACTCCTACCACTACTCGAACAGTTGTTCCCGGCGCTCGGGCCGCCACACGCGCGCGGCCCGGGGCGCGAAATTCCGGAAACCGACTGTCAGCACGGCTGCACCCACCCCTACCATGAGGCACACCACACCCGGCCGCCCGCCCGGCGGCCCGCCTCCGCGCCCGTTTCGGCGTCCCGAGGGTCCCCGCGTCCTCGATGCGCGTCCTTCCGCGATGCCGATCGGAGTCCGCATGAACGGGGTCCCCATGTCCAACCCCCCGCCGCTACTCGCCGAGGACCGCCCGGAGTACGAGCGCCTCCTCGGCGAAGCCCTGCGCGACCGCACCGTCCTCACCGCCCGGCGCGCCCCCGGCGCGCTCACCGCCGACCAGCTGCGCGTCCGCGCGCTGCGCGACGCCGACCGCATCAACGCCGCGGCCGCCACCGAGTACGCCCACTACACCGCGCTGCGCGAGAACCTGCACGCCACGCCCCCGCCACCGGCCGACGTCGAACCGTACGCCCCCGGCCTGCTCAGCCAGCTGCGCTCCGCCAACGGCGGCGCCGGGCTGTTCCCCGTCCTCACCGTGCTCACCCCGATCCTCGCCTGGACCGCCGCACTGGCCCTGCTGCTGATCGGCTACCTGCTGCGCGCCGCCGACTCCGGGCTCACCCTCGCCCGCTCCCTGGTCACCGCCGGCTGGGTGGCGCTCGCCGCCGGAGTCGCCGCGATGGCCGTCGGCATCATCGGGCTGCTCCTCACCGCCATACGCGACGGCGCCGCCGCAGTCCCGGCGGGCACCGACCGGGAGCTGGCCGCCGAACTCGCCGCCGCCCGCCACGAGTGGCGCACCGCCCTGCGCGAGCGCGGACTGCTGCCCTACCTGCTCACCCAGCTGCCCGCCGTCCCCGGCCGACCCGCACCCGGCTTCAGCAGCCCCGACTTCAGCAGCCCCGGCTACACCCCGCCCGCCTTCACCAGCCCCGGTCCGGACGGCCTCACCGACCCCGACGGCCACGCCCCCCGGCCCGCCGCCTTCACCCCGCCCGACTTCACCGGCCCCGGCTACACCTCGCCGGACTTCACCGGACCGGACGACGTGGGCTGAGCCCGCCCGGACGTCCTGGGCCGAGTTCGGCGCGGCTCAGCCGAGCCGGGCGTCCGTCAGTACCCGCAGCTCCGGCGGGCCGTCCAGCAGCTCGGCCGTACGCTCCAGCGAGCGCGCCAGGTGCGGGCTGGCCAGGTGCGCCTCGAAGGCCTCCCGCGACTCCCACTCCTCCACGACCACCCACGCGCGCGGATCGTCCGGGTCCACGTAGTTCCGGTACGACAGGCAGCCGGGCTCCACCAGGCTCGACGCCGCCATCGACCGCGCCTGCTCCCGCATCTCCGTCTCACGCCCCGCCCTGGCCCGCAGCCGCGCGACCGCCGTGATCCGCTGCGCCATCGTCGCCCCCGTTCCCCGCATCCGTGTGCCCCACAGCCGTGACCGCTCCGGCGGAGTCAACCACCGCCGGCGCCGGGGCCTTCCCCGTCGGCGACATCTTCCCCGCCCGGGAGACCGGGCGCACCCCGGAACCGCTCGACGGGTCGGGCTCAGAAGCCGGTCGGCAGCCGGGGCGTGTACGGCGCCTCCAGCGCCGCCACCTCCGCCCCGGTCAACCGGACGTCCAACGCGGCCACCGCGTCGTCGAGGTGGCCCGGGCGGGTGGCGCCGACGACCGGGGCGGTGACCACCGGATTGCCCAGCACCCAGGCCAGCGCGACCCGCGCCATCGGCACCCCGCGGGCCTCGGCGACGGACTGCACGGCGTCCACGATCGGCCGGTCGACGTCCGCGAAGAACCGCCCGGCCACCTGGTCACCGGCCGAGCGGGCCGTCGACTGCCCGTACGGGCGGGCCAGCCGGCCCGAGGCCAGCGGGCACCACACCAGGCTGCCCACCCCCTGGTCGGCGAGCAGCGGGAACATCTCCCGCTCCTCCTCGCGCTGCACCAGGCTGTACTGGTGCTGCATCGACACGAAGGCCGGGCCGCCGTCCCGGGCCGCGGCGTGCCGCAGCTTCGCGAACCGCCACGCCCACATCGAGGACGCCCCGACGTACCGGACCTTCCCGGCCGCCACCACCTCGCTCAGCGCCGCCACGGTCTCCTCGACCGGGGTCGCCGGGTCGAAGCGGTGCAGCTGGAAGAGGTCCAGATGGTTGGTGCCGAGCCGGGCCAGCGAACCGTCGACCTGCTCCAGGATCGCCCGCCGGGACAGCCCCGAGCCGCCCGGTCCGCCGTGCATCGGCAGGCCCGCCTTGGTCGCCAGGACGACGTCCTCGCGCCGGGTGTACCGCCGCACCGCGCGGCCCACCAGCTCCTCGGAAGCGCCGCCACCGTACACGTTGGCGGTGTCCCAGAAGGTGATGCCGAGCTCCACCGCCCGCCGGAAGACCGGCGCGGCCGCCTCTTCGTCCAGCGCCCAGGGGTTGTGCCCGCGGCCGCTGCCGCCGAAGCCCATGCAGCCGAGCGCGATCCGGCTGACTTCCAGCTCGGTACCGCCGAGCTTCACGTACTCCATCGTCGCCCCCGTCTCAGGCCGGGTACGGGGCGGCGGCCCGGGCGTTCTTCAACGCGCCCGTCCACCAGGACAGTTGGTCGAGCATGGCCTTGGCGTAGCCGGCCGCCTGCGGGTCGTCCGGGCGGCCGTCCGACCAGGCGGTGAAGTAGTTCGGGAAGGCCAGGCCGTCCCGGATGGTCACCGCGTGCAGCTCGGTCAGCACGTTCTCCAGGTGCAGCACCGCGTGCCGACCGCCGGCCGCTCCGCCGTAGCTCACGAAGGCGACCGGCTTGGCCGTCCACTGGGTGAAGTGCCAGTCGATGGCGGCCTTCAGCGAGGCGGGGTAACTGTGGTTGTACTCGGGGGTGACGATCAGGACGGCGTCCGCGCCCTCCAGGGCCCCGGTCAGCTTCGCCATCCCGGCCGGGCGGGGGTAGTCGGCGCCCGCGAACTTCGGCGGGGCGGCGGGCAGGGCCAGCGGCACGTCCACCTCCGCCAGATCGACCACCTCGACCTCGAACCCGCCGTGCGCGGCGGCCTGTTCGGCCACCCACGCGGACACCACCGGGCCGAACCGGCCCTCCCTGACACTGCCGACCAGGACGACCAACTTGTGCGTGTTCTTCTCCATGGCCACCACTCTCGGCCCGCCCGGCAGGCGCAGCCAGACCGTGCCCAGGCTGGCCCCCACAGGGCCACCCTCCGCGCCGCCCCGATCCGTACGATCGTCACATGGGCACACCACTGGGGGACTTCATCCGCGCCAAGCGCGACAGCATCCAGCCCGAGACGCTCGGCCTGCCCGACCACGGCCGCCGCCGCTCACCCGGACTGCGCCGCGCCGACCTCGCAATCCGCGCGGGCATCAGCGTCGAGTACCTCACCCGGATGGAACAGGGCCGCGACCGCAACCCCTCCATCGCCGTGGTCAACGCCCTCGCCGACGCCCTCAGCCTCGACCCCGCCGAGCGCACCCACCTGCGCTACCTCGCGAAGATCACCGGTGGCGCCTGCCCCAACCACGTCCGCCCGGCCCCGCCCTCCCGCGAGGTCCGCCCCACCGTCCGCGACACCCTCCGGCTGCTCGAACCGGGCATCGCCGCCGTCACCAACCGCCTCGGCGACATCCTCGCCCACACTCCCGGCTACGCCACCGTCCTCGGCGCCGCCGGCCTCCTCGACCACGCCTCCCCCAACCTCACCCGCTACGTCTTCACCGACCCCCGCGCCCGCGCCCTCTTCGCCGACTGGGACGACATCGCCGACGAACAGGCCTTCGACCTCTGGCTCGGCCCCTCCGCCGAGAGCTCCGAGTGGCTCAGCACCGAACTCGCCCCCGTCGCCGGCCCCGAGTTCACCCGCCGCCTGGGCAACCAACTCGTCCCCCGCCGCGGCCCGTTGCGCCTCCAGCACCCGACCGGACCCGAACTCCGGCTCCACCGCGAGATCCTGGAGTTCCCCGCCGACGCCCAACAGCTCCTGGTCCTCCTCCCCGCCGACCCCGAAACCGCCGCCCACCTCGACCGGTTGACCCGGCCGGCCCCGACCCGCCTGCGCGCGATCTCCTGACGCCCGGGCCGGGATCCCCGCCAGCGGGAGCCGGTTCACCCGGCTGCGGACGCCCCGCTACCCGCCGGCGGCCACCTCGGCCGCGGCCCGGGCGAACTCGCGGACCCGCGCGGTGGTGTTGCCCGACCGCCAGATCAGGCCGCGTTCGATCGGCGGGGCGTCGTGGATCGGGACGTAGGCCAGATCGGGGCGCGGGTAGTACTGGCGGCAGTGCTCGCCGACCGGGAGGACGCCCCGGCCCATGGCGACCAGGCTGAGCATCTCGGAGAAGGTCCCGCCGGACGGGCCCCTGGGGACGAGGCGCCCGGACGGGGTGCGGTCGGGGGTTCGGTCGCGCTTGAAGCCGATCGAGGTCACCGCCGGGTACTGCACCACCGGGTGGTCGGCGAGCACTTCGAGCGACACCGAGGCCTCCGCGGCCAGCGGGTGCCCGGCCGGGACGGCCAGGGCGCGCCGCTCGGTGAGCAGGACCGGGCCGAGGGTCATGCCGTCGAAGGGGTAGGAGGCGACCAGGATGTCGATCGAGCCGTCCTCCAGGCTCAAGCGGGAGTTGGAGAGCTGGACCTCACGGACGTCCACCCGGCAGTCGGGGTGGCGCTCACCGAACAGCGCCACCGCCCTGAGCAGCACCGGCGCCGTCCACTCCCCGAGGAACGCGACCCGCAGCTCGCCGGTCACCCCCCGGCTGGCGTCCACCGCCCGGCGCAGCGCCTCCTCCAGCGCTGCCACCACCGGAGCGAGGTCCTCGGCCAGCTGCCGCCCGACCGGGGTGAGCCGGACGGACCGGCTGGTGCGCTCGAACAGCGGGCCACCGACCCGGCGCTCCAGGGTCTTGACCACCTGGCTGACCCGCCCGGTGGTGAGGCGCAGCCGCTCGGCGGTCCGGCCGAAGTGCAGTTCCTCGGTCAGCGCGAGGAAGACCTCGATCTCCAGCCGCTCCAGCATGTCTCCCCCGTCGTCGAGCCCCGAACCGTTTAATCCGGCTCAACGATCGTACGGCGATCCGGCATTGATGATCTCCTCCGCGCGGAGGATCGTTGGACCCGTCCCCAGCGAACCCACCCCACCGGAGCCGATCACCATGCGCGTCGTCGCCCTCGACCACCTGGTCCTCAACGTCGCCGACATCGAGCGATCCCTCGCCTTCTACACCGGCCTGCTCGGCCTGGAGCCGGTCCGGGTCGACGAGTGGCGGGCCGGCAAGGTCTCGTTCCCGTCCGTCCGGGTCACCCCCGAGACCATCATCGACCTGTTCCACCGCCCCCGGCACGAGTCCAACGTCGACCACATCTGCCTCACCGTCGAGCCCCTCGACTGGCAGGAGGTCGTCGACTCCGGCGTCTTCACCGTCCTCGACGGCCCCGGCCCCCGCTACGGCGCCCGCGGCACCGCCACCTCCCTCTACGTCCAGGACCCGGACGGCAACACCGTCGAACTCCGCTGGTACCCGCAGGACGCCACCAGCTGAGCAGGGTGCCGCCCCGGCCGCTCGGGGGAGGGCCGGGGCGGCACCCGTTGTCGTCAAGCCGGTGTCAGCCGCGGCGGGTGCGGCGGGCCAGCACCACCGCGGCCCCACCGGCCGCCAGCAGGGCGCCGGCGACACCGGTGGTCAGGCCGAGGCCACTGGAGCCGGTGTCGGCCAGCTCGGAACGGTCACCGGTGCCGGCGGCCGAGGCCACGGCGGGCGCCGTAGTCGCCGAGGCGGTCGTGGGCGCGGCGACCGGAACGACGGCGGGCGCGGAGGTCGCGACAGGCGCGGTCGACGCGGGGGTGGTCGCGGTCGGCGCCGGGGCGGGCGCATCCGGGTTCACGCACTCGGGAGCGCCCTCGACCGGCGTGGCGGCGAACGGCTGCATGGCCCAGAACAGCATCGGCCCGGCGCCCGGGTAGTAACCGAAGCCGAGCGACGCGTCCTTGTCGGTCTTGAAGTTCCTGCCGAGCGTGATCCGGGCGTTGAGCACCCGGTTGTCCGCCGGACCGGTGGCCCACTTGGTCAGATTGACGTCCTGTCCGTCGACACCGGCGGCCGCCGTACCGACCTTGTGCCAGCTGCCGTCCTTCGGGTCCTGGACGTCCACCTGGGCGTCGCAGGCGGCCGGTCCCGGGCCGCTGCCGTACTTCTGGCCGGCCCAGACGAAGAAGGACGCCTGGGTGAGGTGCCAGTCGAAGCCGTTGGCGGTCTTGATCGAGACCTGGAAGGCGTGCGGCTTCCCGTCCGCCGGGACGTCCTTGGGCAGACCGGTGACGGTGGTGGTGAGCCCGGTCGTCTTGACGGTCTTCTGCGTCGTGGCCGTCCAGTCCTTGACCTGGCCCTTCGCGTCGAGCCCCGCTGCCAGCATGGCGTGGAGGGAGACGTCCTCCCACGGGCCCTCGTGCTTGGACTGCACCAGCTTGAACCGCAGCTTGAAGGTGCGGGCCGCATGCGGCTGGACATCGATCCCGGCGCCGGTCAGATCGGCTGCGACACCCTCGTAGCCCGTGGGCTGGTTGCTCATCGCCTGGTTGACCAGCTTCACCGGCTGCCAACTGCCGGAGGCGCCGTCCGCGTACTCGGCGACGACCTGGTCCGTACCGAGCATCTCGCTGCCGAGGTAGAGCACCAGGTGCTGGCCGCCGTACGGCGCGTCCGCGTCGTTCTTGACGGTCACCGTGCCCTCGGACCAACCGCCGCCGGCCTCCACCGAAGTGAAGCCGTCTACCTGGACGGAGTGCTCCTTGTCCGGGCCTGCGGCCTGGGCGGGAAGGGACAGTGCAATAGGGGACGCGATAAGCGAAGCCGCCACAATTGCATGCCGAAGTCTCAAATCAACCTCAAAAGTCCGAAATTGCCGCTATCTCCCGCGGCGACGCGGGGATTCCCCCCACCGCGTCGAGGCGGAGAATAACCGATCACAATTCCGTCGGCCAATCATCGACAAATCAATCCGGCCCGTGCTCCGCCCGTCCTCATCGAAGACGAATTCAGCCCGAAGACAGCACATTCAGCCCCTCCTCGGCTCATGACGCACGCGGACCGGGCCCGAACCATCACCCACTCCGGCCTCGGCCCGATGACGTGACGACAGAGCGCCGCCCCGAGGAGCGAAAGCTCTCGGGGCGGCGCTCGGGTGCGGTGTGTCAGTCCGCCAGCGGGAGGTAGACCCGGCTGCCCTGGGCCTTGAACTCCTCGGACATGGCCTGCATGCCGGCCTCGGCGTCGGCGTCGAACTCGCTGGAGACGGCCGTCGAGCCGTCGCCGTGCTCGTCGCGGATCTTCTGGGAGATCTTCATCGAGCAGAACTTCGGGCCGCACATCGAGCAGAAGTGGGCCGTCTTGGCGGGTTCGGCGGGGAGGGTCTCGTCGTGGAAGTCGCGAGCGGTCTCCGGGTCGAGGGCCAGGTTGAACTGGTCCTCCCAGCGGAACTCGAAGCGGGCGTCGGAGAGGGCGTCGTCCCAGGCCTGGGCGCCGGGGTGGCCCTTGGCGAGGTCGGCGGCGTGAGCGGCGATCTTGTAGGTGATCACGCCGGTCTTGACGTCGTACCGGTTGGGCAGGCCCAGGTGCTCCTTGGGCGTGACGTAGCAGAGCATCGCGGTGCCCCACCAGGCGATCATCGCGGCGCCGATGCCCGAGGTGATGTGGTCGTAGCCGGGGGCGACGTCGGTGGTGAGGGGGCCGAGGGTGTAGAACGGCGCCTCGTCGCAGATCTCCTTCTGGAGATCCATGTTCTCCTTGATCTTGTGCATCGGGACGTGGCCCGGGCCCTCGATCATCACCTGGACGTCGCGCTCGCGGGCGATCCGGCCCAGCTCGCCGAGGGTCTGCAACTCGGCGAACTGCGCCTCGTCGTTGGCGTCCGCGATCGAGCCGGGGCGCAGGCCGTCACCGAGCGAGAAGGTGACGTCGTAGCTCGCCAGGATGTCGCAGAGTTCCTCGAAGTTGGTGTAGAGGAAGTTCTCCTTGTGGTGCGCCAGGCACCACGCGGCCATGATCGAGCCGCCGCGCGAGACGATGCCGGTCTTGCGGCGCGCGGTGAGCGGGACGTACCGCAGCAGCACGCCGGCGTGGACGGTCATGTAGTCGACGCCCTGCTCGCACTGCTCGATGATGGTGTCCCGGTAGACCTCCCAGCTCAGGTCCTCGGCCTTGCCGTCCACCTTCTCCAGGGCCTGGTAGAGCGGCACGGTGCCGATCGGCACGGGGGAGTTGCGCAGGATCCACTCGCGGGTGGTGTGGATGTTGCGGCCGGTGGAGAGGTCCATGACGGTGTCGGCGCCCCAGCGGGTGGCCCAGGTCATCTTCTCCACCTCCTCCTCGATCGAGGAGGTCACGGCGGAGTTGCCGATGTTGGCGTTGATCTTCACCAGGAAGTTGGTGCCGATGATGGCCGGCTCCACCTCGGGGTGGTTCACGTTCACCGGGATGACGGCACGGCCGCGGGCCACCTCGTCGCGCACGAACTCGGGCTCCAGACCCTCGCGCAGCGCCACGAACTCCATCTCCGGTGTCACCACGCCCCGCTTGGCGTAAGCGAGTTGGGTGACGGCCACACCACCGCGACCGCGCAGCGGGCGGCGCGGGCGGCCGGGGAAGACGGCGTCCAGGTTGCGCAGGTTGCCGCCGCGCGGCGAGGTGTGCTTGATCCCGTCGTCCTCGGGGCGCGCCTCGCGGCCGTCGTACTCCTCGACGTCGCCGCGCTGGCGGATCCAGGAGTCGCGCAGGGCGGGCAGGCCGCGCCGCACGTCGGGCTCGTACGCCGGGTCGGTGTACGGGCCGGAGGTGTCGTACAGCGGCACGGTCCTGCCGTTGGTGAGCTGCACCTCGCGGTAGGGCACCCGCAGGTCCGGGCGGGACCCGTCCCGGTAGGCCTTGCGCCAGGCCGGGGTCGGGTAGCCGGTGCGCTCGCTGCTGGGGGTGGTCTGGGCAGACTGCGGCTGTGCTTCGAACGTGGTCATCTGACCTCTACTCCCTACGCCGGCATTACCCGGTCCAGGTTCCTGCGGTCGACGCAGCCGTCGGTCCGTCCGTCGACGTTCCGGTCAGCGCCCTCTCAGCCCGGTGCTCCGAGCTCCCGCGTCGCAGGCGGTGTTGCCTGCACATGACGCCCAACACGGTAGCGAGCCGATCGCCGCAGGTCCAGACGGCCCCCGAACCGAAATCCGGCCGGAAAGGCCGAGGCCCGGCCCCCGCTCACGGGGTGCCGGGCCTCCGGGGTGCTCCGCCGCGGTCCGCGCGGCGGAGCGGATTCAGCTCTTCGCGGCCTTCTTCACCAGGATCACCACGGCGGCCGCGATGCCCACCACGACCAGCAGCTTGATCAGGATGCTCAGCAGGGCGCCGACCACGCCGAAGACGAAGGCGATGATGTTCCAGGCCAGCACCAGGACCAGCACCGGGATGACGATGTTGCGCACCCAGGAGGGCAGCGACTTCCAGAGCTCAGCCATGTCGGTTCCTCTTCTCCCCTCGGGCCGGCTGCCGTCCGGTGCCGCATCCCGCTTGCTTTCGATGCTTCGATCGTACGGTGGCCGCAGCCCCGGAACGAGGCCCAACGGCCCGGAGAGAACCCCGAGATCACCCCGATCCCCACCCCCGGGGAGACCCCCGAAGAAACCTTCCGCCAGCACTACAACCCAGCCCGGGTTCAGGCGTCCAACAGGTGCCGAACTCTTCGGAACAGCCCGTACGACAGCCTCACCAGGGGGACCAGACATGCGTGTCCGCAGCGCCACCACCCTGACCGTCCTGAGCGCCCTCAGCCTGAGCGCCCTCAGCCTGACCGCCGCCCCCGCCCTCGCCGCTCCGGCCGCGTCGACGGCCTGGGGCGACAACGTCACCGCCGCCGGCGGCTTCGTCGGAATGAGCCCGACCCGCGTCCTGGACACCCGCGACGCCTACGCCGTCCCGAACGGCATGGTGCGCCCGCTCGCCGCGCAGGAGTACTACACGACCCCGCTCGTCGCGTTCAGCTCCCACATGCCGCCCACCACCTACCCGGTGGTGCCCGCCGACACCACGGCCGTGGTGGTCAACGTGACCGCGACCAACCCGACCGCGAACGGCTACCTCTCGCTCAGCGCCGCCCCGGGGGCGCCCGGCAGCATCCCGGCCGCTTCCAGCATCAACTTCGCGCCGGGCCAGACGGTCTCCAACCTGGTCACGGTCGCGGTCACCCCGGGCACCAGACCGACCATCACCGTCTTCAACAGCGCCGGCACCACCGACGTGGTCCTCGACGTGGTCGGCTTCTACAGCCCGACCGCCACCGACCGGCACACCGCGCTGACCCCGACCCGCCTCGCCGACAGCCGCACCGACGGCACCGGCCCGCTCGGCTACGGATCGGTCCGGACGATCCAGGTCGCCAAGCCCGAGCTGGGCACGGCCGACGCCCACGCGGTGGTCCTCAACGTCACCGCCACCGACCCCACCATGAACAGCTTCCTGACCGTCTACCCGGACGGGCCGGCGGGACGCCCGTACCAGGGCTCCAACGTCAACTTCCCCGCGGGCCGGACCGTTCCGAACCAGGTGGTGGTGCCGGTCGGCGCCAACGGGACGATCGACATCTACAACCACGTCGGCTCGGTCAACGTGATCGTCGACCTCGTCGGCTACTACGGCCCCTCGGGCACCAGCCTGTTCCGCGCCCTCAAGACGCCGGTCCGGACCTCCGACACCCGCGTCACCGGGTCACCGCTGGCGGCGTACTCGACCGAGCAGGTCCCGGCGGTCGCCTCGGACGGCTCCACGCCGGACGTCACGGCGGTCGAGGCCAACACCACGGTCACCGACGTCTCCAGCCCCGGGCACCTCACGGTGTTCCCGGGCGGGAGCACCGTCCCCGACACCTCCACCGTCAACGTCGACCCCGGCCTGACGGTCGCCAACTCCGCGACCACCGGAGTGGCCGCGGACGGCACCTACTCCATCCACAACCACGGCGGCCCGCTGAACGTCATCACCGACCTGACCGGCTACTTCACCACCAGCTGAGCGAACCGGCGCGGGCCCGCCGTCCGAGCACCTCCGGACGGCGGGCCCCTGCCGCGCGGACGTCAGACCGGCCAGCGCTCCCCGCGCCAGGCGGCGTCCCAGAACATCCACTCGTAGCGCGCGGTGGTCCTGAAGTGCTCGACCACCTTGCGGCGTTCGGCCGCGGACAGCTCCCCGCCGAGCCGGTCGGTGAGCGCCAGCACCCGGCGCACCACGGACTGGAAGGCCTCGTCGCCGTAGGTGGCGATCCACTTGGCGTACAGCGGGTCGGGGGAGCCCTGGGCGAGCAGCGCCTCGCCGACCCGGGCGTAGATCCAGTAGCAGGGCAGCACCGCGCCGAGCGCCTCGGCGAAGGACCCGCCGTAGACGGTGGCCAGCAGGTAACTGGTGTAGGCCCGGGTGGTGGGCAGCACCGGCTCGGCGGCGGCCTCCTCGGCGGTGCCGCCGAAGGCCGTGAGGAACTCGGCGTGCATGCCCTGCTCGGCGGCCAGCGCACCGACCGCGTCGTCGGCGAAGGCCCGTACGTCCTGCTCGCCGGGTGCCTTGGCGGCGCAGACGGCGAGCGCGCGGGCGTAGTCGCGCAGGTAGTGCGAGTCCTGGACGACGAAGTGGCGGAAGGCCTCGCGCGGCAGGGTGCCGTCGGTGAGGCCGCCGATGAAGGGATGGGCGAGGATCTCGGCGTAGACCGGCTCGATCGACGCCCAGAGTTCCTCGGTCAGGGTCCTGGTGCTCATGCTGCGACCCTAAGCGCTCAGTCCTCCGGCGGGGAGAACACGACCAGCACCCGCAGCTCCTCGGTGATGTGGTGGAACCTGTGCGGGGTGCCGGCCGGGACGTACACCACGGTGCCGCGCGCGACGGTCGCGGTCTCGGCGCCGACGGTCAGCTCGGCGCGGCCGCTGATCACCTGGTAGATCTCGTCCTGCTCGTGCGCGGTCTGCGGATCGGTGTCGCCGGGGGAGAGCGCGTACAGCCCGGCGGACATCCGCGGTTCGCGCAGGAAGCGCAGGTACGCACCGTCGTTGGCCGCCCGCTCGGCGTCCAGTTCGTCCAGCCGGAACAGCTTCACCGCTGCCGTCCTCCCTCGTCCGTACACCGCGTGGACCAGGTGCATTCAACACCAACTCGTCCGACGGGAGCTTCCCCCCGGGCTGGGCGCCTGCCAGGCTTGGGCGGCATGAAGGGTTTCGTCATCAAGACACTGATCAACGCGGCGGCCATCTGGGTCGCCGCCTGGATAGTCAGCGGCATCCAGCTCGGTGAGGGCAAGGCCGACTGGCAGCACAAGGCCCTGACGGTGCTCGCCGTCGCCGTGGTCTTCGGCCTCATCAACTGGTTGATCAAGCCGGTGGTGAAGCTGTTCTCGCTCCCGCTGTTCATCCTCACGCTCGGCCTGATCACCTTCGTGATCAACGCCCTGATGCTGCTGCTGACCTCCTGGGCGTCCACCAAGCTGTCGCTGGACTTCCACGTGGTCAACTTCGGCTCCGCACTGGTCGGTTCGCTGATCATCAGCCTGGTCGCCTGGGGCCTGCACCTGGCCCTGGACGACGACTGACCGCCGCCGTGCACGGACCGAAGCGGTCCGTGCGCGGATGCGGAAGGGGCCCGTGCCCGGGTGGCTCCACCCGGTCCGGGCCCCTTCGTCGTTCGGAACCCCGAACGGATGCACCCGGCCGGTCGGCGTTTCGATCCCCGCCCGGTGCGGGAGACTCCCGCACAACGCTCCAGCCCCGGAGGTCACCATGGGCCCCGACAACCGAACCCCGCCACCGCGCCCGGTCGTCAAGCGCACGGCCCGGGCCATCCTGCTGGAGCTGGACCCGGCCGATCCGCACGGCCCGGCCTCGATCGTGCTGATCCGGCGGGTCCGGCCCGGGGCGCCGCACCCGTACTGGATCACCCCCGGCGGCGGGGTCGAGCGCGGCGACCGGACGGTGGTCGACGCGCTGCACCGCGAGGTGGACGAGGAACTCGGCGGCAAGGTCGTGGACGTGGTGCCCGCCTTCGTCGACACCATCAGCCACACCCACCACGACGACGGCACCCTGCTGCACCCGCACGGGGTCAAGGTGCAGCACTTCTTCGTCTGCCGGCTGGCCTCGATGGACCTCAGCCGCCGGCACGGGCCCGAGGTGTCGGACCCGAACGGCGAGTACGAGGTGGTCCGGCTGCCGTTCACCCGCGAGGGCGTGACCTCGGTGAACGTCGTCCCGCCCAAGCTGCGGGCGTACCTGGCGGCCAACATCGAGGGCATCCGCGCGCTCCTCGCACCCGACCTGGGGTGATCACCGGGAAGCCAGGTCGCCCACCAGGTCGTGCCGGATCCGCCCGGCCGGCACGCCCGCCCGCAGCAGCGCCTCGACGCCGCGGCGGACCATCGCGGGCGGCCCGCTGAGGACCGCGTCGCGGCCCGCCCAGGAGCCGAACCGACCCACCACCTCGGGAAGTTCACCGGTCAGCGCGTCCTCGGCCGGCCCGGTGCCGGACAGCACCGGGCGCACGGTCAGCCAGGGGTTGCGGGCGGCCAGCTCGCGCAGCCCGTCCAGCTCGTACAACTCGGCGGCGCGGCGGGCCCCGTAGAACACCTCGACGCTGCGGCCGGGCACGCCGTACTCGGCCGCCTCCTCGACCAGGGCGCGGATCGGCGCGATGCCGGTGCCGCCGCCGAGGCAGAGCAGATCGACACCGGCGCTGTGGTCGACGGTCATCGCGCCGGCCGCCGGGCCCAGCCGCAGCACGTCCCCGGGCGCGGCCCGGTGCACCAGCGCGTTGCTCACCCAGCCCGCCTGGACGGCCTTGACGTGGAAGGTCAGCAGCCCGTCCGGGCGGGGCGCGGCGGCGAAGGAGTAGTGCCGCCAGACCCTCGGCCACCAAGGCGTCTCCAGGCTGCAGTACTGGCCGGCCCGGAACGGGTACGCCTGGTCCGGGCGGACGGTGACCACCGCGACGTCCCGGGTGCGGCGCTCGTGCCGGACCACCTCACCCTGCCACCAGGGCGGCGAGGTGCGGGCGGCCTCCTCGGCGGCCTCGATCATGATGGTCGAGATCAGCCGGTAGGCCCGGCGCCAGGCCAGCTCGGTGTCGGCGTCCCAGCGGCCGCCCGCGTACTTGGCCAGCGCCTGCACCAGACACTCCCCCACCGGCGCGTAGTGGCCGGTCAAGGTGCCGTAGCGGCGATGGCCGCGGCCGAGCGCGCTCAGCCCGGCGCGCAGCGCCGCCGGGTCCTCGGCGCCGCGGGCGGCGGACAACAGGGCACGGAACAGCCGGTCGCGCTGGACGTCCATGGCGGCCGGGAAGAGCGAGCGGACCTCGGGGTGGTGCAGGAAGAGCAGCGCGTAGAAGTGCGCGGTGGCCCGGTCGGCGACCGGCTCGACCACCGCGAGGCTGGCCCGGATCAGCTCGATGTCCCGTGCGGTCAGGGGGAGCTCGGCGGCGGGGCTGCTCTGCGTGGCGCCGATCCGTGCGGCGCCGATCTGTGCCGCGCCGATCTGCCCGGAGGGGAGTTCGGCCGGGAGGTGCCGGGCGGGTGGCTGCGCGACCCATGCCTCGCTCCAACTGTCGCCGGGTCCAGCCCAGTTGAGACTGGGAGCATCGGCGAACAGGGGCTGGAAGGCGGGGGAGGTGCCGGTGGTCGAGGGTGGCTCGGGGTAGCTCGGCGCGGGAACGATCGGCGGCTGGGCGGGCGGGTCCGGGATCACCGGGCGGACGGGCGCCGGGCTCAGCACGGGCGCGGCCGGCTCCGCGAGGCCCGTCAACGGCGGCAGGACGGCCGTCGGCGCGTCCGCCGCGACCAGCGGAGGGAGGTCCGGTGGGTCCAACGGCATCGGCGGCCGGACGGACTGCGCCTCGATCGGGCTCTCCGCCACCGCCGGTCCGGGCGGCAGCTCCGGCAGGCCCGGGACGGAGGCGGCCCCTGCCGAGCCGTGCCTGGTGCGGATCAGGAGTGTTCTGCGGGACTTCACCGCTACGTTTCGAGTACCCAAGAGAATCGTTTCGCCTCCGGCCGGCCTGCGCCACCACCTGGCTTGTCTCTGCTGACGCCTAGGCAGCGTGGCACGCCCGAACTGCTCATCCGACGAATCACGCGAAGCCCGGACACCCGGCCCGGGGACGCGCTACTCTCGCTCGATCGGCGGTCGCCCTGAGTGCCGAGCAGCACACCCAGGGCGACCCCTCCCTGACCAGGCCCGCCGACCTGATCAGATCCGTCTGCTCACAGCCGTCTGCTCACAGCCGCCCGCTCACAGCTGCCCGCTCACAGCTGCCGCAGCAGCATCCCCGGCTGCTCGACGCAGTCCGCGACGAAGCGCAGGAACCCACCGGCCGTCCCGCCGTCGCAGACCCGGTGGTCGAAGGTGAACGACAGCTGCGTCACCTCGCGCACCGCCAACTCACCGCCGTACACCCAGGGTTTGGCCACGATCCGGCCGACCCCGAGCATCGCCGCCTCGGGGTGGTTGAGGATCGGGGTGGAGCCGTCCACGCCGAACACCCCGTAGTTGTTCAACGTGAAGGTGCCGCCGGTCAGTTCGGCCGGGGTGAGTGAACCCTTGCGGGCCGCCTCGGTCAACCGGCCCAGCTCCTCGCCGAGTTGCTCGGTGCTGCGGGCGTGCGCGCCCCGCACCACCGGGACGACCAGGCCGCGTTCGCCCTGCGCGGCGAAGCCCAGGTGCACCGCCGAATGCCGGACGATGCCCGAACCGTCCTCGGTCACACTGGAGTTGAGCTCGGGGAAGCGCGCCAGCGCGACCGTGCAGATCCGGGCCAGCAACGCCAGCACGCTCACCTTCGGACCCGGCGTCGCGTTCAACTGCCGCCGCAGCGCCATCAGTTCGGTGGCGTCGACATCCACCCAGCAGGTCGCGGCGGGGATCTCCCGGTGGCTGCGGCTGAGCTTCTCGGCCACCGCCTTGCGCAGTCCGCGCAGCGGGACGACACCCTCCTGAGCCGCCGGAGCGACGGCGGGCGCGGCGGGCGTCGGAGCCGCCACCTTGGCCGCGACCGCCCGTTCGACGTCCGCCCGCATGATCAGCCCGTCCGGCCCGCTTCCGGCGAGCGCGGCCAGATCGACCCCCTGCTCCCGGGCCAGCCGCCGCACCAGCGGCGAGATCACCGGCACCACGACCGGAGCGACCGGAGCGGCAGGAGCCGGAGCAGCTGCGACCGCAACCGGCACAGCAGCAACCGGCACAGCAGCAACCGGCACAGCAGCAACCGGCACAGCGGCGACCGGTGCCGGAGCCCCGACCCGACGCCGCCGCCCGCCCTTGCTCTCGACGACCCCGTACCCCACCAACGGCCGCTCGACCTCAGCGGCGAGCGCGGCGGCCGGCGCCTCGGGAACAGCCCCCTCCGTCGGCGCCGCCGCGACCGCGACCGTCACCAGCGGCGCGCCCACGGCGATCTCCTCGCCGAGCTCGCCGTACCGCGCGGTGACCACCCCGCCGTACGGGCAGGGCACCTCCACCACGGCCTTGGCCGTCTCGACCTCCACCACCGGCTGGTCGACCGCGATCACCTCGCCGACCTCGACCATCCAGCGGACCACCTCCGCCCCGGTGAGTCCCTCACCGAGGTCGGGCAGCCTGAACTCCCGCACGACGGGCATCATCCTCAGTCCTCCCACTGCAGCCGGGCGACCGCGTCCAGGATCCGGTCCACCCCGGGGAGGTGGTGGTGCTCCAGCATCGGCGGCGGGTACGGGATGTCGAAGCCGGTGACCCGCACCACGGGCGCGGCCAGGTGGTGGAAGCAGCGCTCGGTGACCCGCGCGGCGATCTCCGCGCCGGTGCCGCCGAAGCCGCTCGCCTCGTGCACCACCACGGCCCGGCCGATCGAGCGCACCACGCGGGTGACCGTCTCGTCGTCGAAGGGCACCAGGGTGCGCAGGTCCAGCACCGCGAGGTCCCAGCCCTCGGCCTTCGCCGCCTCGGCCGCCTCCAGGCAGACCGGCAGCGAGGGGCCGTAGGTGATCAGTACGGCGGAGGTGCCGGTGCGCCGCAGCGCGGCCCGGCCGATCGGCTCGACCGGCGCGGCCGGGTCGAACTCGGCCTTGCCCCAGTAGAGCCGCTTGGGCTCCAGGAACACCACCGGGTCGTCGGAGGCGATCGAGGCGCGCAGCAGCCCGTACGCGTCCGCCACCGTCCCCGGGGTGACCACGTGCAGGCCCGGGGTGCTGGTGTAGTAGGCCTCGGAGGCGTCGCTGTGGTGCTCGACGCCGCCGATGCCGCCGCCGTAGGGGATGCGCACGGTGATCGGCAGCGGGAGCCTGCCCGCCGTGCGGTTGCGCATCTTGGCGACGTGCGAGAACAGCTGTTCCAGCGCCGGGTAGGCGAAGGCGTCGAACTGCATCTCGACCACCGGGCGCAGTCCGTACATCGCCATGCCGATCGCGGTGCCGAGGATGCCGGCCTCGGCCAGCGGGGTGTCCAGGCAGCGCTCGGGGCCGAACTCGGCGGTGAGCCCGTCGGTGATCCGGAAGACGCCGCCGAGCTGGCCGACGTCCTCGCCGAGCACGTGCACCGTCGGGTCCTCGTGCATGGCGTCCCGCAGTGCGGAGTTGAGCGCCTGCGCCATGCTGGCGGTACGGGCACCAGAGGGGTGCCGCGCAGCGGCTCGGCCAAGGGTGGGGGTGGGAGACGGGTGGGAGGCGGTGGACATCAGTGCTGCACCTCGGCCTCAGCGGCCAGCTCGGCGGACAACTGGGCGGCCTGCTCCCGCAGTTGCGGGGTGGGCTCGGCGTAGACGTGGGCGAACAGCGTCATCGGGTCGAGCTCCGGGTCGGCGTGGAACTCGGCCCGCATCCGGGCCGCCAGCGCCTCCGCCTCGTCCGCCGCCTCCTGCACCAACCGGTCGTCCAGCACGTCGAGTTCGCGCAGTGCGCGCTCCATCAGCAGGATCGGGTCGTGCTCCCGCCAGGCGGCCACCTCGGGCTCGGTGCGGTAGCGGGTGGCGTCGTCGGCGTTGGTGTGGGCCTCGATCCGGTAGGTCAGCGCCTCGATCAGGGTCGGGCCCTCGCCGCTGCGGGCCCGCTCGACCGCCTCGCCGAGCACGGAGTGCAGCGCGGGAGCGTCGTTGCCGTCGACCAGCCGGCCGGGCATGCCGTAGCCGACGGCCTTGTGGGCCAGGCTGGGCGCGGCGGACTGGGCGCTGAGCGGGACGGAGATGGCGTAGCCGTTGTTCTGCACCAGGAAGACCACCGGGGCCCGGAGCACGGCCGCGAAGTTCAGCGCCTCGTGGAAGTCGCCCTCGCTGGTGCCGCCGTCGCCGAGCATCGCCAGCGCGACCACCGGCTCGCCGCGCAGCCGGGCGGCGTGCGCCAGTCCGACGGCGTGCGGCGCCTGGGTGCCGAGCGGGGTGCAGAGCGGGGCGGTGCGGCTGGCGCGCGGGTCGTAGCCGGTGTGGGCGTTGCCGCGCAGCAGGGTCAGCGCCTCCAGCGGGTCGACGCCCCGGGAGACCACGGCGAGGGTGTCGCGGTAGCTGGGGAAGAGCCAGTCGCGCTCGCCGAGCACCAGCGCGGCGGCGACCTGGCAGGCCTCCTGGCCGGTGGAGGCGGGGTAGACGGCGAGGCGGCCCTGCTTGGTGAGGGTGGTGGCCTGCTGGTTGTAGCGGCGGCCGACCACCAGCCGGCGGTAGAGCTCGCGCAGCAGCGCCGGGTCGTACTTCTCCAGCGCGGGGGTGCCGAGCACCCGGACGGGGGAGACGTCCGGGAGGAGCGGGGCCGGATCGGTGCGCGGGGCGGTGGCCCCGGGCAGCCAGCCGGGCACCGCGGTGTGGTGTCTGTGGTCGAGAACGGTCATCTCGGGGCACCTCCTGGGGTGGCGGGGGCTCCCTACCGATTGTTCGGTCGTCTGTTCATCTTGACCAGAACCGTGACAAGGTGGTGGACATTCGGCCTGTGCGGGGGTCGACTGGTGGCAGTGCGTCCAATCGGTGAGGGTGGGGGGTCATGTCGGCTGAACAGATGTCCAGACTCGACCGGGTCGACCGGTCGATCCTGCGGCTGCTGCAGCAGGACGGTCGCGCCTCGATCCGCTCGGTGGCCGAGCGGGTCCACGTGTCCCGGGCCAATGCGTACGCCCGGATCTCCAGGATGGTCGAGGACGGCATCATTCGCGGCTTCACTGCCAGGGTGGACCACGAACGGGCCGGTCAGGGCGCGTCCGCGTACATCACCCTGAAGATCGTCCAGAACTCCTGGCGCACCGTGCGCGAGCAGCTGCTGGGGCTGCCCGGGGTCGCCCACATCGCCCTGGTCGGCGGGGACTTCGACGTGCTGCTGCTGGTGCACACCGCCGACAACCACGCCCTGCGGGAGCTGGTGCTCAACCGGATCCAGTCCATCCCACAGGTGCTTGGTACGCGAACCATGCTGGTGTTCGAGGAGACCGACCAGGTGCCTCCGGATTAGGCGCCCCCTGATTAAGGCGCCCTTCGCCTCCGGGGCGCTCTGACCCGGTGCCGACGGTCGTCGCTCCGGCGCTCGTTCCTCGCTGGTCGCTCCTCCCTTTCGGCACCGGCGCGCCCCTTCGGCTCAGCGCGCGCGAGCCGTCAGGTGCGCGCCCGCAGCCCGTCGAAGGCCAGGTGCACCACCGCGTCCGCGACGCCGTCGGCCGCCTTCAACCCCGGCCGGTACCACTCCACGATCGAGTTGATCATCCCGAACAGCAGCCGGGTGGCCAGCCGCGGCTCCACGTCCGCGCGCAGCGCGCCGTCCGCGACCGCCGCCCGCAGCAGCTCGGCGACCTGGTGGTCAAAGTCCCGTCGGCGCTCCAGCGCCCACAGCTCGGTGGCCGTGTTGCCGCGCACGCGCAGCAGCAGCGTCACGTACGGCAGCTCCTCCAGCAGCACCTCGGCGGTGCGCCGCACCACGTGCTCCAGCCGCTCCACCGCAGGCCCCTGCACCGCGGCCGGCTCGGCCAGGATCGCGAACAGCCCGTCCAGCGCCCGCCCCACGGCCAGCCGCAGCAGCTCCTCCTTGCCGCGGACGTGGTGGTAGATGGAGGACTTGGAGATCCCGGCCGCCCGGGACAGGTCCTCCATCGAGGTGCCGTCGTAACCGCGCTCGTTGAACACGTCGACGGTCACCGCGAGCAGTGACTCGACGGTGTAGGCGGTGCGCGTGGTGTGATCGGCCATCCTCCGAGTATCCCCGGCCGTCCCGGACCCCACGCGATCGGGTCGGTCGGTCCGTGCCGGACCGCTCGGTCCATGCCCGGCCGGGTACCGACCGCCTAGACTTCGGCGGACGATCGTCCACGTCCAGCAGGCTGGGGTCCACCGCTGATGAACGCAATACCGGCAGTCTCCTCCGACGTGCCCGAGCAGCGCAGCGAGGAGCCGGAGGGCGTCCCGGACACCTGGCAGGAGCGCGCCCGCGCGCTGGTGGTCCGCTTCGGCCCGGCCGTGTGGTGCTATGCGGTGCTCAAGCTGATCGGCTTCACCGTGTTCATGAAGCTGCTCTCCTTCGCCGGGGACTACGCCAAGAAGCCGGCCCGGTTCGGCGGTGGCGCCAACACCTGGGACGTGCTGGCCAGCTGGGACGGCTGGTGGTACCAGCAGGTCGCGCAGTTCGGCTACCACCCGGCACTGATCCCGGTCCCGGGCGGGCAGCCCGGCTTCTCCATCGAGCAGAACTCGGCCGCCTTCTTCCCGCTCTACCCGGGCCTGATGCGGCTGACCTCGGACGTCACCGGGCTCGGCCTGTACGGCGCCGGGATGTTGGTCTCGGTCCTGGCCTCGCTGTTCGCCGCCGCCGGGATCTACGCCGTGGTGGAGAAGATGTCCGGCCCCCGGGCGGGCGTGATCGCCGCCGGGATCTGGGCGATCGCCCCGGGCTCGGGCGCCGAGTGGGCGGTCTACTCGGACTCCCTGTTCGTCGCGCTGGCCGCCTGGGCCTGCTACTTCGTGATGACCAAGCAGTGGGTCACGGCCGGAGTGATCACCCTGATCGCCGGGCTCAACCGGCCGACCGCGGCGGCGCTGATCGGCGCGGTCGGCCTGGCCGCGCTGGTCGAGCTGTACCGGCGGGAGAGCCGCGTGCTGCGCCCGCTGGCGGCGATGCTGCTGGCCCCGGTCGGCCTGCTCGGCTACGTGGCCTGGGTGGGCTGGCGGACCGGCGAGTGGGGCGGCTACTTCCGGCTGCAGCACGACGCCTGGCTGCACTACTTCGACTGGGGCCAGGGCACCTGGCACTCGATCCGCGGCGTGCTGCTGGGCCGTAACGACTACCCCTTCGCCTTCCCGGTGCCGGACCTGCTGGCCACCCTGATCGTGTTCAGCCTGCCGGTGCTGATCGTGCTGCTGATCCGGCTGCGCCCGCCGCTGGTGCTGACCGCCTACACGCTGGCCACGATCGTCTCGGTGCTCGGCAGCCTGGGCATCTTCGGCAACGTCTCGCGCTATCTGCTGCCGGCGTTCCCGCTGTTCATCGCGCTCGCGGTGGGGATGCGCAAGCTCAGCTGGCCGGTGCTGGCCGCCGTGCTGGGCACCGGCGCGGCCGCCTCCGGCTGGTACGCCGGGTACGTGCTCTTCGAGCTCGGCGTGCCGTAACCACGACGCGTACGAAGCAGCAGGGGGCGCGTCCGCCGAGGACGCGCCCCCTGCTTTTCTGTCGGGATCCGACCCCTGCACCCTCTTGAGCCGACCGATCGTTCGGTTACTCTGTGAGGTGTCCCGTCCTCCCCTCTGAGGAGCGCACAGATGTCCGCAGCGGTCACCCACCCCCTCGTCAGCGAGCTGGTCGAGCGCCACCAGGCCACCCTGGACGCCGCGCTCGCCGCCGCCGCGAAGCGCGACTACTGGTCCCCGTACCCCGAGTTCCCCAAGGCCTACGGCGAGACCGGCCCGGCGGACGGCAAGGCCGCCTTCGACGCCCTGCTCGGCAGGCCCTTCGCCATCGACGGCCACCCCACCGACGGCGACCAGGTCGGCGGCGAGGCCTCCCCCTACGGCGTCGAGCTGGGCATCACCTACCCGCACGCCGACCCGGACGCGCTGATCGCCGCGATGCGCGCCGCCCAGCCCGGCTGGGCCGCCGCCGCCCCGCTGGAGCGCGCCGCCGTCTGCCTGGAGATCCTGCACCGGATCAACGCCCGCTCGCACGAGTTCGCCCAGGCCGTCATGCACACCACCGGCCAGGCCTACGGCATGGCCTTCCAGGCCGGCGGCCCGCACGCCCAGGACCGCGGCCTGGAGGCCGTCACCTACGCCTACGCCGAGCAGACCCGGCTGCCCAGGCAGGCCGGCTGGACCAAGCCGCAGGGCAAGCGCGAGCCACTGGTGATGACCAAGGAGTTCACCGTCGTGCCGCGCGGCCTCGCGCTGCTCATCGGCTGCAACACCTTCCCCACCTGGAACGGCTACCCGGGCCTGTTCGCCTCGCTGGCCACCGGCAACCCGGTGCTGGTCAAGCCGCACCCGCGGGCCGTGCTGCCGCTCGCGCTGACCGTGGCGATCGCCCGCGAGGTGCTCGCCGAGGCCGGCTTCGACCCCAACCTGGTCTGCCTCGCCGCCGAGCACGAGGGCGGCACCGTCGCCCAGACCCTCGCCGTGCGGCCCGAGATCAAGATGATCGACTACACCGGCTCGACCACCTTCGGCGACTGGCTGGAGGAGCACGCCAAGCAGGCGCAGGTCTACACCGAGAAGGCCGGCGTCAACGCGGTGGTGATCGACTCCACCGACGACTACAAGGGCATGCTCGGCAACCTGGCCTTCGCGCTCTCGCTCTACAGCGGCCAGATGTGCACCACCCCGCAGAACCTGCTGATCCCGCGCGGCGGCATCGGCACCGACCAGGGCGACAAGTCCTTCGACCAGGTGGTCTCCGACCTCGCCGCCGCCATCGAGGGCCTGCTCTCCGACGACGCCCGCGCCGCCGCCGTCCTCGGCGCCGTGGTCAACCCGGGCGTGCTGCAGCGCTCGGCCGCCGCGGCCGGCGGCGAGTACGGCGAACTCGCCCTCGCCCCACGCGCGGTGACCTCGCCCGACTTCCCCGGCGCGACCGTCCGCACGCCCGCGCTGATCAAGCTCAACGCCGACAAGCCGGACGACCGCTCGGTGTTCCGCAGCGAGTGCTTCGGCCCGGTCTCCTTCGCCGTCGCCGTCGAGTCCACCCCCGCCGCCGTGGAGCTGCTGCGCACCACCGTCCGGGAGAAGGGCGCGATGACCGCCTCCGGCTACACCACCTCGCCCGAGGTGGAGGCCCTGCTGGTCGAGGCCGCGCTGGACGCCGGCGTCTCGCTCTCGCTCAACCTCACCGGCGGCGTCTACCCCAACCAGACCGCCGCCTTCTCCGACCTGCACGGCACCGGCGCCAACCCGGCCGCCAACTCGGCCTACTGCGACGGCGCCTTCGTCGCCAACCGGTTCCGCACGGTGGAGATCCGCCGGCACAGCTGAGCCGGCGCACGGGCGGTACCCGGTCCCCCGGTGGTCATCGGCCACCGGGGGACCGGCGGTTCACAGCGATCGTCGGGCCCGGGATGATGGAGGCTGGGAGAACGCCGGGAACGGCGTCCAACCGCCCTCTGAACAACGGGAGCTGATACATGGCCGTGAAGCCGACGACCGAGACCGACGTCGTCATCGTCGGTGCCGGACCGACCGGACTGCTGCTGGCCGGCGACCTCGCCGCCGCCGGAGTCGGCGTCACCGTCCTGGAGAAGCGCACCGCCGAGTCCAACCTGACCCGCGCCTTCGCCGTGCACGCCCGCAGCCTGGAGCTGCTGGACGCCCGGGGACTGGCCGACGAACTCATCGCCACCGGCCGCCCGCTCGGCTCGCTGCGGATGTTCAACCGCGCCGTGATCGACCTCAGCGCGCTGCCCACCCGCTTCCCGTTCGTCCTGATCACCCCGCAGTACAACGTCGAACGGCTGCTCCAGGACCGCGCCGAGAAGGCGGGCGCCACGATCGTGCGCGGCGCCGAGGTCACCGGCCTGCGTCAGGACGCCGAGGGCGTCACCCTGGAGACCCGCGACGGGCAGACCCACCGCGCCCGGTACGCGGTCGGCACCGACGGCGTCCGCTCCGCGGTCCGCGACCTGCTCGGCATCCCGTTCCCCGGCGAGGCCGTGGTCGAATCCGTGCTGCTGGCCGACGTCCGGCTGGAGCGCGAGCCCGCCGACGCGATCGCCGTCGGCGCCAACAAGAGCGGCTTCTCCTTCGTCGTCCCGTTCGGCGACGGCTGGTACCGGGTCATCGCCTGGGACCGCAACGCGCATTACGCCGACGGCGCCACCCCCACCCCCGAGCAGCTCACCGCGATCGTCCTGGCCACCCAGGGCGAGGACTACGGCCTGCACGACGTGCGGTGGAGCTCCACCTTCCACAGCGACGAGCGCCAGGCCCCCAACTACCGCTCCGGCCGGGTCTTCCTGGCCGGCGACGCCGCCCACTGCCACTCCCCGGCCGGCGGCCAGGGCATGAACACCGGCCTCCAGGACGCCGCCAACCTCTCCTGGAAGCTCACCGCCGCCCTCCAGGGACGGACCACCGACGCGCTGCTGGACACCTACCAGACCGAGCGGCACCCGGTCGGCAAGACGGTGCTGCGCTCCTCCGGCGCGCTGATCCGGATCGCCCTCGCCGAGTCCGCCCCCACCCGCGCCCTGCGCGGGGCGCTCACCGCGCTCGGCAGCCACCTCGACCCGCTGAGCGAGCGCGGCGCCCGGCTGGTCTCCGGCATCGAGGTCTCCTACCCGGCCCCCAAGGGCGCCCACCCGCAGGTCGGCAAGCGCGTCCCGGACCTGCGGCTGACCGCGCTGAGCAAGCCCGAGGAGGGCGCCCCGGCCGGTCCCGAGCGGCTCTACGAGGCGCTGCGCGCCGGGCAGTTCGTGCTGGTCAGCAATGACGAGCTGGCCGCCGCCGAGCCCTGGGCGGACCGCATGGTCTGCGCCGCCCCCGCCGACCCGCACGGCAAGCTGGCCGACACCGTCCTGCTGATCCGCCCGGACGGCTACGTCGCCTGGGCCGCCGTCGACCCCGGCCAGGGCGAGCTGAGGGACGCCCTCACCACCTGGCTGGGCGCGGTCTGACACGCGGTCGGCGGGTGCGGCACCTCACCGCATCCGCCGACCATTCGTTCGGTCGTCCCTTAACCCCGCGCCTTCACATAGTGCCGCGCCGCCTTCGCCCGGTTCCCGCAGACCGCCATCCGGCACCACCGCCGGCGGCCGTTCTGCGAGGCGTCGAAGAAATGCAGAATGCACGCCTCGTGTGCGCACTGCTTCACCCGGTGCGCGCCCTGCCCGAGCAGCGTCAGGAAGTCGTCCGCCGCCAGCCAGGGCGCCAGCCACTCCGGCCGGTCGGCCTCCACCCGGTCCTCGGCCCCGCCCGGTCCGGCCGTCCGCCGGATCCTCCCGTGCGCCAGCACCGCATCCAGCCCTTCGCGCGCCCGTAGGCTCAACTCGCTCTGGTCACGGGCTTCCTGGGCGGCCAGCCGGATCGCCTCGCGGGTCTCGCGGATCGCCGCCAGCCCGGCCTCGTCGGCCGCGCAGCGCCCGCTCAGCCCGTTGCTGGAGAGCCAGATCCCGTACTCCTCGACGCCGGTGAGCAGGTCGTTGACGGGCGTCCCGGCCCAGCGCGTGTTGAGCAGGTCGAGCGCGAGCGGCTCGCCGGTCAACGGTCGGGGGTCCCTCGGGTCTGCCGTCACGTCAGTCATCCCTCTCCCTCGGCTCCGCCCGATTCTACGTCCGCGCCCGGTACCACGAATTGGTATGGACCGGTGCCGGAATTCCGGCCATTCACTGTATGGAACCACCTTCCTTCCAGGGCTCCACAGTTGACTGTTTTTTAGCAACCAATTACTTGATCATGATCCAATCAACGGACTTGTTCTGTCATGTTCTAGCCAGCGTTCTACCCCGGAACGCCCTGGCCCCTTGCCGGCCCCCACAGCCGGCCAGAGGAGGATCCGTTGCGCCCCCGCACCCTTGCCCTCGCCGCGGCGATAGCCGTCCTGCCGCTGACCGCCGTCTCGCTCGGCGTCTCCACCGCGCAGGCCGCCCCCGCCCCACGCGTCGCCCTGCCGAACACCGTGAACCCCGCGGTGGCCCACTCGGAGAAGAAGGGTGACGTCCCGGCCGAGCAGCAGATCTCGGTTGCCGTCAGCCTGAAGCTGCGCAACGCCGACGCCCTGGACCGCTTCCTCACCGCGGTCACCACGCCCGGCTCGCCGCAGTTCGGCGCGTACCTGACGCCGGAGCAGTTCTCGGCCCAGTTCGGCCCGGCCCAGCAGGACGTCGAGAAGGTCAAGGCCTACCTGACCGCCCAGGGCCTGACCGTCGGCGACGTCAGCGCCAACCGCCAGGTGGTCAACGCCCACGGCACCGCCGCGCAGATCTCGCAGGCCTTCGGCACCCACGAGAGCTCCTACGTCGACCCGCAGCTGCAGCGCGCGTTCTTCGCCAACGACGGCGCCGCCTCGATCCCCGCCGACCTGGCCACCGTGGTCCAGGGCGTGAGCGGCCTGGACAACCACGCGGTGCGCAAGACCCACCTGGCCAAGCCCAACGCGGTCACCCCGAGCGCCGCCACCGCCACCCCGAGCGGCATGAGCCCGGCCCAGTACACCGGCGCCTACAACCTGAACAAGACCGGCGCCGACGGCACCGGCACCACGGTCGCCCTCTGGGAGTTCGACGGCTACAAGTCCTCGGACCTGACCACCTACGACTCGCAGTTCGGCCTGACCGGCCCGGCCGTCTCCACCGTCTCGGTGGACGGCGCCAACTACGACTCCGCGCCCGGCCAGGGCCAGGGCGAGGTCGAGCTGGACAGCGAGATCGTCCGCGGCGCGGCCCCCAAGGCCACCCAGCTGATCTACGAGGCCCCGAACAACGACCAGGGCGAGATCGACATGGCCAACAAGATCGTGGCCGACAACAAGGCCTCGGTCATCTCGATCTCCTGGGGCTCCTGCGAGCCGGACACCACCGCCGCGTCGATGACCGCGGTCGACAACGCCTTCAAGCAGGCCGCCGCCCAGGGCATCTCGATCTTCTCCGCCTCCGGCGACGACGGCTCGCGCGACTGCACCCGCTCCACCAGCGGCTCGACCGTCAAGGCCGTCGACTTCCCGGCGTCCAGCCCGCACCAGACCGGCGTCGGCGGCACCAACCTCAAGGTCACCAGCAGCAACACCTACTCCTCGGAGAGCGCCTGGAGCACCGCCGGCGGCGGCGTCTCCACCGTGTTCAGCAAGCCGAGCTGGCAGACCGGCACCGGCGTCAACGGCACCATGCGCACCGTGCCGGACGTCGCCTCCAACGCCGACCCGCAGAGCGGCTTCTCGATCTACACGGCCGGCGCCTGGCAGGTCTACGGCGGCACCAGCGCGGCCGCGCCGCTGTGGTCCGGCTACGCGGCCCAGTTCAACCAGAAGGCCAAGGCCGCCAGCCAGCCGGTCCTCGGCGAGGCCAGCCCCCGCCTGTACTCGGTCGCCAACAGCAGCAACTACGGCAGCACGTTCCACGACGTGACCACCGGCGCCAACCAGGACTTCTCCGCCAAGGCCGGCTACGACCAGGTCACCGGCTGGGGCTCCCCGGTCGCCGACGCCCTGACCACCGCCCTGCTCGGCGGTAGCAGCGGCACCACCCCGCCGCCCACCGGCGGCTGCACCGCCGCCCAGCTGATCGGCAACGGCGGCTTCGAGACCGGCACCGCCGCCCCGTGGACCACCTCCTCGGGCGTCATCGACAACAGCGCCTCGGAGCCGGCCCACTCGGGCAGCTGGAAGACCTGGCTGGACGGCTACGGCAGCACCCACACCGACACCCTGTCGCAGACCGTCACGGTCCCGACCAGCTGCGCCTCCGCCACCCTCACCTTCTGGCTGCACATCGACACCGCGGAGACCGGCAGCACCGCGTACGACACGCTGACCCTCCAGGCCAACAACACCACGCTGAAGACCTGGTCCAACGTGAACGCGGCCGCCGGCTACGTCCAGCAGACGGTGGACCTGACCTCCTTCGCCGGCCAGACCGTGACCCTCAAGTTCACCGGCACCGAGGACGGCTCCAACCAGACCAGCTTCGTGATCGACGACGTCGCGCTGAACGTCAAGTGATCACCGGCCGGTAGCTCCACCGAACAGCACCACCGAGACCCCCGCCGGGGCGGCGCCGAGAGGGCCCGCCCCGGCGGTGTCCGTTTCCGTCCCGGTTCGCGCCTTCCGCCCTCCCGGGTTCCGGTCGTGTTTCCGAACTGTTTCAAGATCGATAACCATCTGGTCGACCTGTCGTGACCACTGTCATACGCGCGACTGATGACGTAGCCTCTCGACCGTGCATAGGGTTCCCCAAAGCTCGGTGAAGCCGCTGGCGGCGCGCCCCGGCGCCGACCCGGTGCCACCGAACTCACCTGGTGGGGAGGGTCACCGCATGGCCGCACAGCAGCCTCAGGACGCCGCGCGGCTGCGGCTGGTCGGATCGCGTACGGAGCGTCCCGACCCGCCCGCGGCCCCGGCCACGGCCCCCGCGCCGTCCGCCGGACGCCCCGCCCCGGCCGGCGGCTTCGCGGACGCCCTGCACCTGGCCATCGAGGCCAGCGGCCTCAGCCTGGACCGGATCCGCGCGGCACTCGCCGGACGCGGCGTCAGGGTCAGCGTGACGACCCTGAGTTACTGGCGCCGCGGGCGCAGCCAGCCCGAGCGGGCCAGCTCGCTGCGCGCCGTCCATCTGTTGGAGGAGCTGCTCGGCCTGCCGCACAGCTCGCTCTCCTCGCTGCTCGGCCCGCCGCGCCCGCGCGGCCGCTGGGCCGCCGCCGCCAGCATCAGCCACCTCGGGCTGGAGGACGTCTGGCCGGGCGAGCAGGAGATCGCCGCGATCTTCGCCGAGCTGGACGCCCCGCCGGCCGGCGAGCTGGAGCGGCTCAGCATCCACGACTCGTACTACGTGGACGCCGAGCGGCGCGCCAACCTGCTCCGGATGCGCCAGGTGGTGCGCGCCACGGTCGGCGGCGTCGGCCGCTGCCTGGTCGTGCACAAGGCCGACGAGGAGGCCACCGGCTGCCCGGAGATCACCTCGGTGCGGCACGGCCGGCTGGGCCGGGTCCGCCGCCGCCCCGAGGTCGGGCTGACCGTCGCCGAGCTGATGCTGGACCGCCCGCTCGGGCTCGGCGACAGCACGGTCTTCGAGTACGAGGTGGAGATCCCGCCGGGCGGCCCGACCATGGAGTACAGCCGTCGCTTCGCCACCCAGGTGCGCGAGTACGTGCTCCAGGTGCACTTCGACCCGGCGGCCGTCCCGGTGCACTGCGAGCGCTACGACCGCGAGCCGGGCGCCGACGTCGACCACCGCCGCGAGCAGCTGTGGATCGGCGCCTCGGCGAGCGCCCACGTGCTGGCCCCGGACCAGCAGCCGGGCCACATCGGCATCCGTTGGGAGTGGGCGTAGCCGCTCTCCCGCCCCGAGCCCCACAGCCCCGTCGGACCGTCAGGTCCGACGGGGCTGTCGCGTTCCCGCCCCGAAAGACCTAACCCCTTCACGCAAGAGAACTGGTTGACGCTCCATCATCTAACTTCTACTCTCATGAGTACCGGTTAGGCAGGAGCCTCGCCGGACCGCCCCAGCCACGGGAGTGACCAGGCATGTCCAGCACCACCCTGCTCCGCACCCTGCAGACCGGCCACGTGGGCCTGAACGTCACCGACCTGACCCGATCGATCGACTTCTACCGCGCCGTCCTCGGCCTCCAGCTCGCCCACGAGGGCACCGACCCCGAGCGCCGCTACGCCCTGCTCGGCCGCGACGGCCGCCTGGTGGTCACCCTCTGGCAGCAGAGCACCGGCGCCTTCTCCACCGCGGCCCCCGGCCTGCACCACCTCTCCTTCGAGGTGGAGAGCCTCGACGAGGTCCGCGCCACCGAGCAGCTGCTGCGCGAACTGGGCGCCGAGTTCGCCTACGACGGCGTCGTCCCGCACGGCGAGGGCTCGGCCTCCGGCGGCATCTTCTTCTCCGACCCGGACGGCATCCGGCTGGAGGTCTACACCCGCACCGGGGTGGACGGGACGGACGCCGAGGCACCCACCACCGACGCCCCGACCTGCGGCTTCTTCTAAGCCGACACCGAGCGCGGACCGCCACCACCGAGCCGAGGGGAGCACGCCGTGACGATCGTCAGCACGCCGTACCACGCCGGCGAGCGGGCCGCCCAGGCCCGGGCCGGCCTGACCGAACGGGCCGACCACGCCGGCCGGTCGATCCGCAGCACCGTCCCGGCGGTCGCCGCCCGCTTCCTCACCGAGCGGCGGGTGCTGGTGGTCGGCGCCGCCGACCTCGACGGCCGGATCTGGGCCACCCAGCTGGCCGGCCCGGCCGGCTTCCTGCAGGCCGCGGACGAGCGGACGATGACGGTCGCCGCAAGCCCGGCCGGGGCCGACCCGCTGGCCGAGGCGCTGGCCCGCCCGGCCCGGGTCGGCACCATCGCCCTGGACCCGGCCGGCCGCCGCCGGATGCGGCTCAACGGCCGCTCGGCGCCGGACGGCCGGGGCGGGCTGACGGTCCACGCCGAGGAGGTGGTCTCCAACTGCCCGAAGTACATCCAGCGCCGCACCCCGCTGGACCGCCCGGGCGCGGGCGCGCCCCGTGCGGTCGCCGCCGGCCCGGTGCTGTCCGTGGCGCAGCGGCTGGCCGTGGCCACCGCGGACACCTTCTTCATCGCCACCGCCGGCCCGGACGGCAGCGTGGACGCCTCGCACCGCGGCGGCTTCCCCGGCTTCCTGGAGGCGGTCGGGCAGGACCGGGTGCGCTGGCCGGAGTACCGGGGAAACAGCATGTTCATGACGCTCGGAAACCTGGAGCTGGACCCTCGGGCCGGTCTGCTGCTGCCCGACTGGGAGACCGGCGGGGCGCTGCTGGTCACCGGCGAGGCCCGCGCCGACTGGTCCGAGCAGGCCCGCGAGTCCGCCCCGGGCGCCGAGCGGATGGTCGAACTGACCGTCACCGGCGTGCTGGAACTCGTCGACGCCACCCCGCTGACCTGGACCGATCCCGAGTATTCGCCCGCCAACCCGCGCTGAGCCGCCGTCGGGTCGGTACCGGCACCACCTGCTCAGCCCCATCCGAGTGACTCGAACGGTCCGCATCCGCCCGGCGCAATCCGCCGCGCCACGCCCCGCCCGCTTTGGGACTTTGGTCCCGATGACACGCGGATGCGACCCGGGAGGGCCACTCCTGTCCCGCCAGCGCGGCGGCGCCCGGTTCCACTCCGAGGGCCCCGGCCCGCGCTGGGGCGAGGCCGACCGCAGGGCCACCCAGGCCTTCCAGCTCGCCCGGGGCTGGCGCGGCGGCGAGGCCGACGGCATCCCCGGCAAGGACACCTGGGACTTCCTGGTCAACGGCAAGGGCCGCGACATCGACGCCGGCACCCCGCTGCCCGCCCCCGCCGCCGACTGCCCCCCGTCTTCCCGGGCGCGCGGCACTTCGGCCCGGGCCCGGACACCTGGCTCAGGCTGTTCTCCTGACGCCCCTCCTCAGCGCTTGCCGGACTGCCAGTGGAACAGGCCCATCGCGACGCTGGTCGCCAGGTTGAAGCTGGACACCCCCGGCTGCATCGGTACCGCGACCAGCTGGTCGGCGCGGGCCTTGAGCTCCGCCGAGACGCCGTGCCGCTCGGTGCCGAAGGCGAGCAGCGCGTCGTCCGGGAACGGCAGGTCCCGGATGTCCGCGCCCTCCGGATCCAGCACGTACAGCGGCCCGGCGGGCAGCTCCGGCAGACTCAGCCGCTCGACGGCGGTCGCGAAGTGCAGGCCCGCACTGCCGCGCAGCACGGTCGGGTGCCATGGGTCCAGATCACCGGTGGTCACCACCCCGGTGGCGCCGAACCCGGCCGCCAGCCGGATCACCGCCCCGACGTTGCCCAGGTTGCGCGGGTTCTCCAGCAGCACCACCGGCGCCCTGCGCGGCCGGTGCGCCAGCACCGCCCGGTTGGCCTCGACGGACGGCCGGACGGCCAGCGCGATCACCCCGGTCGGGTGCAGCCGGGGCGCCAGCGTCCGCAGCCGGGCCTCGGGCAACTCCACCGCGAGCCCGTCCAACGCCGGGACGACGTCCTCGGCCAGCTCGGCGGCGAGCGCCAGCAACGCCGCCCGATCGGCCGTCAGCACCCGGCGGACGTCACCACCGAAGCGCAGCGCGTGCTTCAGCGCGTGGAACCCGTCCAACAGCACCGCCCCCCGCTCCCGCTCGGCCGTCCGCCACGCCCGCACCAGCTCCTCATCCATGCTGCTCATGCTCCCATCCACCCGACAGGCCCCCCGCCTACCGCCCCTCCGAACTCCTTCGCAGAGCCCGCTCCAGATCCCGCAGAGCCACCCCCAGCAGCCGCGTCCCCGACCGCACCACATCCCGCTGCACCCCCGCCGGCACCTCCGCCAGCTGCTCCTCCAACCGCGCCTGCGCCACCCGCACGGCCCCGAACTCCACCGGCCGCCCCGTCAACAGCGCCCCCGCCGCCAGCGCCGTCGCCAGCCGCAGCTCCTCCGCGTACTCCGCCGCGCCCGGCACGGGACCCGCGTCGGCGGCCGGCAGGTGCGCTTCCAGCAGCACCGCCGCCCGCCCGAGGTGTCCGACCGCCGCCCGGGCCCGGTCGATCTGGCGCCGGGTCCACCTGCACGGTCGGGTCCTGCCGCAACCGGCGCGCGTAGTCGGCGAGTTCGGCGTAGGTGTCGGCGAGGGCGCCCCGCTGGGCGGTCCAACTCCCGATCGGCCACAGGGTGATGACGGCGGCCTGGACGATCCCGCCGAGCGCGGCGACCAGTCCGTGGCCGAGCGCGGTGAACGCGCTGACCGGCAGCTGGACGACGATCAGCATCACCGAGAGGGTGTTGGCCGCGACCACCCCGGCGGTCGGCCCGATCGCCCAGGCGAGCCCGGCGCCGAAGGCCCACACCGCGAGCAGCACCGGGAACAGTCCGGTGACCCCGGCGGCCAGGTAGCCGAGGAAGGTGCTGACGCCGAGTCCGAACCCGGCCGCGACGGCGAGGCTGGCCCGGGGCCGGAAGCTGCGCTGGAAGGTGGCCGAGCCGGCGATGAACGCCCCCATCGCGGCCGAGGTGGCGAGCGGGACCCCGCCGAGCGCCAGGGTCGGGAACAGCACCAGCGCCACGGCGACCGCCCCGCGCGCGGCCCGCTTGGGGTCGGTGAGCGCCCGATCCAGGGTGAGTCCGGTCCGCGCGGTGTCACGAAGGGCGGCGAACCAGGACATAACGACATCCTAGGCGGCGGGCCCCCCGCGCTTGCGCCGGGTGGAGCCGATACCCCTGATGGACCCGAGGGACCTGCCCGGTCCGATCCGCCCGAGCCGCCCCGCCACCCGGAGCAGGGCGCCGGTCGGCAGGAACACCGCGTCCGCCGCGACCATCGCGAGTGAGAACACCGGCAGCCCGAGCACCACCGCGATCCCCACGTGCTCGACCATCATCACCGCCAGCAGCACGTTCTTGACCCGCCGGTTGACCAGCGTGAACGGGAAGGCGACCTGCAGGATCACCGTGCCGTACGAGATCAGGAACACCGGCAGCAGCGCCGAGCCGACCAGCGCCGACAGCCCCGGCCAGGGGCTGAAGTAGTCCAGGTGCAGCGGGTAGTACAGCGCGGTGCCGTCCTGCCAGCGCGAGCCCTGCACCTTGTACCAGCCGGCCGTCGCGTAGATCAGCACCACCTCGGCGGCGATCACCAGCAGCGCGCAGTTGTGCACCATGTTCGCCAGCGCGTCGAGCACCGCCCGCGGCTCGCCGTCCGGCCGCAGCCGTCCCAGCGCCCACCAGACCCCGGCCACCGCCCAGAGCCCCCAGAACAGCGGCGACCAGCCCAGGTACGGGAAGGCCGGGCTGGTCCAGGTCAGGCTGTCGCCGGAGAAGTCGCCGAACTGGCAGGCCACCAGTACCGCGCCGAGCAGCGCCCAGAGCCCCACCCCGGACCACTCGGACCACCCGGACCGACCGGCCCGGGCCCGCCGGGCGTCCAGCGACCAGACCTCGGCGCAGCGGGTGAAGACCAGGTAGACCGCCATCAGGTGGACGACGTTGTCCCCGCCGTCGCCGAGCAGGACGCTGCGGTTCTGCAGCGACAGCACGGTGACCAGGAACAGCACCGTGCCCGCCCGGGTCCGCCAGCCCAGCAGCACCGCCAGGGCGGCCAGCACGGACAGGTGGTAGACCAGCTCGAACCAGAGCCGCCCGCCGAACCAGGGCAGCACGGTGAACGCCCCGGTGTCGGCCAGCAGCCGCTGGGCGAGCTCCATCGACCAGGGCGAGCGGTCGCCGTACAGCACCCGCCGGTTGGGCCACTCGCGCAGCAGGTAGGCGAGCCAGACCAGCCCGAAGCCGATCCGCACCACCGCGGCCTGGTGCCGTCCGAGCACCCGCCCGGTGAAGGCCTCCATCGCCCGCCCGAGCACCGCCCCCGGCCCGCGCGGCACCACCACCGGGAAGGGCGGCTGCCCGCCCTGCCGCGGGACGCCGTCCAACAGCGGCGGCTCCGCGGCCTCCACCGACCGCGGAGCCTGCGCCGACACCTCGTTCACCCGAGCCCCCGGTAGTCCTCGTCCCCGACCGGCCACCACGGCAGCTCCCGCACCTTGGGCGCGGGCGGCGCGGCCTCACCGCTCCAGGACGGCGGCGGCACGGTGGTCGAGGTCACCCGGAACTCGATCTCCAGGACCCGCTCGCCGTCCACCTCCCGCCCGATCCGCTGCAGCGCGATCCGCTTGAGGTACTGCTCGGCGAGCCGGCCGCGCGGGTTGGTCTGCTTCTCGTCCTGGTCGTGCGAGCCGTCGTAGAAGTCCCAGGCGCGGCGCAGCAGGTTCTGGTCGGCGTGGCTGGGCGCGGGGTTGCCCCGGATCGCGGCGAGGTCCTGCGCGGTCAGCCCGGTCCAGTCACGGGTGTGGGTGGTTCCGCCGTCGGCGACGGTGCGCACCCGGGCGTCCACGCTGACGTTCTGCTGCAGCGGGTTGGGAGCGAACAGCTTCCAGTTCTGCTCGAACTCCGGGTACACCACGCCGTCGACCTGGTCCTGGTACTGCCGGGACAGCGAGTTGGGCGGCGCCACGTGCAGGAACACCGCGCTCAGGAACAGCCCGGTGCCGCCCACCAGCACCGCCCCGGCGAGGCCGAGGACGAGCTGCGCGGGCTTCGACCAGACCCTCCCCGGGCCTTCGACCGGGAGGTGCCCCCGGGAGGCAGGCCGATCCGTGGTCCCCGTCATGGCCTCCCCCGCCCGACCGACGCTCCGCCGGCCCCGTACCGGCGCGTCGCGCACCCATCCTGCCCCAAGGCCTGTCCGACGCGGCCTGCCCCCGAACGGGACCTACAGGACGAAGGCCGCCTGGCCGGTGCTGCTGACCATCGGACGGCCCGCGCCCTCCCAGGCGTACATCCCGCCGTCCACGTTCACCGCGTCCCGGCCCTGCTGGACCAGGTACTGGACGACCTGAGCGGAGCGGCCGCCGACCCGGCAGAGCACGTACAGCTTCGAGTCGGGCAGCTCGCCGATCCGGGCGATCACCTCGCCGATCGGGATGTGCAGCGCGCCGTCCACGTGGCCGGCGTCCCACTCGTCCTGCTCGCGCACGTCCAGCAGGGCGGCGTCGGCCGGGACGGAGGCGGCGTCGGTGGTGGGGATCTGCGCGAACATCGTGTGGCTCTCCTGATGGGGGTACCGCCCGGCCGGAGGCTGGGGGAAGGTCGGGTCCGTGCCATTCTCGCCCACCGGCACCGCCGAACGGGCACCGAACAGCCGTTCCAGCTCGGCCTGCTGCGCGGCGGCCTTGGCGAGCAGCTCCTCGGCGAGCTGCTCCAGTAGCCGGTCCGGGTCCTGTGGGGCGAGGGCGAGCAGCTGGCCCATCGGGGTCTGCTCCAGCCGGACCTGCTCGGTGGCGGTCTCGGCGATCTTGGCGGTCAGCCAGTCCAGCCGGCGGCGCAGCCAGCCCAGCCGGTCGGGGGAGTCGAGGGCGGGGGCGGCCTCCGGCGCGGTGGACCACTCGGCGGCCAGGCCCTCCAGCGCGGCGGCGTCCCCGTACGCGTAGGCCTCGTTGACCCGGACCAGGAACGCCACCCGGCGCTCCTGCTCGGCCGGCTCGGTGCTCAGGTCGGGGTGGGCGCGGCGGACCAGGTCGCGGTAGACCCGCTGGGCCTCCTTCCCCGGCTTCACCCGGCGAGGCGCGGCGGGCGGCTGGGCGGCCTCGGCCTGCTCCTCGCCGGACTTCTCCCGCACCGAGTCGAACAGCGCGTCCAGGTCCGGCAGCTCCTCGACCCGCTGCCGCGCCTCGGCGGCCAGTCGGACGTCCTCGGGCCGTCCGGTGCGGGCCGCGACGGCCTCGGCGACGAGTGCGTCCAGCTCGTCCAGCCGGGCGTAGAGCGGACCGAGCAGCTGGTGGTGGATCAGGGCGAAGTTGTCGATCTCGACCCGCAGCGTCTGCACGTCCACGTCCATGCTGAGCCAGGCGAGCTCGGCCGCGGCCACCCGCTCCTCCAGCTCCTGCTGCTCCGGGTCCGTCCAGCGAACGGGGCTCTGCGCGCTCACTTCTCGCCTCTGTCTCGTCCGGCCGGCAGGGTCCTGCGGAGCCGCCGCGGGGGCGGCCCGGCCTGCCACCCTACCGTCGCGCGGGCAAGCCCCGTCCGGGTGAAGCGGGGGTACGAACCGGCGCGCGGCACGCGACACGCAACCGATCCTGATGAATCTCCCCGTTTCGGTGTCGGGCCCGGCCCGGTCCGTGCTTCGCTGGTATCCGCACAGCGTGCCTTCCTCCGGAGAGACGGCCGCCTCCAGGCGTGGCGGCTAGGCGGGAGCAGACCGAATCCATGGTGGCCGAGTCCAACTCCACACCGCGTTCGGCGGGCGCCGAAACCGCGCCGGGCGACCACCCGGGCGGGGTGGCCGCCCTCGTCCGGCTCGCCCTCGTCCTGGTCGACCGGACGGGACGGATCGCCCAGTGGAGCCGGGCCGCCGAGGAGCTGTTCGGGCACCGCGCCGAGGCCGCCACCGACCGCCCCGCCTCCGGCCTGCTGCCCGCCGTGGAATCCCGGGTGCTCGGCCGCTGCGCGGTACGCCGCCGCTGCGACGCCCTCGACACCCTGGCCGAGCTGACCGCCGCCGGCCGGCCCTGGGCCGGCCGGCTCACCGTGCACGACCGCGAGGAGCACCAGCGCGACGTGCTCTGGTGGGCCTACCCGCTGTCCGGCCCGTCCGGCGGACTGCTCGCGCTGGCCGCCGACGCCCGCCCGCTGCGCACCACCGGGCCGCGGCTCGCGCTCGGCGAGCGGCTGCTGCCGTTCGCCGCCGCTCCCGCCGCCCGGGGCGGCTTCCACGGGCTGACCGCGACGCTCGCCCCCGCCGTCGGTGGGCTGCCCGAGCCGCTGGCCCGGCTGCTGCCCGCCGCCCAGCGGGCGCCGCTGCTGGAGGCGGTGGCCCACGGCGGGGTGCCCGCCCTGCGGCTGGACGCGGCCACCGTGCTGCCGGTGCTGCCCTCCGAGCCGCAGACCGGCGCCGCGCACGCCGCCGCCGGTCTCGGCCGCCGCTACCCGACGCCCCAGCAGCGCGCCGCCCGGGTCGGCCCCCCGCCGCAGCCCGAGCAGTCCGCGCCCGGCCGTCGGCCGCCCGGCCCGCTGCCCGTCCAGCGCGAGACCGTCCAGCGCGAACAGAGCGAAGAACGCGAACCGGCCCAGCTCCCCGCCGCGGTCGGCGGCGGCCCCGCGGGCGTCCCGTCCGTCCCTCCCCCCGCCTCCGGCCGGGAGATCCCCCCACCCACCGGAGGAGGAGCCACCATCGAGCAGCAGGCCGCCGTCGAGTCGTCCGCCAAGGGCCTCCCGTCCCGCCGCGCCGACCAGGCCCCGTCCGGCACCGTCCCCGCCCCCGCCGGCCCCGAGGGCCCGCCGGGCGGACAGCTGGGCCCGTTCCTCACCAACGGGCAGGCCGGCGAGCAGCTGGCCCTGCTCAACGAGGTCGGCGGCAAGGTCGGCACCACCCTGGACCTCGGCTTCACCGCGCACGAGCTGTGCCAGGTGCTGGTCCCCCGGGTCGCCGACTTCGCCTGCGTGGACCTGGTGGACGGACTGATCTCGGACTCCGAGCTGCCGGTCGCCAGGCCGGACGACGACACCATGCTGCGCCGGGTCGCCCTGGTCTTCAACGAGGCCGGCGGCGCCTGGGACCACGTGCTCTCCGAGGGCTCGCTGGTCAGCATGCCCCGCCGGACCCCGCCCGGGATGGCCCTGCAGCTGAACCAGCCGGTGCTGGTCCCGGTGGTCAGCGACGACGTCGCGGTCGACTACGCGATCGCGCTCGGCGGCGCCCGGCTGGTCCCGGTGGTTTCCGGCCGCTCGATGCTGGTGGTGCCGCTGTCCGCCCGCGGCACTGTGCTGGGCATCCTCAAGCTGCTCCGGCTGCCCGACCGCGCCCCCTTCGACGAGAGCGACGCCGCCACCCTCAAGGAGCTGGCGGTACGGGCCGCGCTGTCGCTGGACAACGCCCGGCTGCACCGCGCCGAGGCGCGGGTCGCCACCACCCTGCAGCGCTCGATGATCCCGACCCGCCCGCCGCAGATCCCCGGCGTGCAGATCGCCCACCGCTACCTGCCGGGCGATCCCAAGGCCGAGGTCGGCGGCGACTGGTTCGACGCGATCCAGCTGCCCGGCAGCCGGGTCGCCCTGGTGGTCGGCGACGTGATGGGCCACGGCATCCATTCCGCCGCCGCGATGGGCCGCTTCCGCACCGCGATGCAGACCCTCGCCGCCCTGGACCTGCCGCCCGGCCAGCTGCTGCGCCACCTGGACAACCTGGCCCACAAGCTGGGCGACGACCACCTGGCGACCTGCCTGTACGCGGTCTACGACCCGATCAACCGCACCTGCGAGCTGGCCAGCGCCGGGCACGTCCCGCCCGTCCTGGTGCATCCGGACGGCACCGGCGAGCTGCTGGAGATCCCGGCCGGCGCGCCGATCGGCGTCGGCGGGGTGCCGTTCGTCGCCAAGACCATCGACGTCTCGGACGGCTCGATGCTGGTGCTGTGCACCGACGGCCTGGTCGAGGTGCGGGGCGGGGACATAGGAGCCGGCCTGGCCGCGCTGTGCGGCAACCTGATCGACCCGCAACAGAGCCCCGAGCAGGCCTGCGACGAGGTGCTGCGCCGACTGCACACGGACGACCGCAAGGACGACGTCGCCCTGCTGGTGGCCCGCTTCGACGGGGTCGCCCCGTCCGAGGTGGCCACCTGGGACCTCACCGTGGACCACCGCGAGGTCCGCCGGGCCCGCTCGCTGGTCCGCGAGCAGCTGGCCGCCTGGCACCTGGAGGCGCTCAGCGACACCACCGAGCTGCTGGTCAGCGAGCTGGTCACGAACGCCGTCCGGGTCGCCCGGGACACCGTCCAGCTGCAGCTGATCCGGGTGGACAAGCTGCTGGTCGAGGTCAGCGACGACAACCACAACCTGCCCTCGCTGGAACCCGCCGAGCAGCTCGGCGAGACCGGCCGCGGCCTCACCCTGGTCACCAAGCTCGCCGAACGCTGGGGCACCGCCCGCAAGGCGGTGGGGAAGGTCGTCTGGTTCGAACTCCCCCTCCCGCACGCGTGACCGATGAAGCGGTCGTCAGGGGATGACGGCCCCCGCCGGACGGCGCCGCCCGGCCTCCACCGCGACCTCCCGGGAGGCGACCGTGGCCACCGAGGTGGCCGCGCCGACCCCGGCCAGCACCCGCGGCCAGAAGTCCCCGAAGACCTCGACCGAGACGGCGATCAGCAGCGCGGTGACCACCGCGACCACGTGCTCCAGACCGGCCAGGTTCGGCAGCACGATCGCCTCGCCGACCATCAGGGTCACCACCAGGGCGGCCGTGAACCAGGCCCGGCAGCGGAACGCGATGCAGATCGCCAGCGCCACCACCGCGGCCGACGGCCCGGTGTCCCGCACGTAGGCGACCCACTTCGGGAAGCCGAACAGGTGGCCCGGCCCGATCGCCACCCCGACCCGGGCGAACAGCGTGCCCGTCATGGTGCAGGCGTAGGCGACCACCAGCGTCATCCGTCGGCCGAGCACGACCTCGGCGATCGCGAAGACCACGAACACCTGGGCCAGCGCCCCCCAGACCGGCAGGTCCAGGGCCGGCACGTACAACGACAGCGGGGTCCGCAGCAGCGAGACCTCCAGCGGCAGCGCGGCCCGCACCACTCCGATGTGGTTGACGAACCGCTCGCCGCCCGGCAGGTGCTGGACGATACTGAACAGCAGGATCAGAAACGTCGCCGCCGTGGCCAGCGGAAACGCGGCGAGCTTCTTTCGCACCACCGCGTCCCTGACCACCGCGTACAACGCTCCCCACTCGGCGACAGCGGCCGTTCTGGCTAGCGCCACCGGCCCCTTTCGCACGCCCCCCGCGTGGGTCCTGTGAATCACAACGTTTCTCCTGAATCCCCGAACTTCTCAACCACTCCAACATTAGAAGCCAGTTAACAAATCCACATCGGCATGGGTGGGGATTGAGGTCATCCTCAGGGGGGAGAACAATCCCCCCACCGGACCCCCCATCGGACCGATCGGATCCTCCACCCCCTCCCCCGTCCGACCGAGCGGGCCCCCCTCCGCCCCCCGACGGAGGGCTACCCCTCCCCGTCCCGCGCCGCCACCGGCACCCGGGGGGCCACCACGGCGGCCCCCGAGTGTCGGCGCCGGAACAGGGCGGGCAGGCTCGGCGCGACGATGAACCCCTCGGCCCGCGCGCTCGCCAGGCCGATCCGCGGGATCTCGCTGCTCTTCTCGAACAGCAGGTAGCGCGGCTCCCAGATCGGCCGGTACTTGGCGTTCGCGCGGTACAGCGACTCGATCTGCCACCAGCGCGAGAAGAACCCCAGGACGGCACGCCACAGCCGCAGCACCGGGCCGGCGCCCAGCCGCGAACCGCGCTCGAACACCGACCGGAACATCGCGAAGTTCAGCGAGACCCGCTTCAGCCCCACCTCGTCGGCGCGCTGCAGCAGCTCGATCACCATGAACTCCATCAGGCCGTTCTCGGTGTCCCGGGCCCGGCGCATCAGGTCCAGCGAGAGCCCGTCCGGGCCCCACGGGACGAAGCTCAGCAGCGCCGCGAGCTCGCCGTCCCCGTCGTGGCACTCCAGCATCACGCAGCGGCCGTCGCCCGGGTCCCCGAGCCGGCCCAGCGCCATCGAGAAGCCGCGCTCGGTCGCACCGTCGCGCCACTCGTCGGCCTTGGCCACCAGCCGCGCCATCTCCGCCTCGGAGATGTCCTCGTGGCGGCGGATCCGCACCGTGTACCCGGCCCGCTTGACCCGGTTGTAGGCCTGCCGGACCACCCGCATAGCGCGGCCGTCCAGCGAGAACTCGTCCAGCTCGACGATCGCCTCGTCGCCCAGCTCCAGCGCGTCCAGCCCGTGCCGGGCGTAGATCACACCGGCCTCCTCTGAGGCCCCCATCACGGCCGGCGCCCAGGCGTGCTCGCGGGCCTCGGCCAGCCAGGCGTCGATCGCGCCCGGCCAGGCCTCCGGGTCGCCGATCGGGTCGCCCGAGGCGAGCGAGACCCCGCCGACCACCCGGTAGGTCACCGCCGCCTTGCCGCTGGGGGAGAAGATCACCGCCTTGTCCCGGCGCAGCGCGAAGTAGCCCAGCGAGTCCCGCTCACCCTGCTTGTCCAGCAGGCCGCGCAGCTTCGCCTCGTCCTCGGGGTTGAGCAGCTCCTTGCCGCGCGGGCTGCGGAAGGCCACGTACAGCACCAGCAGGAACAGCACCGCGCCCATCGCGTTGATCGCGGCGTTCACCCAGGTCGGCGCGGCGATCACCGAGCGCAGGTGCTCGGACGGGGTGATGGTGATCATCCGGCCGACCGAGTAGCGGAAGAGGTCCCACCAGCCGGCGCCGTTCAGCTCGTTGGTCAGCCAGACCAACAGCGCGCCGACCGTGCCGCCGAACACCAACCCGCCGACGAAGGTGGCCGCCGCGGTCTTCGGGTTGGAGCGGTCGCCCTTGGACGTGAACTCCTTGCGCCCGATCAGCAGCGCCAGCACGAACAGGCAGGTCAGGATGGTCGAGATGTAGTTGAGCGGGTGCTTGTTGAACCGCTCCCCGGGCAGCACCATGACCGTCAGGTACAACAGCGCGAACACGCTGCTGAGCGCCGCGTTGAAGATCCACGCGGCCCGCTTGCGGCGCCGCATCGCAACGGCGAGGAAGACCGACAGCACTGCGGCGGCCAGGCCCGAGGTCATCAGGTACGGGGTGAAGTACTCACCCTCGTTGTGCTCGGAGACCTGGTTCCCCCACGGCACCAGCAGCACCGTGGCCAGGTTCAGCAGTGCCAGCAGCCGCAGGTACCAGACGGTGGCCACGGCGGCCCTCGGACGCCAGCTCTCGAGCAGCCCGGCGGGCCGGGGCCCGGTCGAGGTGGCGGACGGCTCCGGCTTCACAGTGGACGACACAGCTCAATTCCAAACGATCAGATGGTGGGGCGCATCCGCACACGGCCCGGCGCCGGGCGCCCGCACGGGCCCGACGGACTGACCGGCCACCCCCGCCCACCGGCCGCCCGCAGGGAACGGCGGGCCGGAAAAGGCGGCCAACTCCATGGTTCCCCACCATTCCTGAGAATTACGTGAACCGGGTAGCGGATTCCCACCCCCGCCGAACGGCGGGGGTCGGCACCCCCCATGAGTTCGGCGCCCCGCCGTCGCTACCCCTACCCTCAAAAGCGACCCCCGCGGACCGCCCGAACCCGGCCGCCCGAACCGAGGAGGCACCATCACCACGACCCGCGTGCTGATCGTCGACGACGAGATCCTGGTCCGCTCCGGCCTGGGCCTGATCGTCGGCTCCGCCCCAGACCTGGAGGTGGTCGGCGACTGCTCCGGCGGGCAGGCCGAGGAACACGTCCAGCGCCTGCGCCCGCACGTGGTGCTGCTCGACATCCGGATGCCGGACCTCGACGGCATCTCCGTGCTGCGCCGCCTGCGTGCCCTGACCGACCCGCCCGCCGTGGCGATGCTCACCACCTTCGACACCGACGAGTACATCGGCACCGCGCTGCGGGCCGGCGCGGCCGGCTTCCTGCTCAAGGACACCGCCCCCGAGCAGCTGGTGCACGCCGTCCGGGTGCTCGCGGCCGGCGGCAACATCCTCTCCCCGACCGTCACCCGCACCGTGATCGGCGGCTACGTCGACGGCGGCGGCCCGGACGCCGAGGCCACCGCGCTGGCCCGCGCCCTCACCGGCCGGGAGCTCGACGTGCTCGCCCTGCTCGGCGAGGGCCTGTCCAACGCCGAGATCGCCGACCGGCTCTTCCTCGGCACCGGGACGGTCAAGGACCACATCAGCGCGATCCTCGGCAAGCTCGGCGCCGCCAACCGGGTGCAGGCCGCCGTGCTCGCCCACCGGGCCGGCCTGGTGCGGCCCAAGCCCGGCGACGGGGCATGACGGCCGTCGACCAGCTGCCGTCCCGCCGGCTGCCGGCCTGGTGCACCGCACCCTGGCTGATGCTGCTGCTGCCCGTCCTGTACTCGCTGCTGGACGCCGCGCTGGTGGCCCGGGACGCCACCTGGTGGCAGCTGGCGCTCTCCACGCTGGCCGCCGTCTCGCTGTTCTGGCGCCGCCGCTTCCCGGTGGCGGTGTTCCTGCTCACCATGCCCGGCAGCTGGGTCGAGGAGATCTGGCTGGCCCCGATCACCGCCGTCTACACGGTGGCCTCCGAACGCCCCGGCCCGAAGGTCCTGATCCCCTGCGGGACCCTGTTCACCCTGGTCTCCTTCTTCCACTGGCCGCTGCCCGACAACGTCATCGACCTGAGCCGGGCCACCGCTCTGGACGCCATCCAGGCCGTGATGCTGGCGGCCGGCCCGGCGGCCACCGGACTGCTCGCCCGCACCCGGCGGGAGCTGGCCGCCCGCCTGGAGGAGCTGACCCGCGGCCAGGAGCGGGAGAGCCGGCTGCTCGCCGAGCGGGTGCTGCTGAGCGAGCGCGGCCGACTGGCCCGGGAGATGCACGACGTGGTCTCGCACCAGGTCAGCCTGATCAGCATCCAGGCCGGCGCGCTCCAGGTGAGCACCGCCGACCCGGCCGCCGCGACCGTTGCCCGCACCATCCGCGAACTGTCCGTACGGACCCTGGACGAGCTTCGCCAGATGGTCGGGGTGCTGCGCGGCACCGGCGCCCCGTTCCCGGCCGCCCCGCTCGCCCCGCAGCCCCGGCTGGCCGACCTGCCCCGGCTGATCGAGGAGAGCGGCCTGACCGCCGACGCCGAGCTCAACCCCGGCGACCGCCCGTGGCCGGAGGCGGTCGAGCGGGCCGCCTACCGGACCGTCCAGGAGGCGCTCACCAACATCACCAAGTACGCCCCGGAGGCGGTGGTGCACGTGAAGGTCCGGGCGAAGGGCCGCCGGCTGCGGGTGGAGGTCCGCAACGAGGCGCCGCCGGTCCACCCGGCCGAGACCCTGCCGGGCGGCGGCCACGGGCTGGTCGGCCTGCGCGAGCGCGCCCAGCTGCTGGGCGGCACCCTCACGGCCGGCCCCACCCAGGACGGCGGCTTCGAGGTCCGCGCCGAGCTCCCCGCCACCCGCTCCTGAGCCGACCGCCCCGCTCACGGACCGCGCCCGGTCGGGGTCCGTGAGCCGGACCCGGGGGAAACGAACCGGGAGAACGAGAAAGCCCCGCAGATCCGAAGATCTGCGGGGCTTCACTGTGCGCGAGGGGGGAGTTGAACCCCCACGCCCTTTCGGGCACTGGAACCTGAATCCAGCGCGTCTGCCTATTCCGCCACCCGCGCATGGGTGTTGTCTTCTCTGCCGACCTTCCCTCAGAAACGCTCGGTACCATGTGGTCTTCGCGCTTCCTCGGTCCGGCTTCCCTTCCGGGCGGCCCTTCCGACGTGGAAAACAGTAGCACGACCTGGGGGGCAGCTCCGAATCCGTATCCGAGGGAGACCGACCGCGCCCGAACGGACGAACGACGAACGGGTGAGCGGAGGAGGGAGGCCGCTCCGACCGGCACACCTGGCGTGCCGTACCCGGCATGCGTCACCCTGTGTGTCCGAGCCCACCCCCGGGCACGACGCGGTCCGGGAACCGTACGGAAGGGCCCGGCGTGGATACGATCAGTACGGAAGTACCGCAAGTAGGCACGACCGACTCCCCGGAGAACCGCTCCTCGGAGAGATCCGGCCGGCAGGCAGGCGAACGAACCCTGGAAGGGGGTGCCCCATGGGGATGCTGAAGAAGTTCGAGCAGCGACTGGAGGGTCTCGTCAACGGCACCTTCGCCAAGGTGTTCAAGTCCGAGGTCCAGCCCGTGGAGATCGCCGGCGCTCTGCAGCGCGAGTGCGACAACAACGCGAGCATCTGGAACCGCGATCGCACCGTCGTGCCGAACGACTTCATCGTCGAACTCAGCCCGCACGACTTCGAGCGGCTCAGCCCCTACTCCGGCCAGCTCGGCACCGAACTGGCCGGGATGGTCCGCGAGTACGCCGAGGCCCAGCGGTACACCTTCATGGGCCCGCTCCAGGTGAACCTGGAGAAGGCCGACGACCTGGACACCGGCCTGTACCGGGTGCGCAGCCGCACCCTGGCGGCCGAGGAGCCCCAGCAGTACTCCCCGCCGCAGCAGCAGCCCGGCTACGACCGCCAGCCGGCCGCCCCCGCCCCCGGCGCGCCGTGGCAGCAGGGCGGCGCCGGGCAGTACAGCGCGCCCCCGCCGCCGGCCGCACCCCCCGCGATGCCCTCGGCCCCGCCCGCCGGCGGCAACGTCCGCGCCTTCCCCGGCTCCGGCCACGGCGCCTCGGTGCGCCGCTGGATCGAGGTGAACGGCGCCCGCCACCAGATCTCCGGCGCGGCCTGCGTACTCGGCCGCTCGACCGAGGCGGACGTGCGGATCGACGACCCCGGGGTCTCCCGCAAGCACGCCGAGATCCGCCCCGGCACCCCCTCGATGGTGCTCGACCTGGGGTCCACCAACGGCATCGTGGTGGACGGGCAGCACACCCAGCGCGCTACGCTCCGCGACGGCTCCCGAATCGTCGTGGGCTCCACCACCATCGTCTACCGGCAGGTCGAAGGGTAGTGTCCGAGTTGTTCGCGCGCCTCGCTCACCGACTGGCGGGACGGCCATGTCAGAACTGACCCTCACGGTCATGCGGCTGGGTTTCCTCGCCGTGCTGTGGCTGTTCGTCATCGTCGCGATCCAGGTGATCCGCAGCGACCTGTTCGGTACCAAGGTGAACCCCCGCACCTCCCGCCGCGGCGCCAACGCCACGTCGGGCGGTGCCGCGACCACCGCGGCCGCCGGACGTCCGACGCCCGCCGCCGGCGGGTCCACCGGGTCCGCCGCGGGCCAGACCCAGGGCGGCGGCCGCCGTCGCGGCGCCCCGACCCAGCTCGTCGTGGTGCAGGGCTCGCTGGCCGGAACCACGGTGGCGCTGCAGGGCCAGACCATCACGCTGGGCCGCGCGCACGACTCCACCATCGTGCTGGACGACGACTACGCGTCCTCCCGGCATGCCAGGATCTATCCGGATCAGACTGGGCAGTGGACGGTCGAGGATCTAGGCTCCACCAACGGCACCTATCTGGACCGGCAGCGCCTGACCGCGCCCACCCCGCTCCAGCCTGGCATGCCGATCCGTATCGGCAGGACCGTCATCGAACTGCGGAAGTAGTAGCGCATGAGGGCAAGCATCCCGTCCAAGACCCAGAGGGGGGCACAGGTCGCATGACCCTGGTGCTGCGCTTCGCCGCCGGCTCCCACAAGGGACTGATCCGGGAGGGGAACGAGGACTCCGGCTACGCCGGGCCGCGGCTGCTGGCCGTGGCCGACGGCATGGGCGGCGCCGCGGCCGGCGAGGTCGCGTCCTCCGAGGTGCTCGGCTCGATCGTCCGACTGGACGAGGACGTGCCGGGCGCCGACCTGCTGACCCTGCTGGGCGACGCCGTCCAGGGCGCCAACGACCGGCTCCGGCAGATGGTCGAGGAGGACCCGCAGCTGGAGGGCATGGGCTGCACCCTGACCGCCATGCTGTGGACCGGCCAGCGGATGGGCCTGGTGCACGTCGGTGACTCCCGCGCCTACCTGCTGCGCGACGGCTCGCTGGTGCAGATCACCCAGGACCACACCTGGGTGCAGCGCCTGGTCGACGAGGGCCGGATCACGCCCGAGGAGGCCGAGACCCACCCGCAGCGCTCGCTGCTGATGCGGGCCCTGGACGGCCGCGGCCAGGTCGAGCCCGACCTGTCGATCCGCGAGGTCCGGGCCGGCGACCGCTACCTGATCTGCTCCGACGGCCTCTCCGGCCCGGTCAGCCACCAGACCCTCCAGGACACCCTCGGCAGCTTCTACTCGCCCGAGCAGACCGTGCAGGAGCTGATCCAGCTCGCGCTGCGCGGCGGCGGTCCGGACAACATCACCTGCATCGTGGCGGACGTCATCGACGTCGGCGCCACGGACACCATGAGCGGCCAGTTCAACGACGTCCCGGTGGTGGTCGGCGCGGTCGCCGACACCCCGCCGTCCTCGGCCGCCGCCGACCGCTCGATCGCGGACACCCCGGCCGGCCGCGCCGCCGGCCTGGGCCGCGGCCCGCAGGGCGCCTTCGGCCCGGCCGAGGGCTACGAGGGCGGCTACGACGCCGCGCAGGGCGGCTTCGGCCCGGCCGAGGGCTACGAGGGCGAGGCCGGCTACGGCTACCCCTCCGCCGATTCCTCGGTGTACGGCACCGAGGACTTCGACGAGGAGCAGCCCCCCAAGCGCAAGCGCCGGGGCCTGACCGTCTCGCTGGCCGTCCTGGTCACCCTCGGCCTGCTCGGCGGCGCCGGGTACTTCGGCTACCAGTGGACCCAGGACCAGTACTACATCGGCGAGGACGGCGACCACGTCGCGATCTACCAGGGCATCAACCAGAACCTGGCCGGCCTGAGCCTGTCCTCGGTGGACACCTCGTACAACGACGTCCCGCTGAAGTGGCTGCCGCAGGACCAGCGCACCCACGTGAACAAGACCATCTCGGTCAACAGCCGCACGGACGCCGAGAAGACGGTGCAGGACCTCAGGGGCTGGGCCCAGCTCTGCCAGAAGGTCGCCGGCGTCCCCACCGGAACGGCCCCGCAGGGCACCCAGCCGGGAACCGCCCAGCAGGGCACCGCGCCGACCCAGGCCAGCAAGGCCTTGTTCGTGGCCGCCACCCCCGTCCCGGGCGAGAAGGAGAAGACCCCGCGCGGCCCGGCCGCGGTCGCTCCGACCGCCACGCCGACCCCGACCCCGACCGCGCCGAGCACCTCCGCCCCGACGCAGAACGCCACCCCGCCGGCGGCGGCCGCCCCGAGCGAGCAGGCCCAGCAGCCCCAGCTGAGCGACGACGACCGCAGCCGGGCCGAATCCTGCCCGAAGCAGTGACGCCCGTGATCCGACATAGGTCCGCCCGGAGCGGGCTTGCCGGCCGGCAGGAAGCGGTCACCACGTGAGCAGCTACGACCTGAGCGGCGACACCGGCCGCGCCGGCCGTCGGCGCCGGGCGGCAGCCGGGCGTGCCGCGCCCAGGCTCCGGGGCAACACCACCATCTCGCTCCAGGGCGCACCGAACCGGCGCAACACCGAGCTGGCGCTGCTGGTCTTCGCGGTCCTGCTGCCGATCCTGGCGTACGCCAACGTGGGGCTGGCGATGGACTCCCGACTGCCGGCCGGCATGCTCGGCTACGGCCTCGGGATGGGCTCGCTGGCGCTGGTCGCGCACCTGCTGGTGCGCCGCTTCGCGCCGTACGCGGACCCGCTGATACTGCCGATCGCCACCCTGCTGAACGGGCTGGGCGTGGTGATGATCTGGCGGCTGGACAAGGCGGGCAGACTGCTCAGCGGCAACTTCCCGGCGGCGAGGAACCAGCTGGTCTGGTCCGCGCTCGGGGTCGCGCTGTTCATCGGCGTGATGGTCCTGCTGAAGGACCACCGGGTGCTCCAGCGCTACACCTACATCTCGATGGTGGTGGCGCTCGTCCTGCTCGCCGCGCCGGCCTTCTTCCCGGCCCGGGCGGAGGACTTCGGCGCCAAGATCTGGATCCGGATGGGCAGCTTCTCCATCCAGCCCGGCGAGTTCGCCAAGATCATCCTGACCGTGTTCTTCGCCGGCTACCTGATGGTCAAGCGGGACGCCCTGGCACTGGCCAGCCGCCGCTTCATGGGGCTGTACCTGCCGCGCGGCCGCGACCTCGGCCCGATCATCGTGATCTGGCTGCTCAGCCTGCTGATCCTGGTCTTCGAGAACGACCTCGGCACGTCCTTCCTGTTCTTCGGCCTGTTCGTGGTGATGCTCTACGTCGCCACCGAGCGGACCAGCTGGATCCTGTTCGGCCTGCTGATGTCGATCGGCGGCGCGGTCGCGGTCGCCATGACCACCAGCCACGTGAAGGTCCGCATCGACGCTTGGCTCGACCCGATGGCCGCGTTCTCCGCGAACCCGCCCAAGGGCTCGACCGAGCAGATCGGCCAGTCGCTGATGGCGCTCGGCTCCGGCGGGGTGACCGGCTCGGGCCTGGGCCAGGGCCGCTCCTGGCTGATCAACTTCGCCGCGAAGAGCGACTTCATCCTGGGCTCCTTCGGCGAGGAGCTCGGACTCACCGGCCTGATGGCGATCTTCCTGCTGTACGCCCTGCTGGTGCAGCGCGGCCTGCGCACCGCCCTCGCCGCCCGCGACCCGTTCGGCAAGCTGTTCGCCGTCGGTCTCGCCTCGGCGATGGCGCTGCAGGTCTTCGTCGTGGCCGGCGGGGTCACCGGGCTGATCCCGCTGACCGGTATGACCATGCCGTTCCTCGCCCAGGGCGGTTCGTCCGTGGTCGCCAACTGGGCGCTGGTCGCGATCCTGCTGAAGATCAGCGACAGCGCCCGCCGACCCGGGGTCGAACCGGCCCCGGCCACCGAGGGCCAGGGAGGACCCGTCCGATGAACAAACCGATCCGCCGGGTCTCGATCTTCTGCCTCGTGCTGATCCTGGCCCTGATGGCGCGCACCAACTGGGTGCAGGGCGTCCAGGCCGAGTCCCTGGCGTCCAACAAGAACAACAAGCGCCAGCTGTACGACCGCTACGCCCACCCCCGCGGCAACATCATCGTCAGCGGCCAGCCGGTGACGAAGTCCGACTTCGTGAACGGCCTGCGCTACAAGTACAAGCGCTCCTGGGTCGACGGCCCGATGTACGCGCCGGTGACCGGCTACTCCTCGCAGGCCTACGGCTCCACCCAGCTGGAGAACCTGGAGGACGGCATCCTCTCCGGCACCGACGACCGGCTGTTCTTCCGCAACACGCTGGACATGATGACCGGCGAGCAGAAGCGCGGCGGCGACGTCGTCACGACCATCAACGCCAAGGTCCAGAAGGCCGCCTTCGACGGCCTCGGCGACAAGAAGGGCGCGGTGGTCGCGCTCGACCCGAAGACCGGCGCGATCCTGGCCCTGGTCTCCACGCCCTCGTACGACCCGAGCACCTTCGCCGGCGGCGACAGCGGCGACACCAAGTCCTGGCAGGACCTCCTCGCGGACCCGAACAAGCCGATGCTCAACCGGGCGCTGCGGGAGACCTATCCGCCCGGCTCGACCTTCAAGCTGGTCACCGCGACCGCGGCGTTCGAGAACGGCCTGTACCAGAACATCAACGACACCACCCAGACCCCGGACCCGTACGTCCTGCCCGGCACCCAGACCGTGCTGAAGAACGAGAGCCCCAACGAGCGCTGCGAGAACGCCACGCTCAAGTCCGGGATGGACCAGTCCTGCAACACGGTCTACGCCAAGATGGGCGCGGACCTCGGCAAGGACAAGATGCGGGCGCAGGCCGAGAAGTTCGGCTTCAACAGCACGGTGGACACCCCGATCCGCTCCGAGAAGAGCATCTTCCCGGACAGCCCCAGCCTGGACGGCACCGCCCAGGACTCGATAGGACAGCACGACACCCGGGCCACCCCGCTGCAGATGGCCATGGTCTCCGCCGCGATCGCCAACAACGGCAGCCTGATGCAGCCGTACCTGGTCGACCAGGAGCGCTCGGCCTCGCTGACCACCATCTCCAAGCACACCGAGAAGCAGTTCTCCCAGGCGATGAGCCCGGCCACCGCGCAGAAGATGCAGGACCTGATGGTCTCGGTGGTCGAGAACGGCACCGGCACCAACGCCAAGATCCCCGGCTTGCAGGTCGGCGGCAAGACCGGCACCGCGCAGCACGGCGAGGACAACGCCGGGCTGCCGTTCGCCTGGTTCACCTCCTGGGCCAAGACCCCGGACGGCCAGTCGGTCGCCGTCGCGGTCGTGGTCGAGGACGGCTCCAACAACCGCGACGGCATCAGCGGCGGCCGCCTGGCGGCCCCGATCGCCAAGGCGGTGATCCAGGCCGCGCTCGGCAAGTAGGGGAGCGCCGCCGACGGTGAGGCGAATGTCACGATCGACACCCCGGTCCGGATACCGGTCTGATATCGGCCGACGGCTGACTCCGGTCCGGCGGGGTGCGACCGGTAGCGTATCCGCCAGCAGCGGGTGTGCCCGTTGCCGCCCGCGAGGCGACGCACGGCCCGGCCGGAGAACCGGTCACGGCGCGCGCGGCGTCACCCAGAGCGTGCGGGGACACCTACGTCACAACCTCACCGGCGGGTGAGGGAGAGGGTCGGAACTATGGAAGAGCCTCGCCGCCTAGGCGGCAGGTACGAGCTCGGCGGCGTCCTCGGGCGCGGCGGCATGGCCGAGGTGTACCTCGCCCATGACACCCGGCTCGGCCGTTCCGTCGCAGTGAAGACGCTCCGGGCCGACATGGCCCGGGATCCGTCGTTCCAGGCCCGCTTCCGCCGCGAGGCACAGTCGGCGGCGTCCCTGAACCACCCCGCGATCGTCGCCGTGTACGACACCGGCGAGGACTACATCGACGGCATCTCCATCCCGTACATCGTGATGGAGTACGTCGAGGGGTCGACGCTGCGCGAGCTGCTGCACTCCGGCCGCCGGCTGCTGCCCGAGCGGGCGCTGGAGATGACCATCGGCATCCTCCAGGCCCTGGAGTACTCGCACCGGGCCGGCATCGTGCACCGCGACATCAAGCCGGCCAACGTGATGCTGACCCGGCAGGGCAACGTCAAGGTGATGGACTTCGGCATCGCCCGTGCGATGGGTGACGCCGGGATGACCATGACCCAGACCTCGGCCGTCATCGGCACCGCCCAGTACCTCTCCCCCGAGCAGGCCAAGGGCGAGCAGGTCGACGCCCGCTCCGACCTGTACTCCACCGGCTGCCTGCTCTACGAGCTGCTGACCGTGCGCCCGCCGTTCGTCGGCGACTCCCCGGTCGCGGTGGCCTACCAGCACGTCCGGGAGGAGGCGCAGCCGCCGTCCGTCTTCGACCCCGAGGTGCGCCCCGAGATCGACGCGATCGTGCTGAAGGCGCTCGCCAAGGACCGCGACTACCGCTACCAGAGCGCCGACGAGATGCGCGACGACATCGAGCGCTTCCTCGACGGCCTCCCGGTCGCCGCCGCCCAGCAGGCCGCCGCCTACGGCATGGGCGCCGCCGGGTACGGCTACGACCAGAACGGCTACCCGCAGCAGCACGACCCGTACGGCCAGACCAACGTGCTGCCGCAGCAGCCCGGCGGCGGCCCGACCACCGTGCTGCCGCAGGCCTCCGCGCAGCCCGGCTACGGCCAGGGCGGCTACCAGGACGACGGCTACGGCCAGACCTACGCCGGCGCCCCGGGCGGCGGCCACGACGGCTACGACGACGGCTACGGTGAGGGCGGCCGCGGTCGGCGCGGCGAGGACCGGCCGAAGAAGAGCAACACCTCCTGGATCGTGCTGGCGGTGGCCGCCGTGCTGGTCCTGGTCGGCACCTTCTTCGTGGCCCAGGCGATGTTCAGCGACAAGGGCACCAAGGACGCCGCGAAGGTGTCCGTGCCGAACCTGGTCGGCAAGAGCCTGGCCGACGCGAAGACCGCCGCCGGTGCCAAGCTCCAGGTGACCGAGGGCGACAAGATCGCCTGCCCGGACACCAACGTCAAGAAGGACCAGGTCTGCACCCAGAACCCGGTGTCGGGCGGCCAGGTCGCCGAGAACGCCACCATCACGGTGCAGATCTCCTCCGGCCCGGCCAAGGCCCAGGTGCCGAACGTGGTCGGCAAGACCAAGGACCAGGCCACCAAGGCGCTCGCCGACGCCGGCTTCACCAACGTCACCACCGAGTACAAGGACGACGACACCGCTCCGCAGGAGAACGTCACCGCCCAGGACCCGGCGGCGAACAACACCGCCGACCCGAGCGCCCCGATCAAGCTGACGGTCTCGCAGGGCAAGACCAAGGTGAACGTCCCGAACGTGGTCGGCGCGCAGAAGGAGGACGCGCAGAACCAGCTGCAGGGCCTCGGCTTCCAGGTCGACGCCTCGAAGACCACGCCGACCAACGACCCGACCAAGGTCAACACGGTCGCCTCGCAGTCGGTCGCGCCGAACACCAAGGCCCCGGCCAACACCAAGATCTCGCTGACCGTCTACAAGGCGCCGGACAAGGCCACCGTCCCGCCGCTGCAGAACGCCAAGCTGTCTGACGCCATCGCCCAGCTGCAGAAGGTCGGCCTGGGCTACACCGTGGTCGGCCCGCAGGACGCGAACGCGATCGTCCAGATGAGCAACCCCGGAGCCGGCACCCAGCTCGACCCGAACACCCAGGTCCAGCTGTTCACCAAGGCGGCCGATCCGCCGAAAGGGGGCGACCCCTTCCCCACACCCCCCGCCCCCGGCAAAGGGAACAACTAAGCCCTGGCTCCCCTGGTTCTGAGGCTTGACCGTCCCGAGCAGCAACGCCCGAGGGCCCGTCGCGGTGATCGCGACGGGCCCTCGGGCGTTGCTGCCGGGGAGGAGTCCGAGGAGGCCCCAGGAGGTTCCGACGGTCCCTCAGGAGTGCCGCAGCTCGGGCGGCGGGGTGCGCTTGGCGTCCATGTCGTCCACCCGCACCAGGCTCCCCCAGACCGCCATCCGGTACCGCGAGGTGTACACCGGCGTGCAGGTGGTCAGGGTGATGTAGCGGCCGGGGGCGCCGTAGCCGGAGCCGACCGGGACGGGCGCGATGATGCCGGTGTCGTACTTGGAGGTCTCCGGCAGGGTGCTGTCGACCTTGTAGACGTACCACTTGTCCTTGGTCTCGACCACGATCGCGGCGCCCTTGTGGACGGCGTCCAGGTCGTGGAACTTGGCGCCGTGGCCGTCCCGGTGGGCGGCCAGCGCGAAGTTGCCCTCCTGGTCCCAGGGCATCGCGGCCTTGTAGGGCTGCTCGTAGACGCCCGCCACGCCCTCGTCCAGGACCTCGGTGGAGGTGCCCATCCGGATCAGCACCTGGAAGTCCTTGCCCATCGCCGGGACGTGCAGGAAGCCGACGTCGTCCCCGATCGCGGGTGCCGCCGCCGGGGCCCCGCCGGGCGCCGGGGGCTCGCCGGGCACGGGGGCCCCGCCGGGCACGAGGGTGGCGCCGGGCGCGGCCGAGGGGCCGGCGGTCGGGCCCGCGGCCCAGGAGCTGCGGAGCTTGTCGGAGGCGTCCGCCGCGGAGCGGTCCGCCTGCACGTTGGTCCACCACAACGAGTAGGCCACGAACAGGGCGAGCACCAGGCCCAGGGTGATCAGCAGCTCGCCGAAGACGCCGAGCGCGGCCAGCGCCCGGCTCCGCCCGCGCCGCGCCCCGCCCGAGCCTTCGGGCGCGGCGCCGTCCCCGGGCTTGGGGAAGGCCTCCTGGGCCGGCTCTGCCGACTGTGCGGTCCCGTCGTGCTGCATCTGCGGTGCTCCCCCTCCGAACGGGCCTCCGGGCGGCTATCCGCCCGTGATCGCGGCCGGCTTGCCTTGGCTGCGCGGCCGTTCCTCGATCATCTTGCCAAAGACGATGAGACGGAACTTGGAGGTGAACTCCGGCGTACAGGTGGTCAGCGTGATGTAGCGGCCGGGGCCGGTGTACCCGGAGCCGTTCGGCACCGGCTTGATCACGCTCACGTTGCTGGGGGAGGTCTGCGGGATGCCGCCGGTGATCTCGTAGGTGTAGTAGCCGGCGGCGGTCTCCACCACGACCTTGTCGCCCTTGCCCAGCTGGTTGATGTACCGGAACGGCTCGCCGTGGGTGTTGCGGTGGGCGGCCAGCGCGAAGTTGCTCGCCTTGTCGCCGGGCATCCCGGTGTTGGTGTAGTGGCCGACCAGGCCCTTGTCGAGCACCGCCGACTTGTCGGTGCCCTCGGCGATCGGGAACTTCAGCCCCAGCTTGGGCAGGTAGATGATGGCGAAGCCCCTGCCGGGCGCGAACGCCTCCGGCTTGTTCGGGTCCGGCGCCGGCTGGCCCGGCTGGGCGGGCGGTTGGGCGTCGAACTGCTGCTCCAGCTGGTCGCGGGCGCTGCTGGCGGCCTCGTCGGCCTGCACGTTGGTCCACCAGAGCTGGTACGCGACGAACAGCAGCATCACCACGCCGAGCGTGATGCACAGCTCGCCGACGAACCGGGCGCCCACCACGACCGCGGACTCCTTGGGGCGCGTCCGGCCGGCCGCCCGGCCCTTCGCCCGGCGCCGCCCGCCGCCCGCACGGACCGAGGTCCGGCCCTGGGCGGCCCGTCGGCGCTCGGCCCGGCCGCCGGTCGGCGGGGCGGGCTCCGCGGCCGGCTCGCCGCCGTCGGCGGGCAGGCGCAGCTGGAGGGTCTGGTCGGGCAGCCACGGGTACTCGGGCCCGCCCGCGGCGGGCTCCTCGGCCTGCTCGTACACGCCCCAGGCGTCCTCGGGCGCGCCCTGGACCGGGTGCTGCTGCGGGTACGGCCCGTCGACCCGGCCGCCGTCGTACGGCGCGCCGGCGTACTGCTGATGCGCGCCGCCGTAGGGGCCGGCCTCGGGCTGGTAACGCCCCTCCGGGCGCACCGCGGTCACGCCGCTCAGCCCCGGCCGATCACCGGGGCGAGCCCGGCCGACCGGTCCACGGCGTGCGGGTCGCCGCACTCCGCCAGCCAGTTGGCGAGCATCCGGTGCCCGCCCTCGGTCAGCACCGACTCGGGGTGGAACTGCACGCCCTCGACGGGCAGTTCACGGTGCCTCAGGCCCATGATCACGCCGCTCCCGGTGCGCGCGGTGACGATCAGCTCGGCCGGCACGGTGGCCGGGTCGACTGCCAGCGAGTGGTAGCGGGTCGCGGTCAGCGGCGAGGGCAGGCCCTCGAACACACCGCCGTCCTCGTGCTCGACCGACGAGGTCTTGCCGTGCAGCAGCTCCGGCGCCCGGTCGACCACCGCGCCGTACGCCACCGCGATCGACTGCAGACCCAGGCAGACGCCGAACACCGGCAGCCCGATCCCGGCGCAGTGGTGCACCATCTCGATGCAGACCCCGGCCTCCTCGGGCGCCCCGGGCCCGGGGGAGAGCAGCACCCCGTCGAAGCCCTCCTCGCCCGACCGGCGGACGGCGTGCTCGACGGTCACCTCGTCGTTGCGCACCACCTCGCAGGTGGCGCCGAGCTGGTACAGGTACTGGACCAGGTTGAAGACGAAGCTGTCGTAGTTGTCCACGACCAGGATGCGGGGCGGGGTCGGCTGGGTGGTCATTCGCGCGTGGTCTCCGTGGGTGCGGTGCTGGGGGGAACTGCCGGGCCCGGGTCAGCCGGCCGCGGCGCCGTCGCCGCCGTCCACTGTGACGTCACCGAAGGGGAGCAGCGGTTCCGCCCACGGGAAGACGTAGGTGAAGAGAAGGTAGACGATCCCCAGAATCAGGAGCAGCGAAATGACGGCCTTGACCAGGGTGTTCCCCGGGAGGTGACGCCAGATGAAGCCGTACATGGTGCTCCCTCGACGTAGCGGACTGGGGTCAAGAGTAGACCCGAGATCCACAGCCGCGGGGCCGGTCCGCCACTCAACCGCTACTGTCCGCCCGCCGACCGGAGTTCGGTGGTGCCGGAGTAGCCGGGCAGGGTCAGGTCGCCGCTCTCCTGGACCTTCCAGCCCAGGCCGTACGCCTGGACGTACTGCAGGTAGTTGCGGATGGTCGGGTCGGCCTCGACGGCCGCCCGCAGGGCGTCCGTCCTGCCCACCGCCTTGACCACGTACGGCGGGGAGTAGACCCGGCCCTGGAGCAGCAGGGTGTTGCCCACGCAGCGCACCGCGCTGGTGGAGATCAGCCGCTGGTCCATCACCTGCACGCCCTCGGCGCCGCCCCGCCACAGCGCGTTGACCACCGCCTGGATGTCCTGCTGGTGGATGACCAGGTCGTTGACGCCGGGCTCGGGCACGCCGGGGATGCGCGCGGTGGCGTTCGGCGGGGCGTCGTTGAGGGTGACGCTCAGACCGGCGCCCTGCAGCGGTTCCAGGGCCGCGCCGAGCCGCAGGCCGTCCAGCCGGGCCGCGTCGGCGGGGTCGTTGCCCTGCTGCTCGGTGAGCTGCTGCGCCCGGGCCTGGAGGTCGGCCAGCTGGGCCTGCGCCTGCTGGTTCTGGGAGCTGCGCTGGCGGATCACGTCGCCGAGGCTCAGCAGCGAGTTGTCGGTCCGCAGGTCGGTGCCGCGGGCGGTCTGCGCGCTGATGTAGAAGAGCAGACCGGCGAGGGCGAACACGGCGCAGGTCAGGGCACGGCCGACAATTCGGATGCCGGATCGGCGGGTACCGGCCTTCCCGGGGGGAATCGACAAATTAGTCACCGTACCCTTATCTCCTTGAGACCCGCCGAGCCACTACGCTAACGGACGCCGGTGGCAGGTCGGGGAGCGGTCCCAGAGCGTTCTCCACGTCCCGTCGTCGGCGTCTCACCCGCTGCACCCCTGCGCGGTCTCACAGCGCATCGACAGGAGAGCTCCTCGTGCCGAAGTCTCGACTCCGCAAGAAGTCCGACTACACCCCGCCGACGACGGCTGTGGTGAAGATCAGCTCGGGCCGCGGTTGGGTCGCGCCGCTGATGCTGGCACTGTTCCTGATCGGCCTGGTCTGGATCGTCACGTACTACGTGACCAGCGGCAGCTACCCGGTCGAGAGCTGGCGGAACTGGAACATCCTGGTCGGCTTCGGCTTCATCGCGGCGGGGTTCGGCGTCTCCACCCAGTGGAAGTGACGCTCCGCTCGTCCTGAGGCTCGCATTCGAGCCGTTTCCGCCGCTTCGGATCGCGGGTCCCGAAGCGGCGGTTCGGCGTGCCCGGGCACGGGTCGAAGCCCCGTCGGCCATCCCCGCCATCACACGGTCCCACCATCAGACAATCGGGCTTATCCACATGGTTATCCACACTGGGGAAAAGTCCCCACAGCCTGTGGATAACTTTTCCGTCCGGGACTGTCCACAGCTGTGCACAGCCGCCCGGGAACGGGAGAACCGCACAGGGGGACACGCGTAGAACAGCAGTCCACAGCCGGGCCGGGGCACAGCCTGTGCACAACCCCCCACCCGCTGTGGACAAACGTCCGGGGCGTCACGCGCCGTAGAGGGCCATCCCGGTCAGCAACATCGCCGCCTCCACGGCCGCCGCCCCGACCACCGTCAGCGCCTGGACCAGTCCGCGGCGCTCGCGGGGGGCGTACATCAGGCCGAAAGCCGTCAGTGCGCCCAGGGCCAGGCCGCCGAGGTGCGCGCGCCAGTCGATGCCCGGGCGGGAGAAGGTGACCACCAGGTTGAAGACCAGGAAGGCCACCGCCGGGGCGAGCGGGCCCCGGTTCCGCAGCTGCATCACGATCGTGGCGCCGATCAGGCCGAAGACCGCCCCGGAGGCCCCCAGCGAGTTCATCCAGTCGCCGGCCACCAGGAAGGCGAAGGTGCTGCCGCCGAGGCCCGCGAGCAGGTAGAGGGCCAGGAAGCGCAGCCGGCCGAGCGCCCCCTCCAGCGGCGGGCCGAGCCAGAGCAGCACCAGCATGTTCATCCCGATGTGCCACCACTCCAGGTGCAGGAAGGTGGCGGTCAGCAGCCGGTACCACTGGGCCGGACCGTCGGCGATGCCGTACGGACCGCCGAGGACGTCCCGCCCGGCGCTGACCAGCGACCAGACCTCACCCAGCCGCGGCCTGAGCACGTAGGCGGCCAGCAGCCAGACCACCAGGTTGATCCCGACCAGCACCCGGGTGACCAGCCCGCCGTCGACGGTCAGCGCGCCGCCGAACCGGGTGGTCGCCCGCCGCGCCCCGGCGTGCCCGTCACCGACGCACTCCGGGCACTGGAAACCCACCGAGGCGGCCACCATGCACTGGGGGCAGATCGGCCGGTCGCAGCGGGTGCAGGAGATCCCGGTGGCGGTCTGCGGATGCCGGTAGCAACCGGGCGGCCCACCCTCCGGGGAAGGCTCCGTCGACTGCCGCGGCTCGTCCGGGAGCATCAGCGCCCTCCCCTTCCCGTACCCGACCACCGGAGCCGCCAGCGTACTGCGGTGCCCCTCGCCCCCGGCGCCTTCCCGCGCCCGGGCCCGCCCCGGAAGGGGCCCCGCCCGGCCCACCCCGGAGTGCCGGTGGGCAAATCCGGATGCATGATCAGCATTCAGGTGGATATGCGCATAAAGGATGCCGCCCAGGAGGAGAGACTCGTGAGCTTTTCGGATTCGGCCCGTGAGACGGCCGCCAGGACCCGGGACACCGCCTCGCACTTCGCGGGCGGCGCCAAGCAGCGCCTCGGGCCCGCCTTGGACGCGCTCGGGCCGAAGGCCTCCCAGGCCGCCCACAATCTCCGCGTCCAGTACGACAGGCACCTCGCCCCACAGTTCGGCCAGGCCTTCGCCAGCCTGCCGCCCGAGGCCCAGGAGAACGCCCTGAAGGCCCTCCACCGGGCCCAGGAGGCCGCGCTGGCGGCCCGCCTCTCCGCCACCCGCGCCGCCGACCAGGCCCGCGCCACGGTGGGCCCCAGGGTCGCCCAGGCCGTCGAGGACGCCCGCGCCGCGGTCTCCCCGGTTGCCCACGAGGCCCAAGCCCGCGGCGCCGCCGCGCTGACCGCCCTCCAGGGCCACGTGAGCTCGGCCGAGATCAGCGAACTCGCCGCCCGCAACGCGAAGCGGGAGCGGTGCCGCGGCGGCTGGTCCACCGGCCTCGCGGTGGCGGGCGTACTGGCGATCGGCGGCGGCATCGTCGCCTGGCAGTGGTGGCGCCGGCACAGCAACCCGGAGTGGCTGGTCGAACCCCCGGCCCCGGAGGCGCCCCGGCCGGGCGGCGCCCACGGCGCCACCGCCCCGATGAACGGAGCCGCCCCGGACGACGCGGGCGGGTCCGCGGAGCCCACCGAGGACGACCGCCCGCAGCCCTAGCGGACGGCCCGGGGGAAAGGGCCCGGAACAGCTGAACGGCGGCTGACCCGGAGAACAGGTCAGCCGCCGTTCAGGCGCTGTGGAGCATAGGAGACTCGAACTCCTGACATCTGCCTTGCAAAGGCAGCGCTCTACCAACTGAGCTAATGCCCCTCGACGGCACGGCGCGTGCCAACGGGCACTAGCGTACCGGGTTCCGACGCGATTCCGAGCGCCGTCCCCTTGAAGGAACCGGTCGGTCCGGTCGAGTGACCGGGCCGACCGGTTTCGGGAGGCGCGATCAGCGCCTCCGAAGATCGTCGATCGTCAGATCGTCCGGGTCAGCGACCGGCCGGAACCGGGTCGGTGGCCTCGGTCCACAGGTCCTGCTCGGCGCGGTCCGCCTGGACCTGACGGTAGACAAAGAAGCCGCCGAGGGCGACCAGGGCGACCAGGAGGAGCTTCTTCACCGCGGGACCTCGTCCTTCTTGCGTTGGTGGACTCAGGAGCCGGTGCTCCGGCCGGACTGAAACGGGCCGACGAGTCCAGATGTGTTTCGAGCGCGAACGGGCTGCCGAGTGCCAGACTGCCCTTGCGGCCGATGATACACACCAGTGTCCCAATCGTGACCAGCCACCGGCGCTTCAACCCGAAGGCCCGCTTGGAGGATTGACGCCGCACCTCCCGTCCTGCGGTTCGTCCGCACGCAGCCGGTCCGGGAAGCCCTCGTCAGAGCCGGTCCGGCCGGCGCCCCGGCCGCGACGGCCCCGGATCCGCGGCGAAAACGACGAGGGGCCCGGAGTGATCACTCCGGGCCCCTCGTTGCGGTGGGCCTAACAGGACTTGAACCTGTGGCCTCTTCCTTATCAGGGAAGCGCTCTAACCGTCTGAGCTATAGGCCCGCGCTGTTCAGAGAGCGTACCGGAAGCCACCCCGATCTGCGAAAACGACAAGAGGCCCGGAGTGATCACTCCGGGCCTCTCGCGGTGGTGGGCCTAACAGGACTTGAACCTGTGGCCTCTTCCTTATCAGGGAAGCGCTCTAACCGTCTGAGCTATAGGCCCTTGCCGCACTGAAAGATTAGCGGACCGACCGCCGATCTCCCAAATCCGTTCCGGCCTAGGTCGCGGCAGGGACCTCGACAACCCGGCGCACCAGCCACTCCTCGCGGGTCGGCGGCAGGCCGGCCGCGCCCTCCTCGGTGCTGCGGACGGCGAGGACCTGGTTCACGCCGATCCGGTTCTGCTCGAAGGCGAGCGCGGAGGCGGCCATGTACAGCCGCCAGACCCGGGCGCGGCCGCGGCCGACCAGGCGGACCGCCTCCGTCCAGTGCGCCTCCAGGTTGGCCACCCACTCGCGCAGGGTCAGCGCGTAGTGCTCGCGCAGCACCTCGACGTCCCGGACCTCGAACCCGGCCTCCTCCAACCGGGCCACGGTGGAACCGACCGGGGAGAGCTCTCCGTCCGGGAAGACGTAGCGGTTGATGAAGGGGCTGGTGCGGTGCGGCTCACCGGGGTAGTTCGGGCGGCGGGCGATCTGGTGGTTGAGCAGTCGGCCGCCGGGCAGCAGCAGCCCGTACAGGCCCTCGGCGTAGAGCCGGTACTGCTCGGAGCCGACGTGCTCGGCCATGCCGACGCTGGAGATCGCGTCGAACGGGCCGTCGCTGATCTCCCGGTAGTCCTGCAGCCGGACCTCGACCCGGTCGGCGAGACCGGCCTCCTCGACCCGCGCGCGGGCCAGCGCGACCTGCTCCTTGGAGATGGAGACGCCGACCGCGGTGACCCCGTAGTGCTTCGCCGCGTGCAGCAGCAGCGAACCCCAGCCGCAGCCGACGTCCAGCAGCCGCATCCCGGGCCGCAGGCCGAGCTTGCGGCAGATCAGGTCGAGCTTGGCTTCCTGGGCCGCCTCCAGGCTCTTCGACTCGGGCGTCCAGTAGGCGCAGGAGTAGACCATGGACGAACCCAGTACGAGCCCGTAGAAGTCGTTCCCGACGTCGTAGTGGTGGCTGATGGCCGCGCGGTCTCGGCTCCGGCTGTGCAGCCGCCCCTGAGCCCTGCGGACCTCCTCCGGGGGCGGGGTGGGCTCCGGGCCGATCGCCCCGGCCCGCACGGCGGCGGCGAGGACCTTGCGGCCCCTGGCGCCGAGCACGTCGCGCGGCCCGATGGTCATGGTGCGGATCTCCGGCCGCTCGGCGAAGCGGGCGACTGCGGAGAGCGTCTCGTACAGGTCGGTGCCGGGGGCGAGCTCCAAGTCCCCCGAGACGTACGCCCGGGCCAGGCCCAGCTCGTCCGGCTGCCAGATCAGCCGGCGTAGCGCCCGGCGGTTGCGCAGCACCACCGTGGGCGTTCCCGGCGGTCCGGCGACGCTGCCGTCCCATGCCTGGACCCGCAGTGGTGCCGGGATCCCCAACAGCCCTTCGAGGGCTTCCACCAGTTGACCTGCGAGCTTCGCCATCGCGCGCCTCCGTCCAGTCGTCCTGCTGAACCTCTCCTGACCCGGTCGACCAACCGGGGCGGCCTGTGGCACTCCCAGGCGCGGGAACGGGCGGCGTCCAGCTAATCCCACCGCGGCCGACCCGTTTCCGGGCGGCGCGCCGCGGGCGCCGGCTGTCACCCGAATGCCGACGGGCCCCGCAGGCGGCAACAGCCTGCGGGGCCCGTACATTCCGTCCTCGGACGGAGAACTGACCGATGATCAGCATTCGGCCAGGGGTCAGTCCTCTTCGGCCAGGGTCAGCTCGACGCCGCCGGTGAAGCCGGCCGCCGCGTTGTAGATGAAGGCCGACAGCGTGGACAGCGCGGTCAGCAGCACGACGTCGACCACGGCGATCAGCGTGGTGAACATCATCACCTTGCCGAAGCCGATGTAGTCCATCAGGTTGAGCTGGCTGCTGGTGTTCTCGGCGCCGCCGCCGGTGACGTCCTTGAGCGTCTTGGTCAGCGAGTCGAAGACGCCGAGCGAGTCCAGCGTCATCCACAGCACCGCCGCGGCCACGATGATGATGATGCCGACGGCCAGCGACAGCAGGAAGCTGACCTTCATCACCGACCACGGGTCGACCTTGGTCACCCGCAGCCGGGCCTTGCGGGTCCGGCCGAGGGTTCCGACGCTGGCCGAGGGCCCGCCGGAGGGGCGGCGCGCCGCCCCGGGGACGGGGGTGCCGCCGGCCGGGGTGTTGCCGCCGGTCCGGGTGCCCCGGGCCGGGGTCGGCTGCCCCTTGGTGTAGGTGGTCGGCGTCGAAAAGCCGCCCGCGCCGGGGGCCGGGCTGCTCGGCGGCGGCGGCGTCTGGCCCCCGTAGGTCGCACCGGCCTGGCCCGCTCCACCGACCGGCGGCATCAGCGAGGTGGACGCGGCCGAGTGCTCGGTCGGCGGCTGTCCCGGGACGCCGTACGAACCCCCGCCCTGCGCGCCCGGACGGCCGCCGGAGGGTCCTCCCGCAGCACCCGTGGCTCCACTCACCTGGTCCTCCCGCACTTCCCACCAGGGCGGCGCCCTGATCCGTCACTCGTCATCCAGCGCCCGGCGGGATTGCCCGGTACTGGTCGGCGTCCGATGCCGCCGCGCCCACTCCTATGGACGCGGCGGCACCGGTCTGCGGTTCGGTTCAGGCCTCGGCGTCGCCGCCGACCGCCGTCTCCGTACCCTCGGCCGTGTCGGTGGACTCGGTGCCCGTGACCTCGTCCTCCGCCGTCTCGTCGTCCTCGGCCTCCGCGTTGCGGGCCATGCCCACCACCGCGTCGCGCTTCCCGAGGTTGATCAGTTGGACGCCCATGGTGTCACGTCCGGTTTCACGAACCTCGGAAACCCTCGTTCGAATCACTCCACCCGACAGGGTGATCGCCATGATCTCGTCGGTGTCGTCCACCACCAGCGCGCCGACCAGCGAGCCCCGACCCTCGACGATCTTCGCCGCCTTGGTCCCGTAGCCGCCGCGTCCCTGGACACGGTACTCGTCCACGCCCGTGCGCTTGGCGTAGCCGCCGTCGGTGGCCGTGAAGACGTACGTCCCCGGACGGACGACGTTCATCGAGAGCAGCTCGTCGTCCTCGCGGAAGGCCATGCCCTTGACGCCGGAGGTGGCGCGGCCGGTGGGCCGCAGTGCGTCGTCGGTCGCGGTGAAGCGGATCGACTGGGCCTTCTTGGAGACCAGCAGCAGGTCGTCCTCGGCGGAGACCAGCTCGGCGCCGATCAGCTCGTCGTCCCGGCCTTCCTCGTCCTGGCGCAGGTTGATCGCGATCAGGCCGCCGGAACGCGGGGAGTCGTAGTCCTTGAGCGGGGACTTCTTCACCAGGCCGGCCCGGGTGGCGAGGACCAGGTACGGCTTGTCCTCGTAGGTGCGGACGGCCATCACCTGGGTGATGTGCTCCTCCGGCTGGAAGGCCAGCAGGTTGGCCACGTGCTGGCCGCGGGCGTCGCGCCCGGCGTCCGGAAGCTCGTAGCCCTTGGCGCGGTAGACCCGGCCCTTGTTGGTGAAGAACAGGATCCAGTTGTGGGTCGTCGTCACGAAGAAGTGGTCGACGATGTCGTCCTGCTTGAGCTGGGCACCGCGCACGCCCTTGCCACCGCGCTTCTGCGAGCGGTAGAGGTCGGAGCGGGTCCGCTTGACGTAGCCGCCACGGGTGATCGTGACGACGATGTCCTCCTCGGCGATGAGGTCCTCGATGGAGAGGTCGCCGTCGGACGGGATCAGGGTGGAGCGCCGCTCGTCGCCGTACTTCTCGACGATCGCGGCGAGCTCCTCGGAGATGATCTCGCGCTGGCGGATCGGCGAGGCCAGGATCGCGTTGTACTCGTCGATCTTGCGCTGCAGCTCGTCGTGCTCGTCCGTGATCCGCTGGCGCTCCAGGGCGGCCAGGCGGCGCAGCTGCATCTCGAGGATGGCGTTGGCCTGGAGCTCGTCGATGTCGAGCAGGCCCATCAGACCGGTGCGGGCGGCGTCCGCGCTCGCCGAGGCCCGGATGAGCGCGATGACCTCGTCGATCAGGTCCAGGGCCTTGAGCAGCGCGCGCAGGATGTGGGCGCGCTCCTCCGCCTTGCGCAGCCGGAAGGTGGTGCGCCGGACGATGACCTCGACCTGGTGGTTGACCCAGTGCCGGATGAAGGCGTCCAGCGACAGGGTGCGCGGCACGCCGTCGACCAGGGCCAGCATGTTGGCGCCGAAGTTGGTCTGCAGCTCGGTGTGCTTGTACAGGTTGTTGAGCACGACCTTGGCGACCGCGTCGCGCTTGAGCACGACCACCAGGCGGGTGCCGGTGCGGGACGAGGACTCGTCGCGGACGTCGGCGATGCCGGCGATCTTGCCGTCCTTGACCAGGTCGGCGATCTTCAGCGCGAGGTTGTCCGGGTTGACCTGGTACGGCAGCTCGGTGATCACCAGGCACTGGCGGCCCTGGATCTCCTCGACCTCGACCACGGCGCGCATGGTGACCGAGCCGCGGCCGGTGCGGTAGTAGTCGTCGATCCCGCGGCGACCGACGATCAGCGCACCGGTGGGGAAGTCGGGGCCCTTGATCCGCTCGATCAGGGCCTCCAGCAGCTCCTCGGCGGAGGCCTCCGGGTTCTCCAGGTACCAGAGCGCGCCGGAGGCGACCTCGCGGAGGTTGTGCGGCGGGATGTTGGTGGCCATGCCGACCGCGATGCCGGTGGCACCGTTGACCAGCAGGTTGGGGAAGCGCGCGGGCAGGACGGTCGGCTCCTGCGAGCGGCCGTCGTAGTTGGGCGCGAAGTCGACGGTCTCCTCGTCGATGTCGCGCATCATCTCCATGGCCAGCGGCATCATCTTGCACTCGGTGTAGCGCATGGCCGCGGCCGGGTCGTTGCCCGGGGAGCCGAAGTTGCCGTTGCCGTCCACCAGCGGCATCCGCATCGACCACGGCTGGGCCAGGCGGACCACGGTGTCGTAGATCGAGGTGTCACCGTGCGGGTGGTAGTTGCCCATCACGTCGCCGACGACGCGGGCGCACTTGTAGTAGCCCTTCTCGGGGCGGTACCCGCCGTCGTACATCGCGTAGAGCACGCGGCGGTGCACCGGCTTGAGGCCGTCGCGGACCTCGGGGAGCGCACGGCTGACGATCACGCTCATCGCGTAGTCGAGGTACGAGCGCTGCATCTCGGTCTCGAGCTCGACCGGCTCGATCCGCATGGTCGCCTGGGCGGTGGCCTCGGCAGCGTCGGGAGTCTCGGGCGTCTCGGGCTGTTCGCCGTCGGGACGGTTGTCGTCGACCACTGGTGGTCAGTTTCCTTTCACGCGGACTGGTACGTGCGGGGCCTGGGGGTGCAGGCGCGTCACACGTCCAGGAAGCGGACGTCCTTGGCGTTGCGCTGGATGAAGGAGCGGCGGGCCTCGACGTCCTCGCCCATCAGCACGGAGAACAGCTCGTCGGCGCGGGCGGCGTCCTCCAGGGTGACCTGGAGCAGCAGCCGGTGCTCGGCGTCCATGGTGGTGACCCTGAGCTCCTCGGCGTTCATCTCGCCGAGACCCTTGAAGCGCTGGATCGCGTCGTCCTTGGGCAGCCGGCGCCCGGCCTCCACCCCGGCGGCGATCAGCGCGTCGCGCTCGCGGTCGGAGTAGGCGTACTCGAAGTCGTCCTTGCCCCACTTGATCTTGTACAACGGCGGCATGGCGAGGTAGACGTACCCGGACTCGACCAGCGGCCGCATGAAGCGGAACAGCAGGGTCAGCAGCAGGGTGCGGATGTGCTGTCCGTCGACGTCGGCGTCGGCCATCAGGACGATCTTGTGGTACCGCAGCTTGGACTCGTCGTAGTCCTCCTGGATGCCGCAGCCGAAGGCCGAGATCAGCGCCTGGACCTCGGTGTTCTGCAGCACCTTGTCGATCCGGGCCTTCTCGACGTTCAGGATCTTGCCGCGGATCGGCAGGATGGCCTGGGTGCGCGGGTCGCGGCCCTGCTTGGCCGAGCCGCCTGCGGAGTCACCCTCGACGATGAAGATCTCGCACTCGGACGGGTCCTTGGACTGGCAGTCGGAGAGCTTGCCCGGCAGCGAGGCGGACTCCAGCAGGCCCTTGCGGCGGGTGAGGTCGCGGGCCTTGCGGGCGGCGACGCGCGCGGTGGCGGCCTGGATGGACTTGCGGATGATGTCCGCGGCTTCGTTGGGGTTGCGGTCCAGCCAGTCATTGAGCTGCTCGTGGACGACCTTCTGGACGAAGGTCTTCGCCTCGGTGTTGCCGAGCTTGTCCTTGGTCTGGCCCTCGAACTGCGGCTCGCCGAGCTTGACCGAGATGATCGCGGTCAGGCCCTCGCGGATGTCCTCGCCGGAGAGGTTGTCGTCCTTCTCGCGGAGCAGCTTCTTGTCCCGCGCGTAGCGGTTGACCAGGCCGGTCAGCGCGGCGCGGAAGCCCTCCTCGTGGGTACCGCCGCCGTGGGTGTGGATGGTGTTGGCGAAGCTGTAGACCCCCTCGGTGTAGGAGGAGTTCCACTGCATCGCGACCTCCACCGAGATCGACTTGTCCTTGTCCTCGGCCTCGAAGTCGATCACCGAGGGGTGGATGACCTCGCCCTTGCGGGAGTTGAGGTGGGCGACGAAGTCGGCGATGCCGCCGTCGTACTTGTACGTGACGGTGAGCGGCTTGCCGTCCTCGTCCACGTGCTCGGGGCGCTCGTCGGTCAGCGAGATCGACAGGCCCTTGTTGAGGAAGGCCATCTCCTGGAAGCGCCGGGAGAGCGTCTCGAAGGAGTAGACGGTGGTCTCGAAGATGTCGCCGTCGGCCCAGAAGGTCACCGTGGTGCCGGTGCGGTCGGTCTCCGCGCCCTTGGCCAGGGCGGCGGTCGGCGCGCCCATCTTGTAGTCCTGGGTCCAGATGCTGCCGTCCTTGTGGATCTCCACCGAGAGCCGGGTGGACAGCGCGTTCACCACCGAGACGCCCACGCCGTGCAGACCGCCGGAGACGGCGTAGCCGCCGCCGCCGAACTTGCCGCCCGCGTGCAGGACGGTGAGCACGACCTCGACGGCGGGCTTGTCCTGGCCGGGGACGATGTCCACCGGGATGCCGCGGCCGTTGTCGACGACGCGGATCGCGCCGTCGGCCATGATCGTGACGTCGATGGTGTCGGCGTACCCGGCCATCGCCTCGTCGACGGAGTTGTCCACGACCTCCTGCACCAGGTGGTGCAGGCCGCGCTCACCGGTGGAGCCGATGTACATGCCGGGGCGCTTGCGGACGGCGTCGAGGCCTTCCAGCACCTGGATGTTGCTACCGGTGTAGGAAGCCTGGTCGGTCTGGTCTGGGGTCTGGCTGGGGTTGCCGGAATCGGCCACGAAGCGCCCTCTCTGGCACAGCACGGGTCGCATGCCTCTCCCCGTACGGGCGGGCGTGCGACCACAGCGTTTCGACTCGGTTGCCACTAGCAACAGTGTTTGGCTTCCAGTCTACCGGTACGACTGACAGAGATGGGCGTTTGGCAGCCCTTGAAGGCAGATACGCCGCCCTGAATCCCCTCGGCACGTGTCCCGATACTCGACCGGGGGGCCCGGGGCGCCTGGAAGGGCCGTCAGGGGTTCCGGAAGATCGTGGTCCGATCCTGGCGGGGCCGACGGGGCCCAGCCCGGGCGCCGCCCGGGCCTAGCCCCAGGTGTCGCCCGGGCCCTTGCTCCCGGGCGCGCGCAGCCGGCCGTAGCCGCGGGCGGGCGCGGCCGGGCCGAGCACCTTGATGGTCCGCACCGTGCCGTGGCCCAGCTCGTGGTTCAGGCGGGCCACCAACTGCCGTGCCAGCCAGCGCAGTTGAGTTGCCCAAGCGGTGGAGTCGCACTGCACGGTGAGCACCGCTGCGGCCTCGTCGTAGGAGGTGGGGTGGCAGTGCGCGGCGATGTCCGGACCGACGATCTGCGGCCAGCGGCCCATCACCCCGCCGACCGCGGCGGAGGACTCCCAGCCGCGCTCGGTCAGCAGCCGGTTCAGCGCCGCACCCAGCGGGACCGGGTCGCGGCCGTCCGAGCGGGCACCGCTGCGCAGGCCGTGCCGCTTCGCCTCGCGCTTCTGCTGCACCTGCTCGCCGCGCTGGCGGGCCTGGGCGCGGGCCGCCCGCAGGGCGGAACGGGCGAGGTCGGCGCCGGTGGGCTCGGGGGCGGCGGGGGTGGGGCCAGGGAGGGAGTGCTCAGCCTTCGCCGGCTCGCTCACGACGATCTCCTTTCCCCAGCCTGTGGACAACCGATGAGCCGTCCAGCCTACGGGAGCGCTCGGACGCGGGACGGCGGGGCGTACCCGGGACGCGGTCGGTGTGACGAGCGGATCAGGTGACGGCTCGGGCGATTGATCGGGCTACGGATCAGGCGTCGATCCGGCGGACGGCGCCGTCGGAGACCGCGAACCGGGCGCCGGCCAGCGCCTTCGGCACGTCCTCGGCCACCGCGGCGGTGACCAGCACCTGCTCGCCGGCGGCCACCAGTTCGGCCAGCCGGTCCCGGCGGGCGGCGTCCAGCTCGGCGAAGACGTCGTCCAGGATCAGCACCGGCTCGCCGCCGTCGGCCCGCAGCAACTCGTACGAGGCCAGCCGCAACGCCAGCGCGAACGACCAGGACTCGCCGTGGCTGGCGTAGCCCTTGGCGGGCAGCGGGCCGAGCCTGAGCACCAGCTCGTCGCGGTGCGGACCGACCAGGGTGACCCCGCGCTCGACCTCCTGCTTGCGGACCGCCTGCAGCGCCTGCAGCAGCTGCTCCTCGGCCTGCTCCCGGCTGGTCGGCAGCTCGCCCTCGAAGGAGCTGCGGTACTCCAGCGCGGTCTCACCGCCGCCGGGGGCCAACTGTCCGTAAGCGGCCGTCACCAGTGGCTGCAGGGCGGCCACCAGCTGGATCCGGAAGGCCGTCAACTCGGCGCCGGCCCGCGCCAGATGGCCGTCCCAGACCTCCAGGGTGGACAGGTCGGCGCCCTTGCCGCCGCCGGCCCGGCGGGCCATCGCGGCGGTCTTCAGCAGGGCGTTGCGCTGCTTGAGCACCCGCTCGTAGTCCTGCCGGACCCCGGCCAGCCGGGGCGCGCGGGCGGTCAGCAGCTCGTCCAGGAAGCGCCGGCGCTCGCCCGGATCGCCCTTGACCAGGCTGAGGTCCTCCGGGGCGAACAGCACGGTGCGCAGCAGGCCCAGCACGTCGCGCGGGCGGACGTTGTCCGAGCGGTTGATCCGGGCCCGGTTGGCCTTGCCCGGGGTGAGCTCCAGCTCGACCAGGGTGGAGCGGCCGCGGTCCACCACCGAGGTGCGGATCACCGCCCGCTCGGCGCCGAGCCGGATCAGCGGGGCGTCGGTGGCGACCCGGTGGCTGCCCAGGGTGGCGACGTAGCCGATCGCCTCGACCAGGTTGGTCTTGCCCTGGCCGTTGGGCCCGACGAAGGCCGTCACGCCCGGGTCGAGGGGAACCTCGGCCCGGGCGTACGACCGGAAGTCGGCGAGCGACAGATGCGCGACGTGCATGGCTGTGGACTGCGCTCGCCTTCTATGAACAGACCTGTGGATGACCGGAGGGCCGGTGGAACTCCGCCCCCGGAAGGGGACTCCGCCCCGGAAGGGGACTACTTCGACTCGACCGCGTGGCCGCCGAACTGGTTGCGCAGCGCGGCGATCATCTTCATCTGCGGCGAGTCGTCCTGGCGGGAGGCGAAGCGGGCGAACAGCGAGGCGGTGATCGCCGGCAGCGGCACGGCGTGGTCGATCGCGGCCTCGACGGTCCAGCGGCCCTCGCCGGAGTCGGCGGCCCAGCCGCGCAGCTTGGCCAGGTGCTCGTCCTCGTCCAGGGCGCGGACGGCCAGGTCAAGCAGCCAGGAGCGGATGACGGTGCCCTCCTGCCAGCTGCGGAAGACCTCGCGCACGTCGGTGACCTCGGGGGCCGCCTCCAGCAGCTCCCAGCCCTCGGCGAAGGCCTGCATCATCGCGTACTCGATGCCGTTGTGGACCATCTTGGCGAAGTGGCCGGCGCCCACCGCGCCCGCGTGCACCGAGCCGAAGTCGCCCTCCGGCTTGAGCGCGTCGAAGACCGGCTGAACGCGCGCGACGTGCTCGGCGTCGCCGCCGTACATCAGCGCGTAGCCGTTCTCCAGGCCCCAGACGCCGCCGGAGACGCCGCAGTCGACGAAGCCGATGCCCTTGGCGGCCAGCGCCTCGGCGTGCTTGATGTCGTCGGTCCAGCGGGAGTTGCCGCCGTCGACGACGACGTCGCCGGGGGAGAGCAGCTCGGCGAGCTCGTCGACGGTCGCCTGGGTCGCGGCACCGGCCGGAACCATCACCCAGACCACTCGGGGGCCCTGGAGCTTGTTGACGAGCTCCTGCAGGCTCTCGACGTCGGAGATCTCCGGGTTGCGGTCGTAACCGACGACGGTGTGGCCGGCGCGGCGGATCCGCTCGCGCATGTTGCCGCCCATCTTGCCGAGACCGATGAGGCCGAGCTCCATGACCAAATCCTTACTGTGGGGACGTGCCTGCCGGCGGCGCCGTTGCCGCACGCCTCGAGCCTACGCTTCCGACGGGAACGGGCTCTGCGCAGTCGGGCCGACCGGGGGAGACGTCCACAGGCTGTGCACAGCGGGTGTGCACAGCCTGTGGGTAACGGACGCGGCCGACGGTCAGCCGGAGAGGCGGACCGGCATGATCAGGTACTGGTACGCCTTGTCCTCCTCGGCGTCCACCGAGACCTTGCCGCTGAGCAGGGCCGGCTTGGTCGGGGTGGTGAAGCTCAGCTGGGCGAAGGGGGAGTCGATGGCCTTGAGGCCCTCCTCCAGGTAGCCCGGGTTGAACGCGATCGAGATGTCGTCGCCCTCCAGGTCGGCCTCGATCCGCTCGGTGGCCTGGGCGTCGTCGCCCGAGCCGGCCTCCAGGGTCAGCACACCCTGCTCGAAGTTGAGCCGGACCGGGGTGTTGCGCTCGGCGACCAGCGAGACGCGCTTGAGCGCCTCCAGGAAGGGCTGGGTCTGGATCGCGGCGACCGCGCTGAACTCGGTCGGGAAGAGGCTGCGGAACTTGGGGAACTCGCCCTCCAGCAGCCGGGTGGTGGTGCGGCGGCCGGCGCCCTCGAAGCCGATCAGGCCCTCGCCCGCGCCGCCCGAGGAGAGCGCGATGGAGACGTTGTCGCCGCTGCCCAGGGACTTGGCGATGTCCTGCAGGGTCTTGGCGGGCACCAGGGCGACCGCGGAGATGTCCGACTGCTCGGGCTTCCACAACAGCTCGCGGACGGCGAAGCGGTAGCGGTCGGTGGCGGCCAGGGTGATCCGGTCGCCCTCGATCTCGACCCGGACGCCGGTGAGCACCGGCAGGGTGTCGTCCCGGCCGGCGGCGACCGCGGCCTGGCTGACGGCGGAGGCGAAGACGTCCCCGGAGACGGTGCCGGTGGCGGTCGGCATCTGGGGCAGGGCCGGGTACTCGTCCACCGGCAGGGTGGGCAGGGTGAAGCGGGAACTGCCGCAGACCACGCTGACCCGCTGGCCGTCGGTGGAGATCTCCACAGGCCTGTTGGGAAGGTTGCGCGAGATGTCGTTGAGCAGTCGACCGGAGACCAGGACGGTGCCGGCCTCCTCGACGTCCGCCTCCAGCTCGACCCGGGCCGAGACCTCGTAGTCGAAGCCGGACAGCGCCAGGCTGCCCTCCTGCGCGGTCAGCAGCAGGCCGGCCAGCACCGGCACCGGCGGCCGTGCCGGGAGGCTGCGGGCAGCCCAGGCCACCGCCTCCGCGAGGACGTCACGCTCCACCCGGAACTTCACCGGTAACCGCCTCCTGGATCGAGCGCTCCCGCTCGCACTCTGGTTCGTCTGATCTTGATCGTCGGTCCCGCTGTCCGCCGAGCTCTGCCGCTCCGCTTCCAGCTGCAAAGGACAGTCTGACGTACTCCGCCGACAGACGGGGCAGACGGGCGGAAGCAACCCGAACAAGTGTCGGGGCCTGCGGCCGGTTGCGTTGTCCACAGATTTCGGGCCCACCCACTTTGAAAGCAGGTTCACGGTCTATCTGTGTAGCGGTAGTAGTAGGGCCTGTGGAAACCGTGGATAACCCTGTTTCCGCAGGTCAACGCCCGATTTTTGTCCACAGACGGTGTGGACGGCAGCTGTGGACGGACAGGCCGCGCTGTGGACAGCCGAGCGTTACCCACAGGGCACGCTGTGTATCCACAGGTTATCCCCAGGGCCGTCCCCAGATCCGAGCCCGGTTATCCACCGGCACCGGTCAACTTTCCGTGACGCCTTTCACACCAGGGCATGAACGGCAGTCCACGGTTGTCGAACTGTGGACCCGGCTGTGGACAACCTGGGGATAACCACCCTGCCCCTGGGGACAACCGGTGGATAACCCGAACGGCCCATTGGTGGCCCGTCAATTGTCCACACCCTGTGGATAACTGTTGTGCACAAGTCCACAGGCACCTGACCTGCGCGGAAGAGCGTAGCGGCGACGGGCCTGTGGACGAATTCTGGATAACTTCGGACTCCCCAGCCTGTGGACTGTGCGGAAGGGGCCGGTCCTGTGGACAACGGCCTTGCGCGCCCCCGGTTTTCGAATCACCGGTCAGTTGTTCGGCGCCGGCTGCGGGCTGGCGGAACGTCCGTCGACGACATCCCTGCCCAGCCTCGGCCCGACACACACCTGTGGATGGAAAAAGGGCGTCAGGATCGCTCCTGACGCCCTCTGAAGGCCGGTCGGCCCGTCGGTGGACGGACGCTAGCCCCATCCTCCGCATGTGACCGGTTCGGATGAAGTGATGATGTGGCCGGTACTTCGGCGGGGGTGGGTCGTTGGGTAGGGCGTGTCGATACCTCGTTCGCGTCGTTCCCGGGTCCAGCGTCCTCGTATGACGGTGGAGTTGGCTCCCGTGGTGGAGAGGCGTCTGGGCGCTCTGCCCGCCTCTGCCGAGTTTCTGCGCCGGCTGGACGTGGCCGGGATCATCGACGAGCTGTGTCCGATCCGCGAGGTCGCGCACCTCACGCACGGGCAGGTGATCGAGGTCCTGGTCGCCAACCGGTTGTCCTCGCCGACCTCGATGGTTCGGGTCGGCACGTGGGCGCGGACGTGGGCCGTCGAGGAGGTCTTCGGCGTCGAGCCGGACCTGCTCAACGACGACCGGCTCGCCCGCGCGCTCGACGCGATCGCCCCGCACCTGGAGGAGATCACCGGCTCCGTCGGCGCGCAGGCCATCGCGGAGTTCGGCATCGACACCGCCCAGATCCACTGGGACATGACATCGATGTCCCTGTTCGGCGCCTACGAGGACCAGGAAGAGTGCTTCCCGCAGGTCAGGTACGGACACCCCAAGGACCGGCGGGTGGACCTGAAGCAGATCCAGGCCGGGCTGGCCGTCAGCCGCGACGGCGGGATCCCCCTCTTCCACCGGGTCTACGACGGCGGCGCGGGCGAGGTCGCGCAGGTCGTCGGCGCGATGAAAGCCCTGCGGAAGATCGCGCAGCGCAAGGACTTCCTGCTCGTCGCGGACTCCAAACTCGTCTCCTACCCGAACATCACCGCGCTGCTGGACGCGAAGGTCGACTTCATCGCCCCGCTCCCGGCCGCCCAGGTCAAGGCCGAGGTCTACGCCGCCCTCGCCGCGGAGTCCGCCGAGCTGGTCGACTACGTCAACGACCGCGACCGCGAGCGGAACACCCCCGCCGACCAACGGGAGTCCTACCGGGTCCTGGAGGACGTCCACGTCATGACCGGGCCACGCAAAAGCGACCCGCAGCACCGGCTGCGCAGGATCCTGGTCCACTCCACCGGCAACGCCAAAGGCCAGCAGACCGCCCGCGCCAAACGCCTCGCCCGGGCGACCGAGGACCTGGAAAAGCTCCAGCGCTCCGCCGGCGGCCGCTACTACAACACCGCGGCCAAGATCGAGGCCCGCATCGGCGTGATCGCCAAGACCCGCCGCGTCACGAGCTGCCTGCGCACCGAGGTCACTGTCGATTCCGACGGGCGCCCGTTGCTGACCTGGCACTTCGACCAGGACGTCCTGGAGGTCGAGGCCGCCGCCGACGGCTGGTACGCCCTGGTCACCCGGCTCACCCCAAACCAGGCCGACGCCGCCGAGGTCCTCAAGCGCTACAAGGGCCAAGGCGTCGTCGAGCGTCGCTACAACGACTTCAAGGGCCCGCTCGCCGTCGCCCCGATCTTCCTGGAACACAACCGGCGCATCGCCGCCCTGATCACCGTCATCTGCCTGGCCCTACTCGTGTTCTGCCTGATCGAACGCCAAGTACGCCAAGCCCTGGGCCCCGAGCAGACCATGAGCGGCCTCTACCCCGACAACCGCAAGGTCCGCCCCACCGGACGCATGATCCTCTACCACCTCGAAAGCCTCATGCTCCGCCCCGGCACCGCCACCAGCCCACCCATCATCCTCATCAACCAAGGAGTCCAAGCACACCTACTCGAACTCCTCGGCATCGACGAAACCCGACCCCGCTGGTTGGAAACCTAAAACCCCACCTGCGAAGTCACCGGCTAGCTCTTGATGCGGTTGGTGAGTTCGGTGACCTGGTTGTAGATCGAGCGCCGCTCGGCCATCAGCGAGCGGATCTTGCGGTCCGCGTGCATCACCGTGGTGTGGTCACGGCCGCCGAACTGCGCGCCGATCTTCGGCAGCGACAGGTCGGTGAGCTCCCGGCACAGGTACATGGCGATCTGCCGGGCCGTCACCAGCACCCGGCTGCGCGAGGATCCGCAGAGGTCGTCCACGCCCAGGCCGAAGTACGCGGCGGTCTGCTGCATGATGACCTGCGCGGTGATCTCCGGGCCGGCGTCCTCGTCCCCACCCGGGATCAGGTCCTTGAGGACGATCCCGGCCAGCTCCAGGTCCACCGGCGCGCGGTTGAGGTTGGCGAAGGCCGTGACCCGGATCAGCGCGCCCTCCAACTCCCGGATGTTGCGGGTGATCCGGGACGCGATGAACTCCAACACGTCGGCGGGGGCGTTGAGTTGCTCCTGGATCGCCTTCTTGCGCAGGATCGCGATCCGGGTCTCCAGCTCCGGCGGGGTGACGTCGGTGATCAGGCCCCACTCGAAGCGGTTGCGCAGCCGGTCCTCCAGCGTGGTCAGCAGCTTGGGCGGCCGGTCCGAGGAGAGGACGATCTGCTTGTTCGCGTTGTGCAGGGTGTTGAAGGTGTGGAAGAACTCCTCCTGGGTGGACTCCTTGCTCGCGAGGAACTGGATGTCGTCCACGAGCAGGATGTCCATGTCCCGGTAGCGGCGGCGGAAGGTGTCCGCCTTGCCGTCCCGGATCGAGTTGATGAACTCGTTGGTGAACTCCTCCGAGGACACGTAGCGCACCCGGGTGCCCGGGAAGAGGCTGCGCGAGTAGTGCCCGATGGCGTGCAGCAGGTGGGTCTTGCCCAGCCCGGACTCGCCGTAGATGAAGAGCGGGTTGTACGCCTTGGCCGGGGCCTCGGCGACCGCCACCGCCGCCGCGTGCGCGAAGCGGTTGCTGGCGCCGATGACGAAGGTGTCGAAGAGGTACTTGGGGTTCAGCCGGGCGGCCGGCTCGTCCTTGCGCGAGCCGCCGGCCGGGGGCGCGCCGGGCGGGGCGGGCACTCCGGGGACGGCGGGGCGGTCGGTGCCCCGCTCCGCGGCGGGCTTGTCGGCGGGGCGGCCGCCGGAGGGCCGGGCGCCGTGCGACCGGCGACCGGCGCCGCCGCGGGGCTGCTCGCCCGGGCCGGGGCCGTACGCGCCGCCGAACAGGTCGCCCTGGGTGGTCGAGGGCGGGCTGGGCAGCGGGCGCGGCGCCGGGCGGGGAGAGGGCTCCTCGGGCTCGCGGTAGGGCTCCTGCGGCTGCTGGTAGCCGGACTCCTGGTAACCGGACTCCTGGTAACCGGGCCAGGGCTGGCCCGGCTGGCCGCCGTACGGCGCCGGGCGCTGCTCGTAGCCGCCGGTGTCGTAGCGGGGGCGCTCGTAGTCCTGCTCGTAGGGGTGCTGGTAGTCCTGGTCGCCGTAGCCGCCGGAGTCCTCCTCGGCCGGGCCGGGGTACGGCTCGGCGGGGGCCTGGGCGGCGGGCGCGGGGGTGGTGGGCACGGCGTTGGCGTCGACCATCACGGCGATCCGGACCGGTCGGTTGAGCTCGCGGCTGAGGGCGTCGGTCAGCTGAGGCAGCAGCCGGCCCTCCAGCACCTGCTTGGCCCGCTCGTTGGGGGTCGCCAGCAGGGCGGTGTCGTGCATCATCCACATGGGCTGGGTGCGCTGCACCCACTGCTTGTCCATCTCGCCGATATCGGGGTCGCTGACCAGCCGCTCGACGACCCTCGCCCAGACCGGGACGAGGTCGCTGTTGACATCAGCCACTGGTGCACGCTTTCCAAGAACAAACCAGACAAGTCCTGCAACGGTAGTCAGCGAACGGGAACGGATCAAGTCGTTGTCCACAGGCTGTGGGTAAGTGCGCCACGTGCGGCTGGTTTGACCCTCGCACCCCGTCCCGCGTACCGTAACCAGGTCGAGTTGTCGATGGCCGCTGCCGCATGTCCGCGGGTCCACCCGCTCCATAAGGCGCGCAGCACGGGCGCCGTGGATTGCCTCAGACCCCAGCCGAACTGGGGCGATGGGCCGGATTTCCGAATCAGGGGAGATCACGCGGACGCACGGTGACGGCCAAGCGACTCCCCGTCATCCTACGATTCACCTCAGGAGCCCCCGAGTGAGCAAGCGCACCTTCCAGCCGAACAACCGTCGCCGCGCGAAGACCCACGGCTTCCGGCTGCGTATGCGTACCCGCGCCGGCCGCGCCATCCTGGCCGCCCGCCGTGGCAAGGGCCGCGCCAGCCTGTCCGCCTGATCCACGACAGAGTCTGTTGTGCTGCCCTCCGAGAATCGGCTGCGGCGGCGCCAGGACTTCGCGACCGCGGTCAAACGCGGTCGCCGGGCCGGCCGGCCCCTTCTGGTCGTCCATCTCAGCAGAGAGGCCGACCCGCAGGGGCAGACCGACCGGACCAGCGACTCCCGCCCGCACGTCGCCGAGGGGACTCCTTCGGCGCGTGCGGGTTTCGTCGTGAGCAAGGCCGTCGGCCCGGCGGTCGTCCGCAACCTGGTCAAGCGCCGGTTGCGCCATCTCGTCCGTGATCGCCTGTCCAGGCTGCCCGCCGGTAGCCTGATAGTGGTGCGTGCGCTGCCCCAGGCCGCGACCGCCTCGTACCAGGATCTCGAACGTGATCTTGACGCGGCGCTGAAGCGGTTGTTGAGGGCCGAGCCCGCCGCCACGGCGCCGACGGGAGCAGGTCGATGAAGTACCTGCTGATGGGTCTGATCAGGGTCTACCAGTGGACCATCAGCCCGCTGCTCGGTCCGGTGTGCCGTTATTACCCCTCCTGCTCGCATTACGGCTACGAGGCCGTGAAGGTGCACGGGGCGGTCAAAGGCGGCGGACTGACCGTGTGGCGCATCCTGCGCTGCAATCCGTGGACGCCCGGCGGGGTCGATCATGTCCCGCCGCGCAAGCATCCGGTGTGGCACCGGCGGTTGCGAGACCGGCTGAGCAGCCGGTCCGCCACCGGAGAGCCGGTGACCGCCACCCCCGCCGGTCCGGACCCCGAGGGCCCGGCCACCATTGGCCCGGAGCGGCCAATCCACCTGTCCAAGGAGTCTGACCGGTGACCTTCGGTTTTCTTAGCCCCCTCTACACAGCGGTGTCCTGGATCATCGTCCAGTTCCACTCGTTGTACAGCCACGTCTTCAATCCGGACGGTGGCTGGGCCTGGGGTCTGTCCATCGCCTCGATGGTCGTCGTCATCCGGATCTGCCTGATCCCGCTCTTCGTGAAGCAGATCAAGGCGACCCGGGCCATGCAGGCGATCCAGCCGAAGATGAAGGCCATCCAGGAGCGCTACAAGAACGACCGGCAGCGCCAGTCCGAAGAGATGATGAAGCTGTACAAGGAGGCGGGTACCAACCCGTTCTCCAGCTGCCTTCCCATCATCGTGCAGGCCCCGTTCTTCACCGCTCTCTACGGCGTGCTCGCCTCGGTCGCCAAGGGCAAGCCCATCGGCGTCATCCACGGCGACCTGCTGGTGAGCGCCGGTAAGGCGCACATCTTCGGTGCCCCGCTGTCCGCGACCTTCGTCAGCAGCAGCGTGACCAGCGTCAAGATCGTCACCGCGGTGATGATCGTCATGATGTCGCTGTCGCAGTTCGTCACCCAGCGCCAGCTGATGACCAAGAACGTCGACCTCACGGTGAAGACGCCGTTCATGCAGCAGCAGAAGATGCTGATGTACGTCTTCCCGGTCATGTTCGCCGTGATGGGTATCAACTTCCCGGTCGGTGTCCTGGTCTACTGGCTGACCACCAACGTCTGGTCGATGGGCCAGCAGCTGATCGTCATCCGCAACAACCCGACCCCGGGCAGCAAGGCCTTCCAGGAGCGCCAGGCGCGGCTGAAGAAGGCCGGCCGACTGCGTCCGGACGGTACGGAGATCAAGGGCGCGCTCTGGGGCGTGCTGCCCCCGTCCAAGGAGGCCCTCGACCAGGCGGCCTCGGCGGCCACCGTGGTCGAGGAGTCGGTGCAGGCGCGCCGCCAGCAGCCGCGTCGGCAGACCAAGGCCCAGCGCCAGCACGGCGGAGCCACCACCCAGGCGGCCGAGCCGGGCGAGGACACCGTGGCCGAGCAGCCGAGCGACGCCGCCCCGGCCGAGTCCGACGCCAAGTCGGCGGCCGCCAAGCAGAGCGCGGCCAAGCCCGCCGGCACCAAGCAGGGCACTCGGCAGCAGCCCAAGCGCGGCGGCCAGCGGCCGAAGAGGAAGTCCTGACCGGCCCCGGCCCGTTGTGACAGCCCCGAAGAGCTTCGTTCCCGGCCCGCCAGACGGGCCCAACTCCGAAGGAGTCCATCAGTGACGGAAGGCACCACCTCCGCCGTCGAGGCCGAGGCCGCCGCCAGCGCCGACGAGAGCCTCATCACTCGCCTGGAGCAGGAGGGTGACATCGCGGCGGACTACCTGGAGGGTCTGCTCGACATCGCGGACCTCGACGGTGACATCGACATGGACGTCGAGGGCGACCGCGCCCTGGTCTCCATCGTCAGCGACGGCAACGACCGCGCGCTGCAGCGCCTGGTCGGCCAGGACGGCGAGGTGCTGGAGGCCCTGCAGGAGCTGACCCGGTTGGCTGTCCACCGGGAGACCGGCGAGCGCAGCCGCCTCATGCTGGACATTGCCGGCTTCCGGGCCCGCAAGCGTGAGGAGCTGGCAGCCCTCGGCGCCGAGGCTGCGGAGCGGGCCAAGAGCACCGGCGAGCAGGTCAAGCTGAAGCCGATGACGCCCTTCGAGCGCAAGGTCGTCCACGACGCGGTCGCGGCCGCGGGTCTGCGCAGTGAGTCCGAGGGCGAAGAGCCCCAGCGGTGCGTGGTCGTGCTGCCGGCCTGAGGCCGACGGTCGATGACCGGCCGCTGCGGCAGCCGGTGAGCTTCACCGGACGCGACCCCGTCCGCCTCGTGCGGGCGGGGTCGTCGTCCCTTCCGGGATGTTTCACGTGAAACACTGCGTTGAGCGGGTCGGTGGATCCGGGGATCGGAGAGGTCGAGATGGACACGGAGAGCACGGCCGCCGGCCGTCCGGGGGCGGACGTGGATCCGGACGCTGAGGGGCGGGCGGCCGAGGTACCCGAGCTGGACGTGCTGGCCGAGGCGCCGGCCGCCGCCCGGGAGGTCTTCGGCGACCGCTTCGACGCCGCCGTCCGCTACACCGAGTTGCTGGCCACGGCGGGTGTCAGCCGCGGGCTGATCGGGCCGCGCGAGGTGCCCCGGCTGTGGGACCGCCATGTGCTCAATTGCGCGGTGCTGGCCGAGCTGCTGCCGACCGGCTCCACCCTGTGCGACGTCGGCTCCGGCGCGGGCCTGCCCGGCATCCCGGTGGCGTTGGCCCGTCCGGACGTCTCGGTGACCTTGCTGGAGCCGCTGCTGCGCCGGACCACCTTCCTGGAGGAGGTCGTCCGGGAGCTGGCCCTGGAGAACGTCACGGTGCTGCGCGGCCGCGCCGAGGAGATGGTCGGCAAGCTCGCGGTGGACGTGGTGACCGCCCGGGCGGTGGCGCCGCTGGACCGGCTGGCCGGCTGGGGGCTGCCGCTGCTGCGTCCGCACGGGCAGATGCTGGCGCTCAAGGGCGACAGCGCCGAGCAGGAACTGGCCGACTCGCGCGCAGGGCTGGCCAAGCTGGGCGCGGTCGAGTGGAGCGTCATCTCGGTCGGCGAGGGCACTCTGGAGACCTCGACCCGGGTGGTCCAGGTCAAGGCGGGGGAGAGCCCCGGCGGGGTGAAGGCCGCGACCCGGCGGGCCAAGGTGGCCCGGGCCGGCCGCAACGCCAACGCCAAGGGCGGCGAGCGCGGTCGGGGCGGGCGGCGCCGTAGCCGCTGAGGCTGAGGCCGCTGAGGCCGAGTGACGCCGGAAACGGACGAGAGCGGGCGGACGGTCCTCCTGAACGGGGGAGCCGTCCGCCCGTCGTCGTTCAGGTGACGCCCGGGCTGCCGTCGGGACATCGGAGTGTCGCAACGTCAGATTTCCGACATAGCGGGCATGGTGTTTCACGTGAAACGTCGCTCCTTGCTCTCGGGAATCCTTAGCCGCAGCCGGGCGGCGACTGTTGCCGCTCCGGTTTCACGTGAAACACTGACCTCCATGCAGGACTCGGAGACCATCGACCAGATCGATGACACGCCCATCGCACGGGCCGCCCAGGCTGCGGTACAGGCGATCGGCCGAGCGGGGCAGGGGCTGCCCCGACCCGCCGGCACCCGGGTGATCGTGGTCGCCAACCAGAAGGGTGGGGTGGGCAAGACCACCACCACCGTGAACATGGCCGCCTCGCTGGCGATGCACGGACTGCGCGTCCTGGTGGTCGACCTCGACCCGCAGGGGAACGCCTCCACCGCCCTCGGCATCGACCACCACGCCGAGGTGCCCTCCATCTACGACGTGCTGGTCGAGGGCAAGCCCCTGGCCGACGTGGTCCAGCCGGTCGTGGACGTCGAGGGGCTGTTCTGCGTCCCCGCCACCATCGACCTGGCCGGCGCCGAGATCGAGCTGGTCTCGCTGGTGGCCCGGGAGAGCCGGCTGCAGCGCGCCATCGCCGCCTACGAGCAGCCGCTTGACTACGTCCTGATCGACTGTCCGCCCTCGCTGGGCCTGCTGACGGTCAATGCCCTGGTGGCCGGCCAGGAGGTGCTGATCCCGATCCAGTGCGAGTACTACGCGCTGGAGGGCCTCGGCCAGCTGCTGCGCAACGTCGAGCTGGTGCGCGCGCACCTCAACCCCGCACTGCACGTCTCGACGATCCTGCTGACCATGTACGACGCCCGGACCCGGCTGGCCGCCCAGGTCGCCGAGGAGGTCCGGACCCACTTCCAGAACGAGGTGCTGAGCACGGCGATCCCGCGCTCGGTGCGCATCTCGGAGGCGCCCAGCTACGGGCAGACGGTGCTCACCTACGATCCGGGTTCGACCGGGGCGCTCTCGTACCTGGAGGCCGCCCGCGAGCTCGCGCTGCGTGCGGTGGGCACGGGCGGATCGCTGGTGGGCCAGCAGCGGGACGGCCAGCAGGGGCACGGCGCCCCGGTGGCACAGCACGGTACGACGGAGGGTAATCGGTGAGTGGTCGCAGGGGTCTGGGACGAGGGCTTGGGGCGCTGATCGGCCCCGCGCCGGCGGACGGCGGGGCGGCGCAGCCCGCCGCCGCCACGCCCGCGCCGACCTCGGTGGTAGTGACCGGCGTGACGTCGCCGGCCTCCGTGCCGGTGCTGCCGGGCGGTCGCGGCACGGTGGCTGCCAGGGCGGCCGTCGGGCGGCGGGTGGAGCAGCCGACGCCGGTCCCTGGTGCCTCCTTCGCCGAGCTGCCGCTGGACGCGATCACCCCCAACCCGCGTCAGCCGCGCGAGGTGTTCGACGAGGACAAGCTGGCCGAGCTGGTCGCCTCCATCAAGGAGGTCGGCCTGCTCCAGCCGATCGTGGTGCGTCAGGTCGAGGCCGAGCGCTACGAGCTGATCATGGGCGAGCGCCGTTGGCGCGCCTCCCGCGAGGCCGGGCTGGAGCGGATCCCGGCGATCGTCCGGGCCACCGAGGACGACAAGCTGCTGCTGGACGCCCTCCTGGAGAACCTGCACCGGGCCGAGCTGAACCCGCTGGAGGAGGCGGCCGCCTACGACCAGCTGCTGCGGGACTTCTCCTGCACCCATGACGAGCTGGCGGACCGGATCGGCCGCTCGCGACCGCACGTCTCCAACACCCTGCGGCTGCTGAAGCTCCCGCCGTCCGTCCAGCGCCGGGTTGCCGCCGGGGTGCTGACCGCCGGCCACGCCAAGGCACTGGTGGGCATCCCGGACGCGGACCGGCAGGAGGAGCTGGCCAAGCGGATCATCGCTGAGGGCCTCTCGGTGCGGACCACCGAGGAGATCGCCAAGCTGATGAGCGCCGAGCAGAAGCCCCAGCGCCAGACGCCCAAGGCGGGCAAGCTGATCTCTCCGGCCTTCAACGACCTGGCGACCCGGCTCTCGGACCGCTTCGACACCCGGGTCAAGGTCGAGGTGTCGCAGCGCGGCGGCAAGCTGGGCAAGGGCAAGGTGGTGCTGGAGTTCGGCTCGGTGGAGGACCTGAACCGGATCCTGGACAGCATGGCTCCGGGCGAGGACGGTCTGCGGCTGTCGCAGGGCTGAGCCGGCCGAGGGCAACGACCCGATGGGTGCATGTTTCACGTGAGCGCTGTTTCACGTGAAACATGCACCCATCGGCGTTCGTGGGGGAATGCTCGACCGTGAAAGGGAGGAGGAATGCGGGCCATGGGACGCCGGATAGCTCCGCTGACGCTGGACAACCTCACGGATCTGCCGACCGGCTGCCGCTCCTGTGTGTTCTGGGAGCTGGACCCGGTGAGTGCGAAGGAGGCGGTTGAGTCCGGGAAGCCGGAGCTGGAGAAGGAGCGATGGATCTCCGCGGTGCTGCTGGAGTGGGGGTCCTGCGGCCGGATCGCCTACGTGGACGACCAGCCCGCCGGCTTCGTGCTCTACGCGCCGCCGGCCTACGTCCCCCGCTCGCAGTCCTTCCCGACCAGCCCGGTCTCGCCGGACGCCGTCCAGCTGATGGTCAGCCGAGTGCTGCCGGGCTACCAGCGGCAGGGGCTGGGCCGGGTGCTGGTGCAGACGGTGGCCAAGGATCTGCTCGGGCGCGGGGTGCGGGCGATCGAGGCCTTCGGCTCGGCGGGCCGGGTGCCGACCAGCTGCGTGCTGCCGGCCGACCACCTGCTGGCGGTGGGCTTCAAGACCGTACGGCCGCACCACCGCTACCCGCGGCTGCGGCTGGAGGCACGGACCACGCTCTCCTGGCGGGGTGATGTGGAGGGGGCGCTGGAGCGGCTGCTCGGCGGCGGGCGCAAGGAGCCGGCGCTGCGGCCGTTCTGAGCGGCCGGTCCGAAAGCCGTGGGTGGAACGACGGCGGCGGGGGGGGGCGGCTGTGTGTGTGGCACCACCCCCCCCCCCCGGGCCCCGCCACACCGCCCCACCCCCCCCCCCCCCACCCCCCCCCCCCCCCCCCCCCCCCCCCCCCCCCCCCCCCCCC
>NZ_JBHTTU010000002.1:0-162554 GCF_042794375.1 Kitasatospora sp. NPDC056531 | reverse complement strand
GGGTGGGGGGGTGGGAGGGGAGGGGGGGGCGGTGTGGTGGTGCTGTTGGGGGGGAGGAAGGCGAGGGGGGGGGGGAGGAGGGGTGTTGTCCCCCCCCCCCCCCCCCCCCCCCCCCCCCGCCGTTCGGTTGAGGACCGAAGGGCCTAGTACAGGCCGTCCAGCTCGCGCAGCAGCGCGGCCTTCGGACGCGCGCCGGTGATCTGCTTCACCGGCTGGCCGCCCTTGAAGAGGATCAGCGTCGGGATCGAGATGACGTTGTACTCGGCGGCGGTCACCTGGTTGGCATCCACGTCGAGCTTGGCGACGGTCAGCTTGTCGCCGTGCTCGGCCGCGATGTCCTCCAGGACCGGGGCGACCTGGCGGCACGGGCCGCACCAGGTGGCCCAGAAGTCGACCAGTACGGGCTTCTCGCTGTCCAGGACGTCGGACTTGAACGTCGCGTCGGTGACGATGGTGGTGGCGCCGGCCACGGGAACTCCTCGGGTTCGGACGGAGGGGGCTGCCAGGAGAACAACGGGAGGGCCGTTTCTGTTTCTGCCTGGCCGGGGCGGGGGTGTTCCACGTGGAACACCCCCGCGGGGATCGGTCGGTGGCGAGGGGGTCAGACCGCCACGGCGGCGGCCTTGGACTCCAGGTCGTCCAGCGCGGCGAGGTAGCGCTCGGCGTCCAGCGCGGCGGAGCAGCCGGTGCCGGAGGCGGTGATGGCCTGGCGGTAGGTGTGGTCCACGACGTCGCCGGCGCCGAACACGCCCTCGATGTTGGTCCGGGTCGAGGGGGACTCGACCTTGAGGTAGCCCTCGGCGTCGAGGTCCAGCTGGCCCTTGAACAGGTCCGTGCGCGGGTCGTGGCCGATCGCGATGAACAGGCCGGTGACGGCCAGCTCGCGGGTCTCGCCCGTGGTGGTGTCGCGCAGGGTGACGCCGGTCAGCTTCGGGTCGCCGTGGATGGCCTCGACCGCGCTGTCCCACTCGAAGCGGATCTTCGGGTCGGCGAAGGCGCGCTCCTGCATCGCCTTCGAGGCGCGCAGGGTGTCCCGGCGGTGGATGATCGTGACGCTCTTGGCGAAGCGGGAGAGGAAGGTCGCCTCCTCCAGGGCGGTGTCGCCGCCGCCGACCACCGCGATGTCCTGGTCGCGGAAGAAGAAGCCGTCGCAGGTCGCGCACCAGGAGACACCGCGGCCGGAGAGCTTGTCCTCGTTCGGCAGGCCCAGCTTGCGGTGCTGGGAGCCGGTGGTGACGATCACGGCGCGGGCCTTGTGCACATTGCCCTCGGAGTCGGTGACGGTCTTGATGTCACCGGTGAGGTCGACCGCGACGATGTCGTCCGGGATCAGCTCGGCGCCGAAGCGCTCGGCCTGCGCCCGCATGTTGTCCATCAGCTCGGGGCCCATGATGCCGTCCCGGAAGCCCGGGAAGTTCTCGACCTCGGTGGTGTTCATCAGCGCACCACCGGCGGTGACGGCCCCCTCGAAGACCAGCGGCTTGAGGGAGGCACGGGCCGTGTAGAGCGCAGCCGTGTACCCGGCCGGGCCGGAACCGATGATGATCACGTTACGGACGTCGCTCACTGCTTCTCCTGGTTCGCATCGCGACCCGCGTTTGCTGCGGGGAGGGCGGTCCTGCTCCGCCGCCCGGGACAACGACTGACCAGTCTCTCGCATTCCCAGGCCGATCAGTACCATGCACCCGCAGTGTGGGAGCGGCGTGGCGTCCTGGTCGTCGATCGCATGGGAACGGTCCCGCGACGGCTGGGAACGCCTGGTCAGCCCTTGGGGACGGTCCGCTGCAGCACGATCGGGCCGCAGTCGGGGGAGCGCAGGTAGACGTCCACGAACCCGGCCCGGCCGGGGGCCGGGTAGACCAGGACCTCGACCGGGGCGCCCTGGAAACTACCCCGGTCGGTGGCCAGCGGGGTGCCTGCGGCGGGGGCCGGACAGGAGGCCGGAGGAGAGGCCGCGGCGGAGTTCGGGGTGGCCGGGGTGTTGAGCTCCGGCCGGATGCCCTCGGCGGGTGCCGCGGCGTCGGACTTGGCGGGACCGGTGGCGCGCGGACCGGGAGCGGTGCCGGAGCGGGCCAGCAGCTGCTGCACCTGGGCGGTGAGTCGGTCCTCCTGGTAGACGGTGACCGGACCGGTGCTGCGGGGGGTGCGGGCGCTCTGGTCGGCGGCGGAGGTGCCCGCCGGGGCGCCTGCGGCGACCGAGGGGCGGTCGGTCGGGTCGGAGGAGTTCAGCAGCAGCGCCCCGCCGAGTCCGAGGGCGGCCAGTACGGCGGTCGCGCCGAGGAGCAGACCGGCCCGCCGTCGGCGCGGGCGAGGGCGGCCGGGCCCGGTGGCGGAGGCGGGGCGGGACGGGGGCGCGGAGGGCGCCGCTGCGGCCCGTACGGACGGAGCCGGGGTGACCGTCCGGTGGTCGGTTCCAGCAGCCTCCTGGGGGCGGCCGGCGGCTTCGGCGTGGGCGGCTTCGGCGTGGACGGCTTCGGCGCGGGCGGCCTCGGCCAGGGCGGCGTCCAGCCGGGCGGCGACGTCGACGGGCATCGGCTCGGGCTCGACGGCGCCGAGCAGCGCCTGCACCTCGGCCAGCGCGTCGACGGTTTCCCGGCACTCGGCGCAGCCGTCCAGGTGCCGGCGCAGCGCCTCGGCGGTCGCGGCGGGCTCGATCAGGCCCTCGGCGAGGTCGGCGAGCTCCTCGACGGAGGGGTGGGCGTCGGCGGGTTCGGGGGAGGAGAGGGGGGCGGTCGTCATCGCGTGCTCGCATCTCCTTCCAGCATCGTCCGGCCGGTGCTCGGGCCTGTCCCTGTGACGGTGCGGGGGCCCGACGGGTTCCCCGGGGTGCCCCGGCGTGACGGCGGGGCCGCGCCGGGGGCGCTCGGTGTCTCTCGTACGGGTGTCCCGCGTCCCGGTGTTCCGCGCCCTGGTGTTCCACGTGGAACACCGGACCCGTCGTCCGTCTCGCGCAGGTGCCGGACCAGCGGCAGCAGCCGGGCCCGGCCGCGCGCGCAGCGGCTCTTCACGGTGCCCACCGGGACGCCCAGCAGCTCGGCGGCCTCGGCGACCGGGTAGCCCTGCATGTCGACCAGGACCAGTGCGGCCCGCTGCTCGGGGGGCAGCTCGGCGAGCGCCGCGGTCAGCTCGCGGTGCACCTCGGCCCGGACCACCGGGGAGTCGGCCGGTTCGGCGGAGCCGACCAGGGTGTCCAGCCTCTGGGGGTCGTCGTCCAGCGGGGTGGTGCGGCGGGTGGCGCTGCGCCGGGCGCGGTCCAGGCAGGCGTTGACCACGATCCGGTGCAGCCAGGTGGTGACCGCCGAGCGCCCCTGGAAGCCGGCGGCGGCCCGGAAGGCGGAGACCAGGGCGTCCTGGAGGGCGTCCGCCGCCTCCTCACGGTCGCCGAGGGTGCGCAGGGCGACCGCCCAGAGCCGGTCGCGGTGGCGGTTCACCAGCAGTCCGAAGGCCTCCGGATCGCCGGCGACGTGCCGGGCGAGCAGCGTCGCGTCGTCGTCCGCCACTGTTCTCCCTCGTCCCGCCGTCGTTCCGGTGTGCGGACCGTGCGGTCAGCCGGAGACCTTGACCTCGGCGACGTGGCCGCGGTACCTGCCGTCGGAATCCTTGTTTAGAGAGGTCAGCCAGATCAAGAGGTAACGCGTGGTGACCGGCGAGTCGAGGGTGTACTCGACATTGGTGCCGGACTTCTTGGCGACGACGGTGAAGCTCTCCGGCCTGGCCTGCGTCGGGTTGGCAGCGGCCGCCGCCGTGGGCACCCGCAGCTCCGCGGCCTGCTCGCCGCCCTGGAACTGGACGTTCACCGAGGAGACCGACTGCGGCGAGCCGAGGTCGATCATCAGCCCGGTGCCCGACTTGAGGGCGGGCGGCTTGGGGCCGAGCTGGTCGACGTACCAGCCGGTGGTCCAGGCGGTGTTCGGGTCTCCGTCGATGGCGTTCTTGACGGTGTCGGTGCCCTCGGGCCCGTCGCCCAGCGGGTTGTACGACTCCGCGCCCTTGATGGTGATCGGCACCGGCGTGTGCGTCGTCGGTTGCGCGCTCGGCGCGGTGGTGCTGACCGTCGTGGGCTGCGGGGTGGTGACGGTCTGACCGGGGTTACGCAGGCTGCCGACGAACTGCCAGGAGGCGACGCCGATCGCGCCCAGCGCGACCGTCCAGGCGGTGGCCTTGACCACCCGGCGCAGCCGCCGCTTGGTGCGCCGGGAGGCGGTCGGTCGGGAGGAGGCCGGCAGCGGGGAGACCGTCGTGTCGGCCACCCGGGTCGGGTTGGGCGCGGTGGGCAGGGCGTGGGTGTTGTGCCTGGGCGGGGCCTGGAAAGCGGGCAGCTCCGGCTCGGGCTGGCGGATCTTGGGCAGCCGGGCGATCGCCCGGACCAGCTCCTCCGGGGTGGTGATCGGCTCGGCGTGGTGCGGCGGGTGGTCGAACAGGGCCCGCGCGGCGAGCTCGGACAGGCCCTTGTGGACGCCCGCGCGGACCTGGTCCGGTGCGGCGTTCTGCAGGCCCTTCGGCAGCCCCTGGAGGTCGTAGCGGTCCTCGGGGTACGGCCAGCGGTGGGTGAGCGCGGCGAACAGCAGCGCGCCGATCGCACGGGTGTCGGTGCGCTGGGCGTCCTCGCCGGAGTCCTCGGCGGGCAGCCCGCGCAGGGCGGCGTCCACCGCGATGCCGTTGATCCGGTACTGGCCGCTGTCGGTGCGCAGCACGCAGCGCGGGGTGAGCCGCAGGTGGGCCTGGCCGCGGCGGTGGGCGGCGGCGACCGCGTCGGCGACCTGGCGGACCATCTGGTACGCCTCGTGCGGCTCCATCGGGCCGTTGACGAGCAGCTTGGCGAGGTCGGAGGCGCGCGGCAGCCACTCCCGCACGACGTAGACCAGCTCGCCCTCCTGGACGGCGTCCAGGACCTGTACGAAGCGCGGGTCGCCGAGCAGGGCGGCGGACTTGGCGGCGGCCAGTACCTTGCGGGCACGCTGGTGGCCGGAGGCCATCAGGTGGACACCGACGGCCCGGCGCAGCTTCTCGTCGACGGCGCGCCAGCTGCTGAAGGTCTCGGTCTGGGAGATGCACTCCTCCAGCCGGTACCGGTGGCCGATCATGTCGCCGCTGTGCCGCATCGGCGCCGGGAGGGTGCGCGGGAGGGTGGCGGTGTCGCGCGGGTCGACCGTGGGCTGCGGGTCGGTGGGGGGGCGCTTGGCGGCGGCGGGCTCCGGAGCTGGGGCGGGCTTCTTCGGGGCGGAGCCGGCGGCCAGTTCGGCGGCGATCTCCTGGACCGAGAGCGGGGCGGTGATCTCCGAGGTCTCCTCGCCGAGGGAGGCCCCCGGCAGGGGCTCCGCGGGAGCGTCGGCGTCGTCGGCCGTGGGGGTTTTGTCGTCGGCCGCGCCGGCCGCCTCGTTGTTGGTCTCGTCGTCGGCCTCGGGGGCGTCCGGGGAGGAGGCGTCGGCGACGTCCGCCGGGGCGGCCTTCCCGTCCCCGAGCTCGTCGATCGCCGCAGCCAGCGCGGCCTCGTCCGCCGCCGCGTCAGCTGCTGACGTGTCGACGACCGCCTTGGTGCCATCAGCCACCGTGGTCCTGCCTCCCCTTGTGTCGCCCCGGCTTGAGAGAGTCGCTGGAGCCCGCGGATTGGCCGCCCTGTGCTCCAGGACAATTGTGCCCACTCTTCTCCACCGGGTACGACCGCTGAAAGGTCCGCTCGGTTGCCTACGGGTGGAGAGATGTGGTGCAGATCCGACACCGGGCCGCCACCTTGTGGGCCCGGGGGTGCCCGGTACAGGTGGCGGCACAGCACTCGGCCGGACGGGCGGAGGCGGTGGTCGCCCCGGTTGACGCCCGGTCAGGGCGCCCGCTCGTCCGGCCGGTTGACGTGGTGGTCAGCGGCCCAGTCGGCCGCGGACCATGCCCAGCATGGCGTTCATCTCCTCGATCCGCAGACGCTTCGCGATGAACACAAACACCAGCATCTGGAGGCCGCCGCCCAGGACCACCGACAGCACGCTGCCCGGCCAGCCGGCCAGCACCTGCTGGACCGCCAGGCTGACGCCGAGGCCGACCACCGCGGCCGGGACGCAGGCGGCGGCCAGCCGGCTGTAGGTCTTGCCGATCCGCTTGGTGTCCAGCCCGCCGATCTTCTTCTTCAGCTTCGGCACCGCGACCGTCACTCCGACGGCGTAGGCGAGGCCGTAACCGAGGGCCATTCCGGTCACGGTCCACTGCGCGGGCAGCGCGACCCAGCAGATCAGCGAGAAGCCGGCCTGGCAGGCGGCGACCCAGACGGTGTTGGAGAACGGCGTCCGGGTGTCCTCGTAGGCGTAGAAGCCGCGCAGCATCACGTACTGGGCCGAGTACGGGATCAGCCCGAGCGCGAAGGCCGAGAGCATCAGACCGACGTTGGTCGCGTTGTCCAGGGCCGTGCTGCCGCCGCCGACCGCGTAGATCGAGCGGCCGATCGCCGGGCCGAGCGCCAGGAACAGGAAGGCCGCCGGGACGACCGCCACCGCGGTGGTGCGCAGTCCGTACGACAGGTCGTCGCGGACGGCGCCGGCGTCCTCGTCGGCCGCCGCCCGGGAGAGCCTGGGGAGCACCGCGCTCATGATCGAGACGGTGATGACGGCCTGCGGGAGCTGCCAGATCAGCAGGGCGTTGGAGAAGGCCGACAGGCCGACACCGCCGTGACCGCCCTGTTCGGCGGCGCTGCCGGCGGCGGTGGCCAGCTGGGTGATGACCAGGTAGCCGGCCTGGTTGGCGAGCACGAAGAAGAAGGTCCACTTGGCCAGCCGGGCCGCCTTGCCGAGGCCGTGGCCACGCCAGTCGAAGCGCGGACGGAAGTGGAAGTCCGCGGCCCGCAGGTACGGGATCATCGCCAGCGACTGGACCACCAGGCCGAGCAGGGTGCCCAGGCCGAGCAGCCGGACGCCCTCCGGGGAGATGTTCTCCGGGGTGACCTGGGTGCCGTTGTAGCCGCCGTAGACCCAGATGTACGCACCGAAGGTGAAGATCACCACGATGTTGTTGAGGACCGGGGTCCACATCATCGCGCCGAACCGGCCGCGGGCGTTCAGGATCTGGCCCATCACCACGTGGACGCCCATGAAGAAGATGGTCGGCAGGCAGTAGCGGGCCAGCGCCACCGTGGTGTCCGCGCGGGCCGGGTTCGACATCATCGGGTGCGCGATCAGCTGGACCAGCAGGGGCGCCCCGAGCACCGCCAGGAACACCACGCCGCCGAGCCCGACCATCACCAGGGTGAGCAGTCGGCTGGCGTAGGCGGTGCCGCCGTCCTCGTCGTTCTTCATGCTGCGCACCAGCTGCGGCACGAAGACCGCGTTCAGCGCGCCGCCGCCGATCAGGATGTACAGCAGGGTCGGCAGGGTGTTCGCCGCGTTGTACGAGTCACCCATGACCGCGATGCCGATCGCACCGGCGATCACCATCGTCCGCAGGAAGCCGGTGCCCCGGGAGACCAGCGTGCCGGCCGCCATGATCGCGCTGGAGTTCAGCAGGCTGGCGACCTTGCCGCCGCCACCGCCGGAGGCCGGGGCCTGCTCGGCGGGCTGTGCCTGCTCCTGCGGCTGCGCGGCGCGCTCCTCGGCGAGCTCCGCCAGCGGCTCGACCGCCGGGGGCACCGCGACGGCGGCCACCTGCATGGTGGCCTCCTCCTCGGAGAGCGGCGGGTCGAACTCGATCGGCGGCACGAAGGGGCGCTGTCCGTCCGGGCCGCCGTGCTGCGGCTGCCCCGGGTAGCCGCCCACCGGCGGGTAGGGCGCGGCCGGGGGCATCGGCGCGGCCGGCTGGGCCGGGACGGGCTGGGGGATCGGCGGCGGGGCCGCGGCCTCGGCCTGGTGGCCGCCGAACAGCGCGTCCACCCCGACGTACTCGGTGGTCTCGGTGTCCCAGGCCGAGTGCGCCGGGCCCGGCTCCCACTGCGGCCGGGGCTGTTCGGCGCCGGCCCACTGGCCGCCGTCCTGAGCCGGCTGCTGCGGCCAGGCGGTCTGCGCCGGGGTGTCCCAGCCGGGCTGCGTCGGCGGCACCGGGGGCGAGAACGGGTTCGGCGACGAGAACTGGGCCGGCGGCACCGGCGTCGGGTAGCCGCCGCCCTGCGGCGGCAGCTGCGGCGGCACGTCGTACGCGGTGGCCGGCGGCTGTGGGGCCTCGGGCCGCCCGGCCTGCAGGCCGTACGGGTCCTGGTCGTCCTGCGGGGTCCCGTACGCGTCGGCCGCGTACGGGTCCTGGGCGTAGGTGTCGGCCACGTACCAGTCGCCGGACGGCGACTCGGCGCCCGGCCGGCTCTCACCGCGGCCCGGCGGCCGCTCCTCGCTGCGCCCGGTCATGTCACCTCTTCGCTGTCGTGGGGGGAGGCCGACCCGGCGTTACGGGGGGTCGGCGGTATCAAGGACCAACCTTCTCATCACTGGCGGTCCGATCCCGGCCATCCGGGCTGCTGGCGCGCGGTGTCTGCGCGGGACCGTCACCGGCGGAGTCCTTTGCCGGGCCCTCCGCCGGGCCCTCCGGCTCCGCTTCGGCGGCGTCCCCGGTGCCGTCCGTCGCGGGGCCGTCCCCGACCGGCTGGTCGCCGTCCTCGTGCGGCTGCCCGCCGCGGCGCTTGCGCTGGCGGACGAAGCGCAGTGCGGCCAGCAGCAGCAGGACGCCGGCGCCGGCGAAGACGTACAGCACCCCGTTGGTCACCGAGGTGACCTCGACCCGGAACGTCTTGGCCTCGCCGTACTTCTGCGGGTTGGGGCCGGTGGTCCACAGCTGGGCGGTCATGGTGACCGGGCCGTTGTTGCGCGCCTCGGCCGGGAAGCGCAGGGTGACGCTCTGCGAGGCCGGGATGACCAGGTCCTCCGCCTTGCCCACCCACACCCTGTTCTGCTGGTTCGAGCTGAGCACCAGCCTCAGGTTGGTGACCGTCTGGGTGAGGTCGTTCTTCACGCTGACCTGCAGCAGGCCGGTGTTCCCGGCCAGGGTGACCACCTTCTTGTCCGGCACCTTGACGGCGCCGGTGAGGTCGTCCAGGTACTTCTTGACACTGTCGCGGTAGGTGCTGCCGGCCGGGCCCTGGGCCCGCCACTCGGTGGAGAGCGAGCGGACCATGGCGGCGCTGAACGGGCCGCGCACCCGCTGCGGCAGGGTGAGCACCCGCATCAGGATGTCCAGCTTCTGCTGGATCTCGTCGGTGGTGCTCAGGTCGGCGGCCGACAGCTCGGTGGCCCGGGCCTGGGTCGGGTAGTCGGCGGGCGAGGGGACGGCGGTGCTGGCCTTCGGGTCCGGTGCGGACTGGGCGAGCGTGTCCAGCTTCACCGGGGTCAGCCACTTGTCGGTCGCCGTCTGCAGCGCGCCGGCCAGCACCTTGGCGGTGGAGGCGGACAGCTCGCGCGGCGGCATGACCAGCAGTCCGCGCTGGTTCTGCGGCTGCTCGTGGGTGATCGTGTAGGTCTCGGCCAGGAAGCGCTGGGCCGCCTCGGTCTGGTCCTTGGGGCTGGTCAGGTCCTTCTGGAAGAGCGAGGAGACCGTGTCGTCGGCGACCAGGGCGTTCTGTCCGTTGCCGATCGGGCGCACCGCGGTCGGGGTGTAGTTCACCGAGTCCGGCTCCGGCATGCTCGCGCCGTTGACCAGCACCAGCCCGTCGCCCGCCTGCCGGGCGATGCCGGCGATCTGCTGGTCGAGGTAGCCCTGGTACGGCCAGGCGACGTCGGAGCGGGTGTCCACGGACAGCCGGCCCTCGACGGTCAGCCGGCCGGCGGTGGCCGCCTTGTTCAGGGCGGTGCCCATCCCGGTCAGGTCGGCGCCGTTGTGCGCGATCGAGGCGAGGTCCGGGTCGGCGTACGGCAGCGCGACCACCTGGCTGCCCTGTTTGGCGACGGCCGCGCGCAGCTTGTCCAGCCAGGCCGTGGCGGCGGCCGAGCCGGTGCCCGGGACGGTGTTGTCGTCCCTGGCCGGCTTGCCCGGATCCGTGCCCGGCTTCTGCACCCGGTACTGCTTGTTGGTCATCGCGAACGCGGCGTCCAGCAGGTCCGGGTCGACCACCCAGGTCAGGTTGGACAGCTTGGCGCCGGTGTCCACCAGCTCGTACAGCCGGCCGCCCGGCGCGAACTCGGCGGCCAGGCTGTCGTCGCGCAGCACCGGGACGGTCTGGTCGTTGTCGGAGACGGTCTGCGCGGCCAGCACCGGGGCGTGCACCAGCGGCCAGAGCGTGGTGATCTTCGTCGGCTGGGCCTCGGTGCCGCCCTGGTTGTACGGCAGGAAGCTGCGGGCGATGCCCAGGGCCCGGTCGCGCGGGTTGTCGGCGGTCGCGCCCCAGGCGTCCACCGCGAGCTCGTAGACGCCGCTGTCGGACAGCCCGAGGTCGCTCACCGCGACGCTCAGGGTGTACGGCTGGCTCTGGCCCGGGTTCAGCTCAGGCAGGGCGTACTGCGGGCTGTCCAGCTCCACGCCGTCGGCGCTGCCGGGCGCGTTGCGGGTGGCCACCAGCTGCAGCTCGCTGCGCCGCTGCAGCGGCTTGCTGGAGGCCGGCTTGCGGATCGCCGCGTGGGCGCCCTTGAGCGCCGACTTGCCGGCGTTGGTGACGTGCCCGCTGATGCTCACGGTGCCGTTCGGGGCGGCGACCTGCGGGGTCACCGTCTCGATGGTCAGCGCCACCGGGTACTCCGCGGTGGTCGTGGCGTCGGCGGCCGGGCGGACGTCGCCCCCGGCCGGCAGCGCCACGGCCGGGGCGGCCGTGAACAGGGTCAGGACGGCCGCGCAGGCGGCGGCGAAGCGGCGGGCGCGGCGGCCCCGGCTCCGTCCGTCGGCGGCGCGTTCTGCGGGACGTTCGGCGGGGCCCGCGGCCCGTCCAGGCTGTCGGTGCGCCCCCAGGCCCGAGTGCCGTGCCGGCTCACTCACTCGCTTCGCCCTCGCCGTTCTCGATCGCTCGCTGCTGATGCTGTCCGCCCGGCGCTGCCGCCGGACGTTCCCCGCTCGACGTTCTTCGCCTGACGCCGTTCGCCGCGCTGCTGCCGCGGAGGGTTCCGTCGGCGGTGGCGGCACGCGACACCGCATCCCCGGTTCCGGTGCGCGAGACTCGTCCACCGGCATGGTAACGATCCAGCCTGGCGTGCAGTGTTGCGGGCTGTGGGGTGAGACGCCCAAAACGCGCGGGCGGTTGACCTGTCGGGGCACGTACCCTTGTGAGCCGTGTCCACTGCCAATGAGCCCAACGCGCGCACCGATCGTTCCAGCACCGCCGTCCAGGTCGTCCCAGGCCTGAGCGAGGCCCAGACCCTGGGGCTGCAAGAGCTGCTGCGGGTGTCGCCGGTCGCCGACGAGATCGCCCGCCGGTTCCAGGCGGCCGGTCACCGGCTGGCGCTGGTCGGCGGCTCGGTGCGGGACGCGCTGCTCGGCCGGCTCGGCAACGACCTGGACTTCACCACCGACGCCCGCCCGCAGCAGGTGCTCAAGCTGGTCAAGGGCTGGGCGGACGCGGTCTGGGACGTCGGCATCGCCTTCGGCACGGTCGGCGCCCGCAAGGACACCGCCGAGGGCTCCTTCCTGATCGAGATCACCACCTACCGCTCCGAGGCCTACGACCGCACCTCGCGCAAGCCCGAGGTCACCTACGGCGACACCATCGAGGAGGACCTGGTCCGCCGGGACTTCACGGTCAACGCGATGGCCGTCGACCTGCCCGGCCGCGGCTTCGTCGACCCGCACCACGGCCTGGACGACCTGGAGGCCCGGGTGCTGCGCACCCCCGCCACCCCCGAGGAGTCCTTCTCCGACGACCCGCTGCGGATGATGCGGGCCGCCCGTTTCGCCGCCCAGCTGGACTTCGACCCGGCGCCCGAGGTGGTCGCCGCGATGACGGAGATGGCCGAGCGGATCGCCATCGTCTCGGCCGAGCGGGTCCAGGCGGAGCTGAACAAGCTGCTGCTGGCCAAGTACCCGGTGAAGGGCCTGCGGCTGCTGGTCGACACCGGGCTGGCCGGCTACGTGCTGCCGGAGCTGCCCGCGCTGCGCCTGGAGCGTGACGAGCACCACCGGCACAAGGACGTCTACGAGCACTCGCTGACCGTCCTGGAGCAGGCCATCGCCCTGGAGCAGGACGGCCCGGACCTCACCCTGCGGCTGGCCGCGCTGCTGCACGACATCGGCAAGCCGCGCACCCGCCGCTTCGAGCTGGACGGCCGGGTCTCCTTCCACCACCACGAGGTGGTCGGCGCCAAGATGACCCGCAAGCGGATGCGCGAGCTGAAGTACTCCAAGGAGCTCACCGAGGACGTCTCGCGCCTGGTCGAGCTGCACCTGCGCTTCCACGGCTACGGCGGCGGCGAGTGGACCGACTCCGCGGTGCGCCGCTACGTGACCGACGCCGGGCCGCTGCTGGAGCGCCTGCACAAGCTGACCCGCTCGGACTGCACCACCCGCAACCGCAAGAAGGCCGCCGCGCTGTCGCGCACCTACGACGGCCTGGAGCAGCGGATCTCCGAGCTGAAGGCGCAGGAGGAGCTGGACGCCGTCCGCCCGGCGCTGGACGGCAACCAGATCATGGAACTGCTCGGCGTCAAGCCCGGTCCGCTGGTCGGCAAGGCGTACAAGCACATGCTCGAACTGCGGCTGGAGCACGGCCCGATGGAGCACGAAGAGGCGGTCGCGGCGCTGCGGGCCTGGTGGGCCGAGCAGCAGGGCTGACGTCCGTTCACGACGCGAGGGGTGGTCCCGGCACTCGGCCGGGGCCACCCCTCGCGGTCGTACCGGCGCCGGTTACTTGAGCTGCTTGAGGCAGAGCACGTAGTCCAGGGCCGGGAGGCTGGGGTGCTTGCTGGTGTACCAGCTGTCCGCCTTCGGCTGCTTCTCGCAGACCTTCTGGTCGGAGGTGGCGAAGTACTTGTACACCACCTTGTACTGCGCCTTGGAGTCGGTGCAGGGCAGCACGCTGACCTTCGGGTGGGTGTCGGTGGTCTCGCTGGCGCCGTTCTCGTTGCGCAGGCAGTCGCCGATCTTGGCGTCGTCCGGGCCGTCCGTCGAATCGGTCGGGGTGGGCGTGGTGACCGGCGGCAGGGTGATGCTCGGCAGCGGCGGCAGGGTGAAGGTCGGCGAGGGGAAGGTCGGCGGGGTGTAGGTGGGCACCGGCAGCGGCGTCGGCGAGAAGGTGACCGGCGCCGGTGTCGGTCCCGGGCTCGCGTTGTTGTTGTCGTCCTTCGGGCCGAGCACGCCGGTGGCGGCCAGGATCACGGTGACGACCAGGGAGACCGGCAGCAGCAGCATCGCCATGTGCGGCCGCCGGCCCAGCGGGACGCCCGGGTCGAGCTGCGGCCCGTGGGTGCCCGGCATCGGCGGCGGCAACTGCTTGATCCGGCCGTTCGCGCCGAGGTTCAGCAGCAGTGTGATCGGCGCCAGGATCAGCGACGCCGGGCTCCACCAGCCCTGGACCAGGGTCCGGGCGGACATGTCGCGCACGGTGGCCGTCCCGCAGGTGCGGCAGAACGGGCCGTGCATCCGCAGCATCCGGTAGGCCAGGACCAGGCCCTGGTGGCCGCGGACGGTGGCGCTCACCGCCGGGTAGCCGCCGCAGAAGCGGCAGGTCTGACCATCCATCGGGGCCGGCGGCGGGTACCCGTAGCCGGGCGGCTGGGCGTCGTACGGCGGCTCCGGCGGCGGGGCGCTCGGGTAGCCGTACCCGGGCGGGCCCGGGGGCGGCGGGGGCGGTGCCCCGTACGGGCTGCCGCCGGAGTACGGGTTGCCGTCGCCCGGCGGAGGGCCGAACGGCATCTGGGGCGGAGGCGGAACGGACAAGTGGTCCCCCCGGAGAAGGGTGGTGGTTGACGAGGTCAGGACTTCTTCACCGGCGGGTAGCCGGTGGTGCTGGGCGCGGTGGGGGCCAGTGAACCGAGGCAGAGCACGTACCGCTTGGTGTTCCAGCGGCGGCCGGTCTTGCCGTAGACGGTCCGCGTGGTCTGCGGCGTCTGCTGGCAGCGGTTCACGTCGGTGGTGCCGGTGAACTTCGCCAGTACCTTGTAATTCGCCTTGGAATCAGTGCACTTGACGATTTCGACATCGCTGTAGCCGCCCACCTGGACGCAGTCGCCGACCTTGGCGCTGCTGACGCTCGGGCCGGCCACGAAGTAGGCCACGGCCAGCCCGGCGGCGCAGACGGCCCCGACGGCGATCCGCGCTTTGGACCGGAGGCCGCGTTTGGCGGGGGGCGTCGGGGGAGCGGGGGCGGGCTGTTGCTGCGGGTACGGCTGCGGCTGCCCGTAGGGAGCCTGGGCGTACGGTGCCTGACCGTACGGGGGCTGGGCGTACGGCGCCTGACCGTACGGTGCCTGACCGTACGGGGGCTGGGCGTACGGCGCCTGACCGTAGGCCGGCGGCGGTGGCCCGAAGCCGGCCGGGGTCGCCGGCGTGGGTGGTGGCGGCCCGTACGGGCCGGGCGGTGTGCTCATCAGTTCGTCCCCCGAGACCAAGTACTGTCGCTCCGACAGGTCTACGTACCCTAGCGACTGGGTCGGACGCAATCCGTCCGGAGCCCACAAGGGGATTTCGGGACCAGGCGGTTTCCATTCCGGGACATCGCGGTTTCGGACAGCGTGGTCACCCGGCCCGGTGGTTCGCCGCACCGAGCCCTTCCGCGGCGCGGTTTCAGGAGTGCCGGTCGCCGGGCAGCGGACCGGAGCGGCGGGCGGCCCGCAGGTAGAGCACCGCGGTGAGCGCGTACACCGCCGCGACCCCGACGACCACCGCGACCGACCGGCCGGACAGCGGCAGCACCAGGGCGGTGACCATGGCGGCGGCCACGAAGGCGACGTTGAACAGCACGTCGTAGATGGCGAAGACGCGGCCGCGGTACTCGTCCTCGACCGACTCCTGGACCACGGTGTCGGCGCAGATCTTGGTGCCCTGGGTGACCACCCCGAGCAGCAGCGCGGCGATCAGGCAGGGCACCGGGGCGAAGAACAGGCCCAGCGCGGGGACGAAGACGACGGGGGCGAGCAGGCAGACCGTCATCCAGCCGGCCAGGCCCAGCCGCCGGGTGCACCAGGGGCTGACCACGGCGGCGACGAAGAACCCGGCGGCCGACAAGCCGACCGCCTGGCCGAGGGTGGCCAGCCCGGCCGCGCTGTCGGTCGGGTCGTTGAAGGTGTACCGGGCGAGCATCACCACGACCACGATCAGCACGCCGTAGCAGAACCGGGCCGCGGTGACGGCGGCCAGCGCGTGCACGGCGCTCCGGCAGTCCCGCCGCAGGTGGCGCAGGGCGGCGCCGAGTTCGACGGCGGCCCGCACCAGCGCCTGGCTGAGCGCCGGGTGGTCGCCGTGCTTCTCCGGGCCGAGCAGGTCGCGGTCCATCCGGCGGGCGGCCAGCGCGGCCGACAGGTAGAGCAGCGAGGCGACCGTGACCAGCGCGGCGTCCGCCCGCGGCCCGGGGGTCATCACCTGGTGCAGCAGGAAGCCGATGCCCCCGCCCGAGGCGGCGGCGACCGTTCCGAGGGTGGGGGAGAGGGCGTTGGCGGTGACCAGGTGGTCCTGCTCCACCACCCGGGGCAGGGCCGCGGACAGGCCGGCCAGGATGAACCGGTTGAGCGCGGTGACCAGCAGCGCGGAGGCGAAGAACAGCCAGGTCGGGGCCTGGACCAGGAGTAGCGCGCCGGTGCCCAGGCCCAGCCCGAAGCGGGCCAGGTTGCCGAAGTAGAGCACCTGGCGGCGGCGCCAGCGGTCCAGCAGCACCCCGGCGAACGGGCCGATCACCGAGAACGGCAGCAGCATCACGGCCAGCACCGAGGCGATGTCGGCGGGGGAGGACTGCTTCTCGGGGGAGAAGACCACGTAGGCGGCGAGCGAGACCTGGAAGACACCGTCCGAGAGCTGGGAGAGCACCCGGGCGGCCAGCAGCCGTCGGAAGTCCCGGCCGCGGAGCAGACCGAGGAGCGTGGCACGGTGCGCGGACTGGTGGGTGCTGCCGTTCTCGGTGATCGCCACCCGCCCAGGGTGCCATGGAACCGGGCACCGTTTCACGTGAAACATTGGCCGCGAAATGGTGAAGGGCCCACGATCACCGGATCGTGGGCCCTTCCGAGGAGCTATGAGGGGGGCGGCTCAGACTTCGAGCCGAACCCTCAGGAGCTCAGAGCTCAGAGCTCAGAGCTCAGCGCTCAGCGCTCGACCTCGCCGCGGATGAACTTCTCGACGTTCTCCTTGGCCTCGTCGTCGAAGTACTGGACCGGCGGGGACTTCATGAAGTACGAGGAGGCCGACAGGATCGGGCCACCGATGCCGCGGTCCTTGGCGATCTTCGCGGCGCGAACGGCGTCGATGATGACACCGGCGGAGTTCGGGGAGTCCCAGACCTCGAGCTTGTACTCCAGGTTCAGCGGGACGTCACCGAACGCGCGACCCTCCAGGCGGACGTACGCCCACTTGCGGTCGTCCAGCCAGGCCACGTAGTCCGAGGGACCGATGTGGACGTTCTTGGCGCCCAGCTCGCGGTCGCGGATCTGCGAGGTGACGGCCTGGGTCTTGGAGATCTTCTTGGACTCCAGGCGCTCGCGCTCGAGCATGTTCTTGAAGTCCATGTTGCCGCCGACGTTCAGCTGCATGGTGCGCTCGAGGATGACACCGCGGTCCTCGAACAGCTTGGCCATCACGCGGTGCGTGATGGTGGCGCCGACCTGGGACTTGATGTCGTCACCGACGATCGGCACGCCGGCCTCGGTGAACTTGTCCGCCCACTCCTTGGTGCCCGCGATGAACACCGGCAGGGCGTTCACGAAGGCGACCTTGGCGTCGATGGCGCACTGGGCGTAGAACTTGGCCGCGTTCTCGGAACCGACGGGCAGGTAGCAGACCAGGACGTCGACCTGCTTGTCCTTGAGGACCTGGACGACGTCGACCGGGGCCTCGTCCGACTCCTCGATGGTCTCCAGGTAGTACTTGCCCAGGCCGTCGAGGGTGTGGCCGCGCTGGACGGTCACGCCGGTCGGCGGCACGTCGCAGATCTTGATGGTGTTGTTCTCGCTGTTGCCGATGGCATCGGCCAGGTCGAAGCCGACCTTCTTGGCGTCGACGTCGAACGCGGCGACGAACTCCACGTCACGGACGTGGTAGTCACCGAACTGGACGTGCATCAGCCCGGGGACCTTGCCGGCCGGGTCGGCGTCCTTGTAGTACTCGACACCCTGCACCAGCGAGGCGGCGCAGTTGCCCACGCCGACGATGGCTACGCGAACCGAACCCATTTCCGGTTGCTCCCTGTGATCTCATGAGTGCCGCCGAAGTCGGCGGTACTCGTCCTGCTTCTTCGATGACTGCTTGTCCGGGCGCGAGGCGCCCTCTCCTGCCGCGTGGCACAGGGCTGACGCGGTGTCAGCGCTCCTGGGCGGAGCGCCCCGGGCGGTCGTACGGTGGCCCGGACGGGTCCGGGGACCCGGTCTCCTGGCCACGGCCGTCCGAAGTCTGGTGGGGCCCGGTGGCGGTGCCGCCGGTGGCGGGCCCGGTCCGGCCGGTGCGGTTGGCCCGCTCGGTCTCGATCAGCTCGTTGAGCCACCGGACCTCGCGTTCCACCGACTCCAGTCCGTGCCGCTGGAGCTCGACGGTGTAGTCGTCGAACCGTTCGCGGGCCCGGGCCAGCGAGCTGCGCATCCGCTCCAGACGCTCCTCCAGCCGGCTCCGGCGACCTTCCAGGACGCGCATCCGGACCGCCCGGTCGGTCTGGCCGAAGAACGCGAAGTGGACGCCGAACCGCTCGTCCTCCCACGCGTCGGGGCCGGAGTCGGCGAGCAGCTCCTCGAAGCGCTGCTTGCCCTCGGGGGAGAGCCGGTAGACGATCTTCGACCGCTTGCCGTTGAGCGCGGTGGCCGGGACGTACTCGACGTCCGGGTTGTCCTCGACCAGGAAACCCTGGGCGACCAGGCTCTTCAGGCACGGGTAGAGCGTTCCGTAGGAGAGCGCCCGCAGCGCTCCGAGCAGGATGTTGAGCCGCTTGCGCAGTTCGTAGCCGTGCATCGGGGCGTCATGGAGCAGGCCGAGAACGGCGAACTCCAGCACTCCTGAGCGCCTGCCCACTGCTGTCGTCCTCCTCCCTCTCGACCTTCGTCCCGGCCGCTGCATCCGGCGGTATACCGCTTCGATGTATCGGCTCGATATATCGAGAACAGTAAACCCGGCCCTCGGAACGGGCAAGGGGGGCACGCGTGAATGTGATCACAAGCCGACGCGCGGGCAGGGTTGGCAACGGGCGTGTAATGATCTGTCGCCGTTTTGCGGTAATTGACGGCTGATGCCCGATTAGTTGCCATTTCGTGCTGCGTACGCTGTCGCGTGTGCACGAGGACCAACCTCCGGGGTTAGGGCGGTCCGGGCATCGGACGTGAACCCTGCCTTCAGGCTGGACAGGCCTGGCGAGGAGTGGCTGGAACATGAGCGAGCGACGGCGAAGGACGCCCAACCCGGGCGGTGACGGGCAGCAGCCCCCGGGAGGCGGTGGCCGTCGGGGTGGACCCGGTCCCGATGAGCTGAGCTCCGAAGGGATCGGCCGTCGACGCCCACCCGGCGTCCGGGAGACCGCTCAGCAGCCCCGGATGGGCCGTGCCGAGATGCGCAAGGCCGCGCAGAAGAAGGGCAAGGGGGGTGGCAAGCGGGGTGCCGCCGCCGCTTCGGCCGCCGCGGCCGCCGACCCCGGCAAGAAGCGCTTCATCGACTACCCCCGGTGGGGCAAGACCGGCGTCCGGCGCTGGCTGCCGTCCTGGAAGCAGTGGCTGAGCGCCTTCCTGCTCTTCTTTGCCACCGGCGTGGGCATCGTGTTCTACCTCTACCAGACCACGACGGTCCCGCAGCTCAAGGACCTGGTGAAGGAACAGAACACGATCTACTACTGGGCCGACGGCAGTGAGATGACCCGCAAGGGCGACACCAACCGCCAGATCGTCGAGCTCAGCGACATCAGCCCCAACCTGCAGAACGCCGTCATCTCGGCGGAGAACGAGACCTTCCGCACCGACAGCGGCATCGACCCCAAGGGCATGCTGCGCGCCGTCTACAACATGGCGAAGGGCGGGGAGACCCAGGGCGCCTCGACGATCACCCAGCAGTACGTCAAGAACGCCTATCTCAGCCAGGAGCAGACCCTCAGCCGCAAGCTGAAGGAGTTCTTCATCACGCTGAAGATCAATCAGCAGACGAGCAAGGACGAAATCCTCAAGGGCTACCTCAACACCAGCTGGTTCGGCCGCAACGCCAACGGCGCGCAGGCCGCCGCCCAGGCGTACTACGGCGTCAACGCCAAGGACCTGAACCTCTGCCAGAGCGCCATGCTGGCCGGACTGCTGAAGGGCGCGAACTACTACGACCCCTCCAAGCCGGCCAACCACGACCGCGCCGTGGAGCGCTGGAAGTGGATCCTGGACCGGATGGTGATCACCCACAACACCACCCCGGAGGAGCGGGCCAAGTGCACCACGTTCCCCGAGCCGATCCAGCAGAAGCCCAGCTCCAACATGAACGGTGAGGTCAGCTACCTGGTCGACACCGTCAACCAGTACGTGATGGCCACCGACAAGACGATCACCCAGCAGATGATCGACAAGGGCGGCCTGAAGATCTACACCACCTTCGAGAAGGACAAGGTCGACGCCCTGAAGAAGGCGGTCGACGACGTCAAGGCGGAGAACCTCAACCCGCAGAAGCGCCCCGACAACGACACCTTCATCCAGTTCGGCGCGGCCAGCATCCGCCCCGGCGACGGTGCGATGGTCGCGCTCTACGGCGGTGACGGCGTGGAGAACGGCCACTTCGACAACAACGCCAACGCGACGGGCGTCCAGGTCGGTTCGACCTTCAAGCCCTTCGTGCTGGCGACCGCGATGCAGGTCGGCGTGCAGACCGCGAAGGGCGACGACGGCAAGCCGAAGCGGATCAACGCGGACAGCCGCTACCTCTCCGACGACCTGTCCGAGATCCGCAAGCCGGACGGCTCGCTGGTGATCGGCGACGACGGCAAGCCCTACCGGCAGAAGAACGAGGACGCCGGCAAGCGCGGCTACGTCTCGCTGCGCCAGGCCATGCAGTTCTCGTACAACGTGCCCTTCGTCCAGCTGAACCAGGACGTCGGCGGCCAGAACGTGGCCGACATCGCGGTGCAGATGGGCATCAAGAAGGAGAGCCTGGCCGACCCGAAGACCCCGACCTTCCCGCTCGGCACCTCCACCATCAGCCCGATCCGGATGGCCACCGCCTACGGCACCCTCGCGGCCAGCGGCAAGGAGGCCGAGCCCTACTCGGCCACCAAGGTCGAGGTGGACGGCAAGGAGCGCCCGGGCTTCGGCAAGAAGGACACCAAGGCCGCCCTGGAGCCGGCCGTCGCCGACAACGTCACCGACGTGCTGGTGAACGTGGCGAAGAACGGTACCGGTACCAAGACCAACACGCTGGGCCGCCCGGTGGCCGGCAAGACCGGTACCACCGACCAGAACAAGTCGGCCTGGTGGGTCGGCTACACCCCGCAGCTGGTGACCAGCGTCGCGATGTGGCGCGAGGACCCGAACAAGCACGACCGGCTCTCGCTGAACGGCACCGGCGGCAAGGAGTCCATCCACGGTGGTGACATCCCGACGGACATCTTCACCCGGTACATGAAGGCCGCGCTGGCCAACGAGAAGAAGATGGACTTCCCGAACCCGCAGCCGGTCGGCACCGAGGTGGACTCCTCCGGTGCGCCGTCCACGGCCACAGCCACCCCGACCCAGACCCCGACCCAGACCGCGACCGAGACCCCGTCGGCCCCGGCGCAGCCGACCCAGGCGCAGCCGCAGCCGCCGCAGCCGCCGCAGCCCACCCAGGGCGGGGGCTGTGTGCCGGGTGTGGACTGCCAGCCGACCCCGCCGCCGACCCACCTGCCGAAGCCGACGCCGACGGACACCTGTTTCCTGTTGAGCTGCACGACGCCGACGCCGACCGGCGGTGGCCCGGGCGGCGGCACCGGCAAGCCGACCGGCGGTGGCAAGCCGACTCCGAGCAGTACGGCCACCCCGTAGGGCGTGGTCGGTCGGTGAAACGGCGGTGGCGGTCCTCCTCGGAGGGCCGCCACCGCCGTTTCGTCACCTTTCGCCGCCCGCGCCCCCTGCGTACCACCCGTACCGCCGGGGCCACCGCGGGGTCCTCCTCGTCCTGGCGCATCCGGTGCGGCAGGATGTCCGGCATGACGTCGAGCGATCGTGACGAAACCGCGGGCCCGCACGGGCCCGGCGCCGCCGCAGGGCCCACCCCGGCAGCCGTCGCCACGGCCGCGCCGCCGGCCAACACCGTGGTCGTCCCGGCCGACGAGGACCGGGTGGCGGCGGCCGGCAGCGAGGTGTTCGGCGGCCCGCCCGGCCGCCGGGCGCTGCTCGGCGTCTCCTGGTGGATCCCGGCGCGCTTCCTGGCGCTGGTGGTGATCGTGGTCTCGGCGCTCGGCATGGTGCACAACCTGCCCTGCTACCAGCAGGCCTGGTTCCAGCCGGGGTCGCCGCAGTACATCCACGCCTGCTACAGCGACATCCCGCACCTGTTCTCCGGGCGCGGCTTCGCGGCCGGGCTGCACCCGTACGTGGACCGCATCCCGGGCAGCTCGGGGGACCTCCAGTACCTCGAGTACCCGGTGCTGACCGGCCTGTTCATGCAGGTCGCGGCCTGGCTGACGCCCGGCGGCGGCACCCAGCAGGACCAGGAGCAGTGGTTCTGGGCGATCAACGCCGGGATGCTGATGGCCTGCGCGGTGGTCGCCGTGGCGGCGCTCTCGCGCATCCACCGCCGCCGCCCCTGGGACGCCCTGCTGTTCGGGCTCTCACCCGTCCTGCTGCTGAACGGCACGGTCAACTGGGACCTGCTCGCGGTCGCCCTGGCCGCCGTGGCGATGGCCTCGTGGGCGCGCTCCCGGCCGGGCTGGGCCGGGGTGTTCATCGGCCTGGCGACCGCCGCCAAGCTCTACCCGCTGCTGCTGATCGGCCCGCTGCTGGTGCTCTGCTGGCGGGCCGGGAAGTGGCGTGAGTTCCGGGTGATGCTGGGCGGCGCGGTGGGCGCCTGGCTGGTGGTCAACCTGCCGATCATGCTGGCCAACTGGCAGGGCTGGTCGACCTTCTACGTCTTCAGCAAGCACCGCGGCGAGGACTACGGCTCGTTCTGGCTGATCCTGATGCAGAACCGCGGCGTCGGGCTGGCCGACCTCGACCTCTACATCGGGGTGCTGATGGTGCTGGGCTGCGTGGCCATAGCGTGGCTGGGCCTCTCGGCGCCCCGCCGGCCGCGCTTCGTGCAGCTGGCCTTCCTGGTGGTCGCGCTGTTCGTGCTGGTCAACAAGGTGTACTCGCCGCAGTACGCGCTCTGGCTGCTGCCGCTCGCGGCGCTGGCCCGGCCGCGCTGGCGGGACATCCTGATCTGGCAGGCCTGCGAGGTGCTGTACACCCTGGGGATCTGGTCCCACCTGGGCTTCGTGACCGGGCCCAAGCAGCACGGGATCGGCGAGCCCTGGTACCACTTCGCGATCGTGCTGCACCTGCTCGGCACGCTCTACCTGGTCGTGCTGGTGGTCCGCGACGTCCTGCACGCGGACCGCGACCCGGTCCGCTGGGACGGCAGCGACGACCCCTCCGGCGGGGTGCTCGACCGCGCCCCGGACGTGTTCGTGCTGGGCACCGCCCGGCGGCTGCACGAGGAGGAGAGCTACGCCGCCTACGCGCCGGCCGGCCCCGAACAGTGGCTCAAGGAGCCCGTACTGCCGGAGCCGGCCGAAAAGCCGTAACGCTGCGAGCGGACCGTAACGCTGCGAGCCGAGCGCCCAAAGAGGGGGTGCTCAGCGGTCCACCACGCGGTCGAAGTGCGTGGTGGTGTGCCGGACCTGGAGGCCCAGCTCCTCGCCGATAGCGGGGGGCGTGGTCTCCCCGTCCAGGAACAGCAGCGAGACCTGCATGTGCGGCGGCTCGGCGAACCAGAGCTGCTTGCCGGCCCAGTGGAACGGCGACTTGGTCTTGTTGACGGTCGCCAGACCGGCCCGGGCGATGCCCTTGGCGCGCGCACCCATGCTCGCCACGTACTTGGGCGCCTCCAGGCCGATGCCGTGCGCGGTGCCGCCGGCGACCACCAGGATGTGGCCGTCGGAGGGCGCCGGGTGCTGGCGGTAACCGTAGCGGTCGCCCTTCTTCAGCGGGGTGACGTCCAGCACCGTGGCCCGGACCTCCAGCGCGGCGTGGTCGCCCAGCCAGAGCCGGGTGCCGATCCGGGCCCGGAAGACGGTGCCCGGGTAGCGCTGGGTCAGCTCGTCCATGCCGGCCGCGCCGAGGTGGCTGACGAAGACGGTGTGCACCGGGATGCCGGCCGCCTTGGCGGTGTCCACCCAGTACGCGACCTCCTCGATAGGGCTGGAGCCGTCCGGCCGGTCCATCGGCAGGTGCAGCGCCAGGCCCTCGAAGGAGACCCCGTCCAGCTCGCCGGCCACCGTCCGCAGGTCGGCCGCGCTCACGCCGTGCCGGCGCATGGTGGTCATGCACTCCAGGACCACCCGGGTGCCGTGCAGCGCGCGCAGCGCGTCCACGCTGGCCACCGTCCGGATCACCCGGGCGTGCGGCAGCGGGAGCACCTCCTCGCCGACCCGGTACGGGGTGAGCACCAGCAGCTCGCCGCCGTACCACTCGGCGGCATCGGCCGCCTCGTAGGCGGTGCCGACGGCCAGCACCCCGGTGCCGAGCAGCGTCGCCTCCTCGGCCAGCCGGTGGTTGCCCAGGCCGTAGCCGTTCCCCTTGGCGACCGGCACCAGGCCGGGGAACTCGGCCAGCACGGACCGCTGGTGGGTGCGCCAGCGTTCGGTGTCGAGGTAGAGCGACAGCGTCATCGGGGCAGCCTCCTCAGCGGCGGGACATGTAGAGGTCGAGGGCCTTGTGCAGCAGCTTGTTCAGCGGGAAGTCCCACTCGCCGAGGTACTCGGCCGCCTGGCCGCCGGTGCCGACCTTGAACTGGATCAGGCCGAACAGGTGGTCGTTCTCGTCCAGGGTGTCACTGATTCCGCGCAGGTCGTACACGCCGCCGCCGAGGGCGTAGGCGTCGCGCATCATCCGCCACTGGATCGCGTTGGACGGCTTGACCTCGCGCTTGTGGTTGGCCGAGGCGCCGTAGGAGTACCAGACGTGCTCGCCGACCACCAGCATCGTGGTCGCGGCCAGCGGCTCGCCCTCGTGGTAGGCGATGTAGAGCCGCATCCGGTTCTGGTCCTCGGCGGTGAGAGCCTTCCACATCCGCTGGAAGTAGGACAGCGGGCGCGGGGTGAACTTGTCGCGCTCGGCGGTCACCAGGTAGAGCTGGTGGAAGATCGGCAGCTCGTCGTAGCCGCCCTGGTACACCTCGACGCCGCTCTTCTCGGCCTTCTTGATGTTGCGGCGCCAGAGCTGGTTGAAGTTCTTGTGGATGTCGTCCAGCGAGCGGTTGGCCAGCGGCACCTGGAAGACGTAGCGCGGCTGGACGTCGCCGAAGCCGGCGCCGCCGTCCTCGCCCTGCAGCCAGCCGGCCTTGCGCAGCCGGTCGGCCACCTCGAAGGCGCGCGCCTCGTACCAGTCGGCCTCGACGTCGCGCAGGCGCTTGGCCTGCTTGCCGGCGATGGCCTCCTTGATGGTGGGGGCGTTCCAGCGGCGGATGACGATCGGCGGGCCCATCTTCACCGAGAACGCGCCCTGCGACTTCAGGTGCGCCAGCATCGGGGAGAGCCAGCGGTCGAGGTCGCGGTCGAACCAGTCGATGACCGGGCCCTCGGGCAGGTAGGCGAGGTAGCGCTTGACCTTGGGCAGCTGGCGGTAGAGCACCAGGCCGGCGCCGACCAGCTGGTTGTGCTCGTCGAACCAGCCGATCGACTCGGAGCGCCACTCGGCCTTCACGTCGCCCCAGGACGGCACCTGCATGTGGCTGGCCGAGGCGCGGCTCCTGATGAAGGCGAGGTGCTCCTCGCGGGTGATCGTCCTCAGGCGCAGACTCATTGCTCGGTGCTCCTCGTCGGTCGGGCTGCGGTGGCCCCCGGTTCTCGGGGTGACCCTATCGTCCGGGGCCCGGGGGCCCGCCGCTGCGGGCATGACAGCGCCCCCGTCGCGTACCTGTCTTCTTGCAGATACGCGACGGGGGCGCCGGGGGTTCCGCGGGGCCCGTCGGCTCAGCCCACCAGACCGCCGCGGGCGATGCCGAGGTAGAAGCCGATCGCGGAGGCGCCGAGCGTGATCATCAGGACGAAGCGCTCGGCGGTGGTGACCGAGACGAACATGCCCCAGAGCCCCGTGACGATCCCGGCCAGGCCGGTCCACGAGGTCAGCACGTGCAGGTTGTGGAAGAACGAGGTGGTGAAGGCGATCACGCCCAGCACGGCGGTCAGTGCCACCAGGGTGTTCTCGCGGGGGTGCGGGTGGCCGTCGGTGTTCAGCGTGAGCGCGGGCATGCGGGGGACGGACTGGGCCATGAGTCCCACCTCCTGGCGTGGAGACGAACGGGCAGGAATCCCGTTCCGTCCAGATTGCGGCGGCCCAGTCGCTCTCACAACCCCTGTGCGTTTTGTTCGGCCGTCCGGGTGCAGGTAGGCTGTGCCGTCTGCACTGGTGTAGTTGTGCCCCCTTCTGCCCTCTTCCGGGCGACATCCTCTTTCGGGTGAGCGGGGGCCGACTGTCGGACCCGGCCGCTACGGTGGGCCGGAGTCGTCACTGCTCCGGTGCCGACGCTACGCACAACCCTCCTGCCACGGAGAGACCGTGGCCGCTGAGTCCAAAGGAGGTGGGTTACTCATGCGTCACTACGAGGTGATGGTCATCCTCGACCCCTCGGTCGAGGAGCGCGCTGTCTCCCCCCTGATCGAGAACTTCCTCACTGTCGTCCGCAACGGCGGCGGCAAGGTGGAGAAGGTCGACACCTGGGGTCGTCGCCGTCTGGCTTACGAGATCAACAAGCAGTCCGAGGGCATCTACTCGGTCATCGACCTGAAGGCCACGCCTGAGGTCGTCAAGGAGCTCGACCGCCAGATGGGCCTGAGCGAGTCGGTTCTGCGGACCAAGGTCCTGCGCCCGGACACCCACTGAGCCACCTCTGAGGCCTTCGGGTCTCGGGTAGCTCGCGTCCGCTGTTTCACGTGAAACAGCGGCGAACGGACATCTTCCCGAGAGGTCATCACCACCATGGCAGGCGAGACCGTCATCACCCTCGTCGGCAATCTCGTCGACGACCCCGAGCTGCGTTTCACCCCGTCGGGTGCGGCGGTCGCGAAGTTCCGCATCGCGTCCACCCCCCGCACCTTCGACCGTCAGACGAACGAGTGGAAGGACGGCGAGAGCCTCTTCCTCACGTGCAACGTCTGGCGTCAGCCGGCGGAGAACGTGGCCGAGTCGCTGCAGCGCGGCATGCGCGTCATCGTGCAGGGCCGACTGCGCCAGCGGTCTTACGAGACCAAGGAAGGCGAGAAGCGGACGGTCTTCGAGGTCGAGGTCGACGAGGTGGGCCCGAGCCTGCGCTCGGCGACCGCGAAGGTCACCCGGGCCAACCGGTCCGGTGGCCCCGGTGGCCCCGGTGGCGGCTTCGGCGGCCAGCAGGGTGGCGGCCAGGGCGGTTGGGGCGGCGGTGGCGGCCAGCAGGGCGGCGGCGGCTGGGGTGGAAACTCCGGCGGCGGCCAGTCCGGCCCCTCCGACGACCCGTGGGCGTCCAGCGCCCCGTCCGGCGGCAACCAGGGCGGCGGCTGGGGTGCCCCGTCCGGTGGCGGCTTCTCGGAAGAGCCCCCGTTCTAAGAGCTGACAGATTTCGTGCGGCCCGGCAGCCGGCGTCCCCGGACGCCCGCCGGGCCGTGAACCCCAAATGGAGCACACCATGGCGAAGCCGCCTGCTCGCAAGCCGAAGAAGAAGGTTTGCGTCTTCTGCAAGGACAAGGTCAACTACGTTGACTACAAGGACACGAACCTGCTGCGGAAGTACATCTCCGACCGCGGCAAGATCCGTGCCCGCCGGGTCACCGGCAACTGCACCCAGCACCAGCGTGACGTCGCCACGGCCGTGAAGAACAGCCGTGAGATGGCGCTGCTGCCCTACACCAGCACCGCGCGCTAAGAGAGGGTGACCGAGTAATGAAGATCATCCTCACGCACGAGGTGCCGGGTCTCGGCTCCGCCGGCGAGGTCGTCGAGGTCAAGGACGGCTACGCCCGCAACTACCTGGTCCCGCGTGGCTACGCCATCCGCTGGACCAAGGGTGGCCAGAAGGACGTCGACGCCATCCGTCGCGCCCGCAAGATCCACGAGATCCAGACCCTTGAGGCCGCCAACGAGGTCAAGGGCAAGCTCGAGGGCGTCCAGGTCAAGCTGGCCGTTCGCTCGGGCGACGCCGGCCGTCTGTTCGGTTCGGTGACCCAGTCCGACGTCGTCGAGGCCATCAAGGCCGCCGGCGGCCCGGCTGTGGACAAGCGCGCCGTCGCGATCGCCTCGCCGATCAAGACCGTGGGCACCCACAAGGTCTCGGTCAAGCTGCACTCGGACGTCGTGGCCAACCTCGACGTCGCCGTCGTGGCTGCCTGAGTTCCGTAGCAGTGGCCTGAGGGCCGGACTCCCCCCGGGGAGTCCGGCCCTCGGTCGTTTTCGAGGAGACACGGCCTAACCCCGGACGGCGCCGGTGACCAGCCAGTGTCCGCCGCGGGCGCGGGCCGCCAGGAAGACCGCGCGGACCAGCATGAACAGGTTCATCGCCCACCAGAGCCCGGCCAGCCCGGTGCCGGTGGCCGGAACCGCGGCCGCCGCCGGGGTGAAGACCGCCAGGGTCGCGAGCGCCGCCCAGGCCAGGTACGGGCCGTCGCCGGCACCCATCAGCACGCCGTCCAGCACGAAGACCAGGCCGGCCACCGGCTGGCTGAGCGCGAGCAGCAGCAGGGCGGTGTTCAGCTGTGCCTGCACCGACGGATCGGGCGTGAACAGCGGGACGTACAGCGGGCGGGCGAGCACCACCAGCAGGCCGAGCACCACCCCGGAACCGAGGCCCCACTGGACCATCCGCCGGGTGGCGGCCTTGGCGCCCGAGACGTCCGAGGCGCCCAGGTAGCGGCCGATGATGGCCTGCCCGGCGATCGCGATGGCGTCCAGCGCGAAGGCCAGGAAGCTGAACAGCGTCATGGTGATCTGGTGCGCGGCCACCTGGTCGTCGCCGAGCCGGGCGGCCACCGCGGTGGCGATCATCAGCACCCCGCGCAGACTGACGGTCCGGACCAGCAGCGGACCGCCCGCCCTGGCACTGGCCCGGATGCCCGTCGCGTCGGGCCGCAGCGAGGCCCGCTCGCGGCGGGCGCCGCGGACCACCACGGTCAGGTAGACGGCGGCCATCCCGGTCTGCGCCAGCACGGTGCCCCAGGCCGAGCCGGCCACCCCGAGCCCGGCGCCGTACACCAGGCCGGCGTTCAGGCCGAGGTTGGCGGTGAAGCCCGCGACCGCCACCAGCAGCGGTGTGCGGGTGTCCTGGAGTCCGCGCAGCACACCGGTGGCGGCCATCACCAGCAGCATCGCCGGGATGCCCAGGGAGCTGATCCGCAGGTACGTCACCGCGTACGGCGCGGCGGTCGGCGAGGCGCCCAGGAGGTCGGCCACCCAGGGGGCCGACAGCAGGGTGAACAGGACCACCGGGACGGCCAGCCCGAGGGCGAGCCAGAGGCCGTCGACGCCCTGCTGGACGGCGCCCCGGCGGTCCCCGGCCCCGATCCGGCGGGCCACCGCGGCGGTGGTGGCGTAGGCGAGGAAGACGAACACGCCGGTCGCGGTGGTGAGCGCGGCGGAGGCGACGCCGACCCCGGCGAGCTGGGGGGTGCCGAGGTGGCCGACGATCGCCGAGTCGGCCATCAGGAACAGCGGCTCGGCGACCAGCGCGCCGAAGGCCGGGATCGCCAGGGCGAGGATCTCGCGGTCGTGCCGGCGTATGGAGGGCTCGGCGGGGGAGGCGGTCATGGGCTCCAGGGTACTCATCCACAGGTAATGATCGCTAGCCGCTTTCGATCATTACTCGAAACCTTGAGCGACGAGCTCCGTCCGCTGTGTGCCCACAGCCGTTCGGAGGTGTGTGAAGAATTTCTCATGCACAGGCCCGGGAAGAGGTATTCGCAGGTCAGGCGGTTGACGGTGGATCGATCGTCTGGTTATCCACAGGGGCTTCCACAGGGGTGTCCACAGCTTTGCGGCAGTTCTCCACAGCCCAGGGCCACTCGTCCACACCCCCTGTGGATAACTGCCTTGGCGCAAGGGCTCCCGGCGCCTTAGCGTGGGCTCTCCGCCCGACACTCCCACCCGCCCCGGCGTCCGATTTGTCGGTGCCGTGGCGTACAAAGAGGAGCGGCTCCGCTCCACCCAGCCACCGGCAAGGCCCGCTCCAACTCGCACCACTCGCTGATCGGGGAACACGCGTGACCGGCCCCCAGTACGACGACCACGACGCCCCGCCGCCGGAGGAGGACTGGCAGACCGCCGATGACCCCTTCCCGGTCGGCGCCTTCGATGACGCCCCCTTCCCGGACGGGCCCGGCGACCGGCTCCCGGTCTCCCGCAACCGCGGTGGTCAGGGCGGCGGCCAGGGTGGCGGTCGGGGCGAGGGTTTCCGCAAGGGCGGTGGCTTCAAGAAGGGTGACCGCCGGGACGACCGCGACCGCCGCGAGGACGAGGGCCAGGGCGGCGTCGACGGCTTCGAGCGCGTCCCCCCGCAGGACCTCGCCGCCGAGCAGTCCGTCCTGGGCGGCATGCTGCTGTCCAAGGACGCCATCGCCGACGTCGTCGAGGTGCTCAAGCCGGCCGACTACTACCGGCCCGCGCACGAGATGGTCCACGGCGCGATCCTCGACCTCTACGCCCGCGGCGAGCCGGCCGACCCGATCACCGTGGCCGGCGAGCTGACCAAGCGCGGCGAGCTGCAGCGCGTCGGCGGCGCCTCCTACCTGCACACCCTGGTCAACTCCGTCCCGACCGCGGCCAACGCCGAGTACTACGCCCAGATCGTCCACGAGCGGGCCGTGCTGCGCCGCCTGGTCGAGGCCGGTACCCGGATCGCCGGCATGGGCTACGCGGCCGAGGGCGACGTGGACGAGATCGTCAACGCCGCCCAGGCGGAGATCTACGCCGTCACCGAGCAGCGCACCAACGAGGACTACGCGCCGCTGGCCGACATCATGGAGGGCGCCCTCGACGAGATCGAGGCGATCGGCTCCCGGCAGGGCCAGATGTCCGGCGTGCCCACCGGCTTCGCCGACTTCGACCAGCTCACCAATGGCCTGCACCCCGGTCAGATGATCGTCATCGCGGCCCGCCCCGCCATGGGTAAGTCCACCCTCGCGCTGGACTTCGCCCGCGCCTGCTCGATCCACCACAAGCTGCCGAGCGTGATCTTCTCGCTCGAAATGGGCCGCAACGAGATCGCCATGCGTCTGCTCTCCGCCGAGGCCCGGGTCGCGCTGCACCACATGCGCTCCGGGAACATGACGGACGACGACTGGACCCGGGTCGCCCGCCGGATGCCCGACGTCAGCGAGGCGCCGCTGTTCATCGACGACTCGCCGAACCTGTCGATGATGGAGATCCGCGCCAAGTGCCGCCGGCTCAAGCAGCGCAACGACATCAAGCTGATCGTGATCGACTACCTCCAGCTGATGCAGTCCGGCGGCTCCCGCCGGGCCGAGAACCGCCAGCAGGAGGTCTCGGACATGTCCCGTAACCTCAAGCTGCTGGCCAAGGAACTGGAAGTCCCGGTCATCGCGCTCTCGCAGCTGAACCGTGGTCCCGAGCAGCGCACCGACAAGCGGCCGATGGTCTCGGACCTGCGTGAGTCCGGCTCGATCGAGCAGGACGCCGACATGGTCATCCTGCTGCACCGCGAGGACGCGTACGAGAAGGAGTCCCCGCGCGCGGGCGAGGCCGACCTGATCGTCGCCAAGCACCGTAACGGTCCGACCGCCACCATCACGGTGGCCTTCCAGGGCCACTACTCGCGCTTCGTCGACATGACCCGGGACTAGCTGTCGTCCGGTCAGGTTGCGGGCTCCCAGGCCGAAAGGGGGGTGGGCGATGCACTACTGTCCCTGCGGTGAAGCAAATACGACTGTGGTTGCCCGGCAAGCGCGGTGCCGAGCGCGCCCCAGCCGCGGGGTCCAGGCTCGGCTGGCTCGACGCGCTGCGCGGTCTGGCCGCACTGGTGGTGGCGCTGCACCACTTCGGCATCCTCGAAATGCTGCCGTTCGGCGGGGCGGTCTGGAGGCACTTCGACCTCGGCGTGTACGGGGTGATGGTGTTCTTCCTGGTCAGCGGCTACATCATCCCGGCCTCGCTGGAGCGCCGGGGTGACGTGCGCGCGTTCTGGGTGGGGCGCATCTTCCGGATCTACCCGGCGCTGATAGCCACCTACGCGGTGGCCATCATGATCCTGCCCAAGGGCGACGGCTCGGTCGCGCTGTTCCGGACCGGCCACAACCTGATCTCGCTGACGGCCAACGCCACCATGCTCCAGGACATGTTGAACGTGTTCAACGGCATGGGCGTGACCTGGACCCTGACCTACGAGATGGTCTTCTACTTCCTGGTCACCGGCCTGTTCACGCTGGGCTGGCACAAGCGCAGCAGCGTGTTCGCGGTGGGTTTCGCCGCGGTGGGCCTGGTGTTCGGCGGCACGCTCACCGCCGACGTCTTCGGCCACGACATCGACTCCACCCGGCACCTGGTGCTGGCAGCCGCGCTGATCGTGCTGATGGGCTTCGTCTGCATGCTCAGCGGCAACCCGGCGCTCACCCGGCTCGGCGGCCTGCTGGTGGGCACCCTGGCCGCCGTGCTGCTGTTCACCAACAGCCGGGCGCCCGTCTTCGAGACCCTGCTGATCTTCGCCACGATGTTCGCCGGCACGGTGCTCTACCGGGTCGAGCACGGGCAGATCGACCGGATACAGGGCTGGTTGGTCTGCGGCTTCGTGGTGGTCTCCGGCGTGGCCATCGGCTGGATGTACAACCGCAACGGCATGGAGAACAACACCTGGAACTCGGGCTGGATCGCGTGGTCCACGTCCTACACCGGGGCCTGGGCGACCTTCCTCGGCGCGATGGCGCTGCGCAAGCGGCGCTTCCCGAAGGCGATGACCTGGCTCGGCGCGGTGAGCTTCTCGCTGTACCTGCTGCACGTCCACCTGCTGCACACGATCGGCCCGATGGTCGGCGTCCCGCCGAGGCCCACCACGACGGGGGCCAAGGTGCTCTGGACGGCCGAGTTCCTGACCGTGTCGCTGGTGGCCGCCTACCTGATGTACCGGCTGGTGGAGCTGCCGTTCCAGAAGCTCGGCCGGAAGGCGCTGAAGACGCTCGAACGGGTCCTGCCGGCACCGCCGGCCCAGCCCGCGCCCGCGGTACCGGCCCAGGACGCACCGGCCCCGGCGGCTCCGGCCGAGCCGAAGGTCCCCGCCGAGGCGGGTTCGCGCAGCGGCTGAGCGGCTCGCCGCAGACATCGAAGGCCCGCACCCCGGACGGGGTGCGGGCCTTCGCGTCGGTCCGGGGCTCCGGGTCAGATGCTGACGGTGGCCCGGAAGAGGGTGCTGTCCGTGCCGGCGAGGCGGGTCGGGGCGCCGGTGGCCGGGAGGAAGGCCGACTGGCCGCGGGCGAGGTCCAGGGCGGTGCCGTCGGCGGCGGTGAGCCGTACCGCGCCCTCGGTGCAGAGCAGGATCTGCGGGGTGCGGCCGTCGATCTCGCGCTCGACGCCGTCCAGCTCGAAGCGGGAGAGCCGGAACTCGTCGATCGGGACGGGGTAGAGCTGCTCGCCGGGAGTCGCCGCGACCGGGACGGGACGGACGACCCGGGCCGCGTCGGGCTCAAAGACGACGACCTTCAGCAGCTCCGGCACGTCGATGTGCTTGGGGGTGAGACCGGCCCGCAGCACGTTGTCCGAGTTGGCCTGCAGTTCGACGCAGACGCCGGACAGGTAGGCGTGCGGCACCCCGGCGCCCAGGTAGAGCGCCTCGCCGGCGCGCAGTCGGACGTGGTTGAGCAGGAAGGCGGCGATCAGGCCGCGGTCCTCCGGGAAGTCCTTGGCGATCCGGGCGTACGGGGCGTAGTCCCGGTCCGGGGCGCCGTCGTCGCTCTCCGCCAGCGCCTGGGCCGTCTCCCGGGCGACCCGTTCGGCGGTCCGGTCGTCCATGGTGAGGACGGCGGCCAGGGCTCCGCGCAGCGCCTCGGCCTCGTCCTCGACGGACAGCAGGTCGATCAGCGGGGCGTGCCCGGGCACCGAGAGCCCGGCCATCAGCCCGGCCGCCTCGGCGGGCCGGCGGAAGCCGCACAGGCCCTCGAACTCGCCCAGGGCGCAGACCATTTCGGGCTTGTGGTTGTCGTCGCGGTAGCTGCGCTCGGGGGCGTCCAGCGAGATCCCGAGGGCGTTCTCGGCGGCGAAGCCGACCCGGGCCTGGTCCAGCGTGGGGTGCGCCTGGATGGACAGCGGGATGCCCGCGGCGAGCACCTTGAACAGGAACGGCAGGGTCGGGCCGAACCTGGCCACGCTGGCCGCGCCGAGCTCTCCCTCGGGGTCGGCCGCGATCAGCTCGTCCAGCCGCCGCGGGCCCTCGCCGCGGTCGGCGCGGGACGGGTCGCCGGGGTGGGCGCCCATCCACAGCTCGGCCTGCGGTTCGCCGGTCGGCTGCTGCCCCAGCAGCTCGGGCAGGGCCGTGAGAGACCCCCAGGCATACGGGCGGACGGTGTTGACGAGCCTGTCCATACGCGCGGTCCTACTCCTTCGCTGTCTGGGCGGGTCTGCCGGATCGCCGGGGCGGGCCCGGCGGTGCGGGGGGTCCGGGCACGGGCAAGGGCATCGACCCTAGCCCACCTGCCGCACCCACGGGGAAACGGTGGTCATCCGGTGGGAGTGCCGTGGTCGGACCGGTGGTTCCCGGGCGCGGTAGTAGGATGCCAGGACGCAGTAGTCCCCGCCCCGCACAGCATTCTCCACCGTGGTCAACCCCTCGGCGGGCTGTCGGCGGGACCGCGTTCCAGAGTGCGGGCGACGGTGTTCTGATACTCCCCGCCATCGGCCGAGAGGTTTGTACGTGACCGTGAACCAGCAGAGTTTTGCTGATCTCGGCAGGGTCCTGGTGATCATTCCGACCTACAACGAGGCGGAGAACGTCGAGCGGATCGTCGGCCGGGTCCGCGCCTCGGTGCCCGAGGCGCACGTGCTGGTGGCCGACGACAACAGCCCCGACGGCACCGGCGAGCTGGCCGACAAGCTGGCCGCCGAGGACCAGAACGTGCACGTCATGCACCGCAAGGGCAAGGAGGGCCTGGGCGCCGCCTACCTCGCGGGCTTCCGCTGGGGCATCGACAACGGCTACGACGTCCTGGTCGAGATGGACGCGGACGGCTCGCACCAGCCCGAGGAGCTGGACCGGCTGCTGGGCGCGCTGCGCGGCGCCGACCTGGTGCTCGGCTCGCGCTGGGTGCCGGGCGGCCGGGTGGTGAACTGGCCGAAGTCGCGGCTGCTGCTCTCGCGCGGCGGCTCCACCTACTCGCGGCTGATGCTGGGCGTGCCGATCCGGGACGTCACCGGCGGCTACCGGGCCTTCCGCAAGGAGACCCTGCTGGGGCTGGGCATGGACCAGGTGGCCTCGGCCGGGTACTGCTTCCAGGTCGACCTGGCCTGGCGCACGGTGAAGGCCGGGTTCAAGGTCGCCGAGGTGCCGATCACCTTCGTCGAGCGCGAGCTGGGCGCGTCCAAGATGAGCCGCAGCATCGTGATCGAGGCGCTCTGGCGGGTCACCTCCTGGGGTGTCGCCGACCGGGTGGCCCGACTGCGTGGTCGTGTGACCAAGCGCTGAGTCCTGGGCGAAGGGCCCGTCCGCCGGTTTCCGGCGGGCGGGCCCTTCGTCGTGTCCGGGGGCTTTCGGTGGCTGCGGCCCGAGCCGGTCAGGTCAGCAGCCGCCCTTGAGGGCGCTCTCCGGCAGGTAGCGGTCGGCCCAGACGGCCAGCTCGGTGAGTGCGGGCTTCAGCGCGATGCCGCCCTCGGTGAGTCGGTAGCTGACCCGCAGCGGCGGGCCCGCGTCGACCTCGCGGACGAGCATCCCGGCCTCGGCCAGCTCGGACAGCCGGTCGGAGAGCATCCGCTCGCTGATGCCCGGGACCGCGCGGCGCAGCTCGGAGAAGTAGGCCGGGCCGCTCTGGGCGAGCACGCCCAGCAGCAGGCCGGTCCAGCGCTTCCCGAGCAGGGTGAAGACCCGGGTGAGGGCCAGCTCGACGTTGGTGCACCCGCCCTGTCCCCCGGCGCCGCACGCCTCCACGGCGGTGGGCGCCCCATCGGTCACTACCTCGTGCTCGGCCATGGCATCCAGACTACTCGACCTGTCACTAGTGACTGCAGAAAAGTAAGCTGCTACGGTACTTGCAGCTGCGGCGAAAATAGCAGCTACTTATTCTCTGGAGGTCCCTCATGCCCACGCTTCTGCACATCGACTCCTCCGCGGTCGCCGACGGCTCCGTCTCCCGCGAGGTCACGGCCGCCTTCCGGGCCGCCTGGCTGGCCGAGCACCCCGAGGGCACGGTGATCTACCGGGACCTCGCCGTCGACCAGATCCCGCACCTGGACGTCCACGGCATCACCGGCGGGTTCGTCCCGGCCGAGGGCCGCAGTGCCGAGCAGAGCGCCGCCTTCGCGCTGCGCGACGAGCTGATGGCCGAGCTGGAGGGCGCCGACGCCGTGCTGATCGGCACCCCGATGTACAACTTCACGATCCCGTCGACCCTGAAGGCCTGGCTGGACCAGGTGATCCTGGTCGGCCGCACGGCCGGCGAGGAGCCCTCCGCCAAGGGCACCCTGGTCACCGTGGTCGCCGCCCGCGGCGGCTCGTACGCGCCCGGCGCCCCGCGCGAGCCGTACGAGTTCGTCACCACCTACCTGGAGAAGGTGCTGACCGGCATGCTCGGGCTGGAGGTCGACTTCATCGTCCCGGAGTTCACCTTGGCTGGGACCGTCCCGGCGATGGCCGACTTCGTGCCGAAGGCCGCCGAGTCCAAGGCGCAGGCGCTGGAGCAGGCCGCCCGCCGCGGCAAGGAGACCGCCGCCCGCGCCGCGGTGTGAGCCGCGTGAGCCGCGTTTGAAGGCGCGCCCCGCCGGGCGCGCCTTCCGCGCGATCGGCCGCCGGTACTCCCATGCTGTAGGGCGCAGGGAGTCCGACCGCCGACCAGAGGGAGCAACCCGTGACGTCGTCCCCGCCCGAGGAGAGCGCCGGCGCGGAACGGGTGGACGGAGAGCCCGCTGCGACCGATCCCGCGGTGGCCGCCGCCGCCGCGCAGGTCGAGCGGCCCGCGCGGCCGCTGGAGGTCGCCGTCTTCACCGGCCCCGAGTCGGCCTTCTTCACCACCTCCACGCTGATCCTCGGCGAGCGGACCGCGATCCTGGTGGACGCCCAGCTCACCCGCAGCGCAGGGCGGGAACTGGCCGAGTGGGTCGCGGGCAAGGGCCGCCGGCTGCTCGCCATCGTGGTCACCCACCAGCACCCCGACCACTACTTCGGCGCCGAGGAGGTGCTGAGGCTCTTCCCGGACGCCCAGCTGCTGGCCGCGCCGGCGGTGGTCGAGGGCATCCGGCGTACCGTCGCCGCCAAGGTCGCGCAGTGGAAGCCCGTGTACGGCGACGACATCCCCGACCACCCGCTGGTCCCGGCCCCGCTGCTGCCGCAGCCGCTGATGCTCGACCGCCAGGTGATCCCGGTGCTGCTGCTCGGCCAGGCCGACTGCGGGGAGTCCTCGGTCGTCCACGTGCCCAGCATCCGGACCGTGATCGCCGGGGACTTCGTCGGCAACGGCACCCACGTGTGGACCGCCGACACCACCCCGGCCCAGCGCACCACCTGGGGGCACAACCTCGGCCGGATCGCCGACCTCGGGGTGGACCGGGTGATCGCCGGACACCGCGCCCCCGAGCAGGGCGACGACGCGGCCCGGGTGCTCGCCTTCACCGGGGAGTACCTGCAGGACTTCGACCGGGCGCTGGCCGCGCACCCGGCCGACCCGGAGGCGCTGGTCACGGCGATGAACGAGCGGTACGGGGAGCTGACCCTGCCGTCCTTCCTGGAGCTGGGCGCGGCGGCGAACACCGCCCGGGCGGCGGCGGAGGCGGAGGACGGGATCATCGACGCGGAGATCGTCGAGGACGACCCGGCCGAGTAGGGCCCGGTCGAGTAGGGCCCGGCACGGCCGGGCGGATACTGGCCGCATGACTCCGTACGACGTGATCGTCCCCGCGGGTGGGGCCGCCCGCCGCCTCGGCGGGGTCGACAAGCCCGGTCTGACCGTGGGGGAGGCCACCCTGCTCGACCGGGTGCTCGCCGCCTGCGCGGGCGCCCGCACCACCGTGGTGGTCGGCCCCGCCCGGCCGACCGCGCGCGATGGGGTCCGCTGGACCAGGGAGCAGCCGCCCGGCGGCGGGCCGGTCGCCGCCGTCGCGGCCGGGCTCGACCTGGTCACCGCGGACACCGTGCTGCTGCTCGCCGCCGACCTGCCCTTCCTGGACCGGCGGACGGTGGACCGGCTGGTCGGCGCCCTCGACGCGGCCGCCCCGACCGTGGCGGCCACCGTCCTGGTCGACGCCGGCGGGCGCGAGCAGCCGCTCGCCGCCGCCTACCGGACCGCCCCGCTGCGGGCCGCGCTGGCCGGGCTCGGCGATCCGGACGGGCTGCCGCTGCGCCGGCTCGTCGGAGGGCTGTCCCGGCTGCTGGTGGCCGACACCGACAACGTCGCGTACGACTGCGACACCTGGGAGGACCTGGAGCAGGCCCGGGAGCGGGAGAAGTCCTGAGGGTTCGCCGCGCGGCGGTCGGCGGGGACCTCACGGGGTCCGTCGTCGGCCCGTGAGGGAAACGACGCGCCTTGCACACGGGGTGAACACCTCGGGGAAACCGCCGATCAGGCAGCATGGGCGCATGGAGCGCACGCTGGAAGACTGGATCGCCGAGGTCAAGGCCGACCTCGGCATCGACCTGGACGTGGACGTCCGGGGCCTGCTCGACATGGCCCGGGTGGTCGCGCACGGGGTCGCCCGGCCGGCCGCGCCGCTGACCGCCTTTCTGATCGGCTACGCGGCCGCGCAGCAGGGCGGCGGGTCGCAGGCCGTGGCCGAGGTGTCCCGCCGGACCACGGCGCTCGCCGAGAGCTGGAGCGCCGCCGCCGGGCCGGGCGAGCCGTGAGCGCGGTCGGGCAGCCCACCGTGGCCGCCCCGTCCACCGGCCCCGGCCTGCTGAGCTGGCCGCAGGCCCGGGAGGCCGCGCGTCGGGCCGGACTGCGCCCGCTGCCGGTGGTCGGGCTGCCGCTGGCCGAGACGCTCGGCCACACCCTCGCCGAACCGCTGGGCGCGCTGACCGACCTGCCCGCCTTCGACACCTCGGCGATGGACGGCTGGGCGGTCGCCGGTCCCGGGCCCTGGCGGGTCGCCGGGCGGGTGCTGGCCGGCCGCACCGAGGTGACGCCGCTGGCCGACGGCAGCGCCGTCGAGATCGCCACGGGGGCCCAACTTCCGCCCGGCGCCACCGCCGTACTGCGCCGCGAGCACGGTCGGACGGACGGCGCGCTGCTACGCGACTGCGGCCCGCAGCCGCTGACCACCGGTCAGGACGTCCGCCCGCGCGGCCAGGAGTGCCGCCGGGGCGAGGAGTTGCTACCGGCCGGGGCGGTGGTCGGCCCGGCGGTGCTCGGCCTGGCCGCCGCCTGCGGCCACGACCGGCTCGCCGTCCGCCGCCGTCCGGTGGTCCAACTGCTGGTGCTGGGCGACGAGTTGCTCGACTCCGGGATACCAGGGCCGGGGCTGGTCCGGGACGCGCTCGGTCCGCTTCTGCCGCCCTGGTTGCGGGCAGCCGGTGCAGAGGTGGCCGAAGTCCGCTGTGTCCGCGACGACTTCGGGCTGCTGCGGGACGCGCTGCGGCACTCCACCGCCGACGTCGTGGTGACCACCGGCGGGACGGCCGCCGGGCCGGTGGACTTCCTGCACCGGGCGCTCGCCGAGTCCGGTGCCCGGCTGCTGGTGGACGGCGTCGCCGTGCGGCCCGGGCACCCCATGCTGCTCGCCGAACTCCCCGGCGGGCGCCACCTGGTGGGCCTGCCGGGCAACCCGCTGGCCGCGGTCGCCGGGATGGTCACGCTCGCCCTGCCGCTGCTGCACGCCCGCGGCGGGCGGTCCGTCGCCGCCCCCGCACTCGCGCCGGCGGCCGTGCTGCTGCCCGGGCACCCGGTGGACACCCGGCTGCAGCCGGTGCGGCGCACCGTCGAGGGGGTCGTACCGCTCGCCTTCGACGGGCCCGCGATGCTGCGCGGCCTGGCCCGGGCGGAGGCGCTGGCCGTGGTCCCGCCCGGCGGGGCGGCGGCCGGGCAGACCGTCGAGCTGGTGGAGGCGCCGTGAGCGAGCGATGGGGGCGCCCCTGGCCGGAGGCCGGGGAAGAGCTCACCATCGGGAGGTGCGGGTGAGCGAGCGAACCATCAAGAGGTGCGCGTGGGCGCATGAGCCGGTTGCGGCGCATCTCGGCGCCGGGGACCGAGCCGTGGGCGGACGCCGGGATCGTGCTGCCGCCCGGCGTACCGCGCCGGCGCTGCGGCAGGTCGGCTCGCGGCTGCTGCTGGCGCTGCCGTCCTGGTCCGCCCGAGCGGGACGACACCGCCGTGCTGATCACCCTGACGGCGCGGCAGTTGAACAAGGCCGCCACCGTGGTCGCGGCGGTGCGGGAGGACGAGAACGCGCCGCTGCTGCGGCAGAGCGGCGCCGACATCGTGGTCACCAGCTCCAGTTCGGCCGGGCGGTTGCTCGGGCTGTCGATGCTCAGCCCGCACGCCGGAGCGGTGATGGAGGACCTGCTGACGTACGGGAACGGGCTGGACGTGGTGGAGCGGCCGGTCACCCGGGCCGAGGCCGGGCACAGTCCGCGCGAGTGCGCGGACCTGGTGGTCGCGGTGGCCCGGGGCCGGCGGGTGCTCAACTACACCGAGCCGGAGACCGCCGTGCTGCAGCTGACCGATCGGGTGATCGTCATCAAGTCGACCGGCCGCGGGAGGGCCTGACCCCCGAACTGCCGTGAGGCGCAGTAGGTTCGGGGCATGTATGCGATGACGATTCCCGTACCCGGCGGCCCCGAGGCGCTGGTGTGGGCCGAGGTGCCCGACCCGGTGCCCGGCGAGGGCGAGGTCCTGGTCGAGGTGGCGGCCACCGCCGTCAACCGGGCCGACCTGCTTCAGCGGCAGGGCTTCTACAACCCGCCGCCCGGCGCCTCGCCCTACCCGGGGCTGGAGTGCGCCGGGCGGATCGTCGCGCTCGGGCCGGGGGTGTCCGGCTGGGCGGTCGGCGACGAGGTGTGCGCGCTGCTGGCCGGCGGCGGGTACGCGCAGCGGGTCGCGGTGCCGAGCGGGCAGCTGCTGCCGATGCCGAAGGGGCTGAGCGCGGAGCAGGCCGCGGCACTGCCGGAGGTGGCCTGCACGGTCTGGTCCAACGTGTTCCTCACGGCCCACCTGCGGCCCGGTGAGACGGTGCTGCTGCACGGCGGCGCGAGCGGCATCGGAACGATGGCGATCCAGCTGGCCAAGGCGGTCGGCGCGCGGGTCGCGGTGACGGCGGGCAGCGCGGAGAAGCTGGCCCGGTGCGTCGAGCTGGGCGCGGACATCGCGATCGACTACCGCGAGCAGGACTTCGTCGAGGTGCTCCGGGAGGCCACCGACGGGGCCGGGGCGGACGTGATCCTGGACATCATGGGCGCCAAGTACCTGCAGCGGAACGTGGACGCGCTGGCGGTCAACGGACGGCTGGTGATCATCGGGCTGCAGGGCGGGGTGAAGGGCGAGCTCGACCTCAACGCGCTGCTGCGCAAGCGGGCGGCGGTGATCGCCACCAACCTGCGCGGGCGGCCGCTGGCGGAGAAGGCGGCGATCGTGGCGGCGGTGCGGGAGCACGTGTGGCCGCTGGTCGAGTCCGGCGTGGTGAAGCCGGTGGTGGACCGGGTGCTGCCGCTGGTCGAGGCCGGTGCGGGGCACCGGGTGCTGGAGGCGGGGGAGCAGGTCGGGAAGGTCGTGCTGAAGGCCTGAGGGGCGGGTCCGCGGGGCGGCGGGGTGGCCCGGGGTGTCTGAAATGCCACATTAGTCGGAATGTGTGAGGCTGGTCCGGAGCTGTCTCGCCGCCGACCCCGCCCCCGGGCGCGGTCGGCCGTCGGAAGGACTCCGACCGTGGCCGCATCATTCCACTCACCCCTCGGGCCGCTGCCCGCCGCGCCGCACCACCGTCGTACCCACCAAACCCAGAGGCTGCTCGCGGCGGCCGTGCTGGGGCTGATGCTCCCGCTGGCCGCCGCGACGACGGCCGCCGCGACGACGACCGTCGCGGGGACCCTGTCGGACACCGGGCTGAGCGTCGGGGCGGAGCCCTCGGCCGCACGGCCGCAACATCAGGGGCCCAGGTCGCGCCGGGCCGCCGGCGACTTCCCCCGGGCCCATCACCACCGCCTGGCCTCGGCGCCGGAGCGTCCCGGCGCGGTGGTCGAGCAGGCGCCGGACCGGGTGCCGGACCGGGCCGTCCAGCAGCCTCCCGCGCAGGCCCCGGGCCAGAGCGTCGAGCAGGCCCCCGACCAGGCCCCCGACCAGGCCCAGGCCCAGGACCACAGCGTCGAGGCCGACCAGCCGGACAGCGACGCGGGCGCCCCGGCCCCCGCCGACCCCACCGCCCCGGACGCCGTCACGGGGACCTCCGACCAGCCCGTCGCAGCCGCCGCCGTCCCCGCCGTCCTCCCGGCGCGCTGGCAGGACCCCTCCACCCTCCAGCTCCCCCTGGGCGTCGGCCTCGGCCTGATCGGCTGCGGCCTCGGCCTGATCGGCCTCCGCCTGCGGAAAGGCTGAACCGGGACCCGCTCCGGCCCGTCGAGAGCACCCCTCCGACCCCGCCGGGGTGGAGGTTCGGTGCGGGTTCCGGGGTGGGCTCCTGGGGGACGTGCGGCGGGAGTCGGTCGGAGCGGGGCGGGAACTGAGTATCCGTACGGATTCCCGCGCGGGGCGTGGGAGCGTACCGTCGTGACGGGGCGGCGCAGGACGGCGGGACGAACGGGGGCTTCCGCCCGACCAACCCCAGTGAGAGAGAATGTTGTTCATGACGAATCCGATGAACGAGCGCTCGTCGCAGGAGCCCTTCCGGGCCGCCGGCGGGCAGTCGCAGGACGGCCAGAAGGTGCTGATCGTCGGACCGGACGGGCTGCCGGTGGGCCAGGGGTTCGCCGGGCCGGCGGGAGACGGGGACGACGAGGGCGACCTCCCGCGTGAGCTCCCGGTGACCGAGATGGTCGAGCAGCCCGCCAAGGTCATGCGCATCGGCAGCATGATCAAGCAGCTGCTGGAGGAGGTCCGGGCCGCGCCTCTCGACGAGGCCAGCCGGGCCCGGTTGAAGGACATCCACGCCAGCTCGATCAAGGAGCTGGAGCTCGGGCTGGCTCCGGAGCTGGTCGCCGAGCTGGAGCGGCTGTCGTTGCCGTTCACCGAGGACAGCATCCCGACCGAGGCCGAGCTGCGGATCGCCCAGGCCCAGCTGGTGGGCTGGCTGGAGGGCCTGTTCCACGGCATCCAGACCGCCCTGTTCGCCCAGCAGATGGCCGCGCGAGCCCAGCTGGAGCAGATGCGCCGCGCCCTGCCGCCCGGTCTGCACGGCGGCGAGCCGGACGAGGAGGACCCGGGTCACGGCCGCGGCATCCGTTCCGGCCCCTACCTGTAGGCCGCAGCCTGTAGGCCGTCGCCGGGACCGGACGTACCGCGACGATCCGCCCCGGGCCGCAGCGTCGTGGAAGGGCGCCGACGGCCCGGGGCCAGGATCGGCCCTGCACCGATCACCGTCGGCGAGAGCCGATACCCTGACCCCTGTCGCTGGCCGGTCGAGCCGCCGCGACAGGGGTCCGCCAGGCCAGCGGGCCGGGCCCACCACGCACGGACGAGACCGAACGTCACGGCTGCGGCAGCACGGCCGCGCCGAGGGGGAGCAGAGGACCATGAGCGAGCACGGCAACGCGGCGGTCGAGGGCTTCTCCCTGGGCAACGGCCGCTATGTGCTGCAGCGGCTGCTGGGTGAGGGCGGCATGGCCTCCGTGCACCTCGCGTACGACAGCGTGCTCGACCGGCAGGTCGCGCTGAAGAGCATGCACAGCGAGCTGGGCCGGGACGACTCGTTCAAGGAGCGGTTCCGCCGCGAGGCCCAGGCGGTGGCGCGGCTGGAGCACCCCAACATCGTCACGGTGTACGACAGCGGCGAGGACGTCGCCCCGGACGGCTCCAGCACGCCGTACATCGTCATGCAGCTGATCGACGGCATGGGCCTGCGCGAGACGATCAACGAGGCGGTCGCCCAGTACGGCGCGGTGCCCACCGAGGAGGCCCTGAAGGTCACCGTCGGCGTGCTGAACGCGCTGGAGGCCTCGCACGACATGGGCCTGGTGCACCGCGACATCAAGCCCGGCAACGTCATGTTCGACCGCAAGGGCAATGTCAAGGTCATGGACTTCGGCATCGCCCGGGCGCTGGAATCCGGCGTCACGTCGATGACCCAGACCGGCATGGTGGTCGGCACCCCGCAGTACCTCTCGCCCGAGCAGGCGCTCGGCAAGCCGGTGGACGCCCGCTCCGACCTCTACTCGGTCGGCGTGATGCTCTTCGAGATGCTCACCGGCCAGCTGGTCTTCGACGGCGACTCGGCCTTCTCGATCGCCTACAAGCACGTCCAGGAGGAGCCGCCGGCGCCCTCCAGCCTCAACCGCTCGATCACCCCGGCCGTGGACGCCTACGTCGCCCAGGCGCTGCGCAAGGACCCGGCGCACCGCTTCCAGAGCGCGGCCGCGATGCGGGACGAGGCGGAGCGGCTGATCGCGGAGCTGAAGGGCGGGGGCGGACACTCGCTCCAGGCGAGCACCCCGCTGATGATCAACGAGGGCCCGCGCTCGGTGCACGCCGCGCCGCAGGCCCCGCAGACCCCTCATCCCTTCCCTCAGCAGCCGCAGTACCAGACGCCGCCGCCCGCCTACCAGACCCCGGCCCCGCAGGCCCCGCACACGCCGCACCCCCAGTACCTCCAGCAAGGGGGGCAGCCGCAGTACCGGACGCCGCCGCCCGCCTACCAGACGCCGCGTCCGCAGGCCCCGCAGCCGCAGTTCCACCAGCAAGGCGGGCAGCGGCCGATGCACACCCCGGTGCCGCAGCCGATGCCGCCGTACCAGCAGCCGAAGCCCAACAGCGGCGGCTGCTCCACGGCGTTCGTGGTCGTCGCGATCATCGTCGGTGTGCTGGTGCTGGCCGGCATCATCATCGCGATCGTGGTGAACAACGCGCAGGACAAGACCAAGAGCAAGTTCGGCGGGCACGCAGCGCGGCCGGCCTCGGTGCTGGTGCTGGACCAGCCGACCGGCCGGAATGGCCTGCTCTGACGGTTTCCGGCAGGTTCGGGCTGTCACGGGTGCGCGCCGGAAGCGGTAGCGTTCGGGGATACGTAAGCGACAGGGCACCGCGATTCCGAGCGAACGCCCGGGGCGAGGAGCGATGGCACAGACGCAGCAGCCGGACGACGACGCGGGTGCCCGAGCGGACGGACGGACCGGCGGGACGCCGAGGATTTCCGGGCCGGGCGACGAAGCCGCGACCTCCGCGCTGCCGCCGTTCGGCCGGAGCGGGCCGCAGACCCCCGGCCGCGGCACCGCCGCCCCGCTGGGCACGGTCGGCGACGGCCGCTACCGGCTGACCCACCGGCTCGGCCGCGGCGGCATGGCCGAGGTCTTCGCCGCCGAGGACGTGCGGCTGGGCCGCACCGTCGCGGTCAAGTTGCTCCGCGGCGAGCTGGCCCAGGACGACGTCGCCCGACTGCGCTTCACCCGCGAGGCACACGCCGTCGCGGCGCTGAACCACCACTCGATCGTCTCGGTCTACGACACCGGCGAGGAGTACGTCGGGGACGAGTCCACGCCGTACATCGTGATGGAGCTGGTCGAGGGCCGGACCGTCCGCGAGCTGCTGGTGGACGAGGAGGCGCCGCCGGTCGACCAGGCGCTGATCATCATCGCCGGGGTGCTGGAGGCGCTGGCCTACAGCCACCGGAACGGCATCGTGCACCGCGACATCAAGCCCGCCAACGTGAGCATCACCAACGCCGGCGCGGTCAAGGTGATGGACTTCGGCATCGCCCGGGCGCTGACCGGCGGGGCCACCACGATGACCCAGACCGGCATGGTCATGGGCACCCCGCAGTACCTGTCGCCCGAGCAGGCGCTCGGCAAGGCGGTCGACCACCGCTCCGACCTGTACGCGGCCGGCTGCATGCTCTACGAGCTGCTCACGCTGCGCCCGCCGTTCACCGGCGACACCCCGCTCTCGGTGGTCTACCAGCACGTCCAGGACCCGCCGGTGCCGCCCTCGCAGGCCAACAGCCGGGTGCCGGTCGGGCTGGACGCGCTGGTGCTGCGCTCGCTCGCCAAGAACCCGGACGACCGCTTCCAGGACGCCGACGAGTTCCGCGCCCACGTGCAGCACGCGCTGCGCGAGATGCACGGCGCGGCCGGGGCCGGCTGGGTCGGCGCGGCCACCGACACCGGTGCCACCCAGGTGCTCCGCCCGGACCAGTCGGCGGCCACCCAGGCCTTCGGTGCGGTCGGCGCGAGTGACCAGACCTCCGTGCTGCCGTACTCGACGGGCGGCCCGCACACCCCCTCCTCGCCCTACCCGGCGGTCGGCGGCCCGTACGGCGGCGGTGGCGGCGAGGACGACGGCGACCACGGCGACCACGGCTCGGGCCGTCGGCGCGGGCCCTGGGGCTGGGTGGTCGGCGGGATCGCCGTGCTGCTCGCGGCCGGTGCCGGGATCGCCTTCGCGCTCAGCGGCGGCACCGACATCAACAAGACGAACACGCCGAACACGCCCGCCCCGGTGGTCAGCGCCACCGAGACGAGCACGCCGACCCAGAGCGGCCAGGCGAGCCCGTCGCCGTCCGTCCCCGGCAGCCGGCGGCCGCAGCAGCCGACCGACAACGGTAGCTACACCGGCAACAGTGGTGGCTACAACAACGTGTCGCCGTCGCCGAATTCGGGCAAGCACACGCCGACCGCGACGCCGACCCAGACGGTGACGTCGACGCCCACCCACGTCCCCACGGCCACCTCGACGGGGACCGGCGGGCCGACCTCGGCGCCGACGACCCCGAGTTCGGGCGGCGGTGGCAACACGGGTACCTCGAACCCGGCGCCGCCGACCTCCAAGCCGACCGGTGGCGGTGGTGGCACCGTGCCGCCGCCGGTGACGACCGGCTGACGGGCTCAGTTGGCGAAGGCGTCCAGGACCTGCTCGTACTCCTGGCACCACCACGCCAACTGGCCCGCCGAGGCGGGGTAGAGCGGGTCGGCCCGGTGGTCGGCCCGCTGGTAGCGCCACTGCAGCATCCAGAAGTCGTTCAGCCGCTCCCACCAGACCCGGTGGACGGCGGCGGCCAGGTGCTCGGCGGTGGCGGCCCCGGAGGCCCGGTAGGCCTGTGAGTAGCGGCGGACCCGGACCAGGTCGAGGGTGCCGGTGGTCCGGTCGTTGAAGAGCAGCGTGGCGCCGCGGACGGCCTCCTCGGCGCGCGGCTGGGGGCCGAGCTTGTCCCAGTCCAGGACGGCCGCGACCCGGTCGCCGTCGTACAGCAGGTTGAGGCCGTGGAAGTCGCCGTGGGTCCAGCCGGTGGGCGGGGCGGCCTGCGGGTCGGGACGGCGGTGGGCGTGGTCGGCGAGCAGTTCCAGCCGTTCGTCGAGCCGTTGTTCGACCAGGGCGTCCAGTTCGCCGTACGGGCGGTGCTCGCGGGCGTGGCGGCGCAGTTCGCGGGCGAGTTCGGCGCTGTCGAGGGGGTCGGCGCTGCGGTAGCCGGCGGGTTGGTCGAGGGGGGTGCAGACGTCGTCGAGCGCGCCGTGCAGTCGGCCGAGCAGCGCGCCGAGCGCGTCGCACCGCGGCAGGGGGAGCTCCGTACCGTGCTGGTGTCGGCCATCGACCCAGGGGAAGAGCGCGAACAGTCGGCCGCCCAGGCCGGCCACCGTGCCGGCGCGTTCGGTGCAGGTCAGCGGGGGTGAGACGGGCAGCCCGAGGGCGTGCAGGTCGGTCATCGCGCGGTGGTGGGCGAGGATCTTCGGACGGTTGGCGGTGGCGGCGTCGACGTAGCACTTCAGGAAGTAGGCCCCGGCCTCGGTGGTGACCCGGTAGCCCCGGTTCAGCAGGCCTTCGGCGACCGGCTCGGCGGTCAGCAGCCGCCCCACCCGGTAGCGGGCCAGGACCTCGTCGAGTGCGCTGCGCGGGACGGGCGGACTGAGGGTCCCTATCGGCGGGGCGGAGAGGTCGGGGCGGGCCGGGGCGCAGGCGAGGGTCTGGCTGAAAGTCACGTGCAGAGGTTATGGCCCCCTGGTGGGGGCCCTTGACAAACAGTCAGATGTGTGAAGTGGCCGGATCAGTACTGATGGTCGGCCTGGTGCCGCGCCACGAAGGCGGCCGCCTGGGTGCGCCGCTCCATGCCCATCTTGGCGAGCAGACTGGAGACGTAGTTCTTCACCGTCTTCTCGGCCAGGTGCAACTCGTTGCCGATCTGACGGTTGGTCATCCCCTCGCCGATCAGATCGAGGATCCGCCGCTCCTGCTTGGTGAGTTGGGACAGTCGCTCGTCCTCCTTCTCGCCGCCGTCGCGCAGCCGGGCGAGCACCCGGCTGGTGGCGACCGGGTCGAGCAGCGAGCGGCCGGCCGCGACGTCCCGGACGGCGGTGATCAGGTCGGTGCCGCGGATCGCCTTCAGGACGTAGCCGGAGGCGCCCGCCATGATCGAGTCGAACAGCGCCTCGTCGTCCGAGAAGGAGGTCAGCATCAGGCACTTGATCTCGGGCAGCCGGGAGCGGACCTCGCGGCAGACCTCGACCCCGTTGCCGTCCGGCAGCCGGACGTCGAGCACCGCGACGTCGGGGTGGACCGCCGGGATCCGGGTGAGCGCCTCGGCGGCCGTGCCGGCCTCGCCGACCACCTCGATGTCGTCCTCGACCGAGAGCAGGTCGTGCACGCCCCGTCGGACGACCTCGTGGTCGTCGAGCAGGAACACCCTGATTTGTCCGTTATCAGTCACACCCAAAGCCTCCCATATCGCCCTACATGAGGCCTATCGTTCGCATCGGCGTAAAGACGTGATCCGGCCACAGTCGCCGAAACCGATACCGAGAACCCCCTTTCGTACGGGCGTCTGCCCGGATAACGTGCGCTGGTGTCCTGAAGGCGCTCGAATTGAGAGCTGCGTCACGCCGACCGTCACCCCCACCCTTCCGACGGCGAGCCCGGCGCGGCACCCTCGGGGTTGTAGGCCCTGAACAAGTAGGACGTCCTAGCGCAAGCGCGCCAAGGGCGGACGCTGGGTAACGTTCTCGTGAGGGACGCCGTCGGAACAGGATCACCACCTGCCACGCAGTAGGTGCGCACACCCACGCGCGCCCCGCGAGGCGGTGACCGGACCGGTCACCGGCGACCCCGGGCGGCCGGACAGACCGAGGAGTGAACGTGACCGTCAAAAGCACGGCGAGGGCTCGCAAGAAGGCGACCCCCGGCGTCCCTGACACCCTCCGCGCCACGGGTAAGGACGCCCAGCCGGAGCTCGTACAGCTGCTCACCCCGGAAGGCGAGCGGGTCGAGCACCCGGACTACCCCCTCACCACCACTCCGGAGGAGCTGCGCTCCCTCTACCGCGACCTGGTGCTGGTGCGCCGGTTCGACGGCGAGGCGACCGCCCTCCAGCGTCAGGGCGAGCTGGGCCTGTGGGCCTCGCTGCTCGGCCAGGAAGCCGCCCAGGTCGGCTCCGGTCGCGCCATGCGCACCGGCGACTACGCCTTCCCCACGTACCGCGAGCACGGCGTGGCCTGGTGCCGCGACGTCGACCCGCTGAACCTGCTCGGCATGTTCCGCGGCGTGAACCACGGCGGCTGGGACCCGAACGAGAAGAACTTCCACCTGTACACCATCGTGATCGGTGCGCAGGCCCTGCACGCCACCGGCTACGCGATGGGCATCACCAAGGACGGCGCCGACGACGCGGTGATCGCGTACTTCGGCGACGGCGCCTCCAGCCAGGGCGACGTCAACGAGGCCTTCACCTTCGCCTCGGTCTACAACGCGCCGGTGGTGTTCTTCTGCCAGAACAACCAGTGGGCGATCTCCGAGCCCACCACCACCCAGACCAAGATCCCGCTGTACCGCCGCGCCTCCGGCTTCGGCTTCCCGGGCGTGCGGGTGGACGGCAACGACGTGCTGGCCTGCCTCGCGGTCTCCCGCTGGGCGCTGGACTACGCCCGCAGCGGCAACGGCCCGGTGCTGATCGAGGCCTTCACCTACCGGATGGGCGCGCACACCACCTCCGACGACCCCACCCGCTACCGGCTCGCCGAGGAGACCGAGGCCTGGAAGGCCAAGGACCCGATCCTGCGGCTGCGCACCCTCCTGGAGAAGGAGGGCCTGGCGGACGAGGAGTTCTTCGCCGCCGTCGACGCCGAGAGCGAGCAGCTGGGCCTGCGGGTGCGCGAGGGCGTGCGCAGCATGCCGGACCCGGACCCGACGCTGATCTTCGACCACGTGTACAGCGAGCCGCACGCGCTGGTCGATGAGGAACGGGCCGAATACATCGAGTACGCGGCCTCTTTCGAGGCGGGGGAGAACCACTGATGGCCGGTCAGCTGAGCATCGCCAAGGCGCTCAACGAGGCGCTGCGCAAGTCGCTGGAGAACGACCCGAAGACCGTCCTGATGGGCGAGGACATCGGCAAGCTCGGCGGCGTCTTCCGGATCACCGACGGCCTGCAGAAGGACTTCGGCGAGGGCCGGGTGATCGACACCCCGCTGGCCGAGTCCGGCATCATGGGCACCGCGATCGGCCTCGCGCTGCGCGGCTACCGCCCGGTCGTGGAGATCCAGTTCGACGGCTTCGTCTACCCGGCCTTCGACCAGATCGTCTCCCAGTTGGCCAAGATGCACGCCCGTGCGCTGGGCCACGTCAAGATGCCGATCACCGTCCGCATCCCCTACGCGGGTGGTATCGGCGCGGTCGAGCACCACAGCGAGTCGCACGAGGCGTACTTCGCGCACACCGCCGGCCTGCGGGTGGTCACCCCGGCCAACGCGCACGACGCGCACTGGATGCTGCGGCAGTCCATCGAGTCGGACGACCCGGTCATCTTCCTGGAGCCCAAGCGGCGTTACTGGGACAAGGGCGAGGTCGGCGCCGCCGCCGACCTGGGCCTGCACGACGCCCGGATCGTCCGCCCCGGCACCGACGCGACGTTGATCGCGTACGGCCCGATGGTCAAGGTCTGCCTGGAGGCCGCCGCGGCCGCCGAGGAGGACGGCCGCCGGCTGGAGGTCGTCGACCTGCGCTCGCTCTCCCCGGTGGACTTCACCACCCTGGAGGAGTCGGTCAAGCGCACCGGGCGGGCCGTCGTGGTGCACGAGGCGCCGGTCTTCCTGGGCATGGGCGCCGAGCTGGCCGCCCGGCTCACCGAGCGGTGCTTCTACCACCTGGAGGCGCCCGTCCTGCGGGTCGGCGGTTACTTCGCGCCGTACCCGCCGTCCCGGGTCGAGGAGTCCTTCCTGCCCGACCTGGACCGCGTGCTCGACGCCGTCGACCGCGCGCTCGCGTACTGATACCGGGGAGCGAAGATGACCACCGAAGTTCGCTCGCTCCGCGAGTTCAAGATGCCCGACGTGGGCGAGGGCCTCACCGAGGCCGAGATCCTCAGCTGGTACGTCAAGCCCGGTGACACCGTCACCGACGGGCAGGTCGTCTGCGAGGTCGAGACCGCCAAGGCGGCCGTGGAGCTGCCGATCCCGTTCAACGGGGTCGTCGAGCAGCTCTTCTTCCCGGAGGGCGCGACGGTCGACGTCGGCACCGTGATCATCTCGGTCGCGGTGGCCGGCCAGGCCGGGGCCGCTCCGGCCGCCGTGCCCGCGCCCGCCCCCGCCGCCGAGGCGCCGGCCGCCGAGGCCGAGCCGGAGCGCCGGGAGGTGCTGGTCGGGTACGGCCCGCGCACCGGCGGCAGCCAGCGTCGGGCCCGGCGGACGACCACCACCAAGACCGTCACCGCGTCGAAGCCGGCTCCGGCCGCGCCCGCCGCCCCGGTCGCCCCGGCTCCGGCCGCGCCCGCCCCGGTGGCCGAAGTGCCGGTCGGTGAGCGGCCGTTGGCCAAGCCGCCGGTGCGCAAGCTGGCCAAGGACCTCGGCATCGACCTGCGGGCCGTCACCCCGACCGGCCCGGACGGCGTGATCACCCGCGAGGACGTGCACGCCCACGCCGCGGCCCAGGCCGCTCCGGCGGCTCCGGCCGTCGAGGTGACCGAGGCGGCCGAGGTCGCCGCGGTCGAGGTGCTGGTGTCCGCCCCCACCACGGGCGACGTCCGGGTGCCGATCAAGGGCGTCCGCAAGGCGACCGCGCAGGCGATGGTGGCCTCGGCCTTCACCGCCCCGCACGTCACCGAGTTCGTCCAGGTCGACGTGACCCGCACGATGAAGTTCGTCCGCCGGCTCAAGGAGAGCGGCGAGCTGGGCCGGGACGTCCGGGTCAGCCCGCTGCTGCTGGTCGCCAAGGCGCTGCTCACCGCGATCAAGCGCCACCCGGAGATCAACGCCCAGTGGGACGAGGCGGCCCAGGAGATCGTGATCAAGGGCCAGGTGAACCTCGGCATCGCCGCGGCCACCCCGCGCGGCCTGATCGTCCCGAACATCAAGGACGCCGGGTCCAGGACCCTGTCCGGCCTGGCCGTCGCGCTCGGCGAGCTGGTGGAGACCGCCCGCCAGGGCAAGACCTCACCGGCCGACATGCAGGGCGGCACGGTCACCATCACCAACGTCGGCGTCTTCGGCGTCGACACCGGCACCCCGATCCTCAACCCGGGCGAGGCGGCCATCCTCGCCTTCGGCGCGGTCCGGGAGCTGCCGTGGGTGCACAAGGGCAAGGTCGTCCCGCGCCAGGTCACCACGCTCGCGCTCTCCTTCGACCACCGGCTGGTGGACGGGGAGTTGGGCTCCAAGGTGCTGGCCGACGTGGCCGCGCTGCTGGAGTACCCGAAGCGCCTGATCACCTGGGGCTGACGGTTCGCCGGAAGTGAAGAAGGGGCCCTCCTCCGTACCGCCGTACGGAGGAGGGCCCCTTCGTCGTGCTCGCCCGTCGACTACCGCTGGGGACGGAGGCGGCGGACGGCGATCAGGACGCCGGCGCCGAGCGCGAGGAGCGCGGCGGCGGAGACGGCGAGGAAGGTGTTGGTCTCGGAGGCGCCGGTGTGGGCGAGCTCGGGGGTGCCGGCCGGGGCGGTGGTGGCCGGAGCGGAGGAAGTGGCCTGCGGAGCCGGGGACTTGGGGGTCTCGGCGGCGGGGGTGGGGGTCTCCTTGGCCGGGGTCTGGTCGGCGGCGGGCTCGGCGTGCTTGGTCTCCTTGGTCGGTGCGGGCTTGGGCTTGGCGGTCTGGGTCGGCTTCGCGGCGGGCGCGGTCTTGGGGTGGGTGACCTTCACGACGCGGTGGTCCCAGGACTCCTCCACACCCTTGTCGTTGCGGGCGTCCGTCACCAGGCTCAGTGCGGTCTGGTCCTTCGGCGAGTCGGGCGAGAGCGAGACTCGGAACATGAAGTTGGCGGCCCGGCCGTTGGCCAGCGGCTGCGCCAGGGAGGACGTGTCGGTGTCGAGCCCGTTGCAAGCCGGGAGGAGCTTCAGCGACTTCCAGGAACCGTGCTGCATGACCTCGACCCGCACGTCCTTGGCGCGCAGCGGGGTGCCCGGGTCGGCGATCGACAGGCCGAAGTTCGGCGCGGTCTTCGGGACGTCGGCCCCGGTGAAGTTGGTGATCGACAGGCCGAATTCGGTCCAGCCGCCGTCGGCGGCGATGCTGTCGGACTCGAAGACCCGGAAGCCTGCAGCCGGGACGGTCGGCTTGTCGACCGTGCGCGGAGCGCTGTACCGCACGTCGCCGCAGGCCCAGGCGGTGTCGGTGGCGAGGAACTGGACGCCGCCCGCGAGGACGGTGGTGGCGGCGAGGACGGCGACGCGTCGGCGGCCGGAGAAGGCGCGGTCGTTCTTCGCAAAACGGGTGATAACGGACGTGCGCATGACGTGACTCCCCAGGGTCATGTGTCTGACGGTGTGTGGGTGAAGACGACCGGCCCCGCTCCTCGTGAGCGGAAGCGCCCCCCGGCTCCGCCGGTCTCGCTCTCCGTGCCTTCATCCGTATAGACGTCCATCCCCGCCGGGGGTTGCAGGTCGGTTGAAAAGTTTTTTCGGGAGTCTTCGGCCTGGCTTCGGGATACTGCCGGAATGACGGATGAGCTGACGATCCGACCGGAGAAGACGGCGGTCGAGGGCGGGGAACGTCGGTCGCTGCGGCGGGACGTGTCGGGGCCGGCGCTGCTGGCGGGACTGGTGTGCGTCGCGGTGTCCTTCTCGGGGCCGCTGGTGGTGGTGCTGGCGGCGGCGGCCGCCGGGCGGCTGGACCAGGCGCACACCGCGTCCTGGATCTGGGCGGTGGCGATCGGCAGCGGGGTGAGCGGCTTCGTGCTCAGCTGGTGGACCCGGACGCCGGTGATCACCGCCTGGTCCACCCCGGGGACCGCGCTGCTGGTGACCAGCCTGGGTGACTACCCGTACCGGGAGGCGGTCGGGGCGTTCCTGGTGAGCGCCGCGGTGGTGACGCTGTTCGGGGTGACCGGCTGGTTCGGCCGGCTGATCGCGGCGGTGCCGGTGGGGATCGTGAACGCGATGCTGGCGGGCATCCTGTTCTCCTTCGGCGCCGGGATCTTCGGCGCCGTGCACAGCGCGCCGGTGCTGGTGGTGGGCGGCTTCGCGGCCTTCCTGCTGGCCAAGCGGTTCGCGCCCCGGTACGCCGTGCCGGTCGCGCTGCTGGTCGGCGGGGTGCTGGCGGCGCTGACCGTCGGACTGCCGCTGCACCTGGGCTCGGGCGGGCCGACCGTGCCGGTGCTGACGGTGCCGGCCTTCTCCTGGTCGGCCCTGGTGGGGCTGGCGCTGCCGCTCACCATCGTCACCCTGGCCTCGCAGAACGCCCCGGGCCTCGGGGTGATGCGGGCCTTCGGCTACCAGGCGGACGACCGGCTGCTGATCGGTTCGACCGGCGCGATGGCGATGCTGATGGCGCCGTTCGGCTCGCCCGGGGTGAACCTGGCGGCGATCACCGCGGCGATCTGCTCGGGCCCGGAGGCCCACCCGGACCCGCGCCGGCGGTACGTCGCGGGGATGTCCTCGGGCGTGCTGTACGTGCTGGTGGGCAGTTTCGGCGGGGTGCTGGTGAGCCTGTTCACCGGGTTGCCGAAGGAGTTGGTCGCGGTGATCGCCGGGGTCGCGCTGCTGGCCTCGCTGCAGGGCAGCCTGGCGGCGGCGGTCACCGAGGAGCGCGGGCGGGACGCGGCGGTGGTGACCTTCCTGGCGAGCGCCTCGGGGATGAGCCTGTTCGGCATCGGCTCGGCCTTCTGGGGGCTGCTCTTCGGGCTCGGGACGCACCTCGTGCTGAGCCTGGGGAAGCGCCGCCGGGATTGAGCTGGCGGGATTGATTGGCATGAATGGCGCGATAGGAATCGTTCGGCCAGGTCGGTGACATTTTCTTCGGCCGGTTGGGGTGACACGCCGGTCCGGGTACGTCTCCGCTCCACCACCCGGGCGACGCCGGGTGACCGGAGCCCCGAGGACGAACCCGTATGCCTTCTGGCACCCCAGGCCGTCTCGTCCGGAGTCTGGCCGCGTTCGTGCTGGTGTCCACCGCCGTACTCCCCGCCGCCCTGGAGGTGGTCGGCCCCTCGCCGTTCGGCGTGATCGGGGCGGGCGCCCCGGCCGACCGGGCGGTGCCGCCGCACACCTCGCTCCGCGCCGACCAGCGAATACCCGCGGCCGCCCCGACCTTCGACATACGCCGCACCGGGGACCCGGCCAACCGGATCACCCTGGTCCTGCTCGGCGACGGCTACACGGGCGACGAACAGGAGCTGTTCCGGCAGCAGGCCGACAAGGCCTGGCACGCGCTGATGGACATCGAGCCGTTCCGCACCTACCAGGGGTTCTTCAACATAAGGCGGGTCGAGGTGGTCTCCCCGGTCTCCGGGATAGCCGAGACCGAGGGCCGCGGCCGCAACCCCGCCACCCCGCTCGGGATGCACTTCTGGTGCGAGGGGACCGCCCGGCTGCTCTGCGCCGACGAGTCCGCCACCGCCCGGTACGCGGGGGACGGCACCGGGCCGCAGTACCTGATAGCGCTGGCCAACTCCGCCGAGTACGGCGGCGCCGGGGGCACCGGGGTGACCACCCTGGCCGGGGGCAGCCCGGACTCCGGGCGGATCATCCAGCACGAGATCGGGCACACCGTGGGGGACCTCGGGGACGAGTACGACAGCGCCCCGGACGACGCCGACTACCCGAACCTCTCCGCCCTCAACGCCGACGACATGCGCAAGAAGCAGACCAAGTGGTGGCGCTGGCTGGGCGCCGACTCCCCGGACGGCGCCGGGACCGTCGGGGCGTACCGCGGCGCCAACGGCCTCTACCGGCCCACCCCCGACTCGGTGATGCGCACCCTGGGCAGCACCTACAACCTGCCCTCGCGCGAGGCGATCATCGAGGAGGTGTACCGCAGGGTCCGGCCGACCGACGCCCCCTCACCGCCGCCCGGCGAGGTGGCCGGGCGCCCCCGGCTGGACGTCCGGCCGCTGCCGCTGACCGGCACCCGGCAGCTGAAGGTCGAGTGGAAGGTGGACGGCGTCCCGGTGACGCCGCAGACCCCGGGCGGCGGCTCGCTGGACACCGCGCAACTGGACCTGGCCCCGGGCCGGACGGCCACCGTCACCGCGACCGTCCGGGACACCACGGACTGGGTGCGGGACGAGGCCTTCCGGGACCGCTACATGACCAGGTCGGTGTCCTGGACGGTGACCGGCTGACGGGCCCGTCCTCACCCCAGGCTGGGCGTCCAATCATGGGATGACTAATCTGGACGAACTATGACCGTGGAGCCAGCTCGTTCAGCCCCGTCCCTGTCCGTCCCCGCTCCCCGACCCGCCGTCGAGCCCCTGACCGCCACCGCGCCCTCGCCGCCCGGCGGCCGCGCGGCCTGGCTGGCCTGGTCCATCGGCGTCAGCGTCTACGTCCTGGCCGTCATCCACCGCACCAGCCTCGGCGTGGCCGGACTGGACGCCGCCGAGCGCTTCGGCATCGGCGCCTCGGCGCTGTCCACCTTCTCGATCCTCCAGGTGCTGGTCTACGCGGCCATGCAGGTCCCGGTCGGGCTGCTGGTCGACCGGTTCGGGCCGCGCCGGGTGCTGCTGCTCGGCGTGCTGCTGCTGAGCACCGGCCAGCTGGCCTTCGCGTTCAGTTCCTCCTTCGCCCCGGCGCTGGCCTCCCGGGCGGTGCTCGGCTGCGGCGACGCGATGACCTTCATCAGCGTGCTGCGGATCGCCGCCCGCTGGTTCCCGGCGGCCAAGAACCCGTTCGTCGCCCAGCTGACCGGCCTGGCCGGGATGGGCGGCAACCTGGTCACCACGGTGGTGCTCGCCCGGGCGCTGCACAGCGAGGGCTGGACGCCCACCTTCGCCGCGATCGCGCTGCTCGGCGTGGCGGTGTTCGCGCTGGTCGCGCTCTTCCTGAAGGAGGCGCCCGCGCAGGAGGAGCCGGTCCGGCCGGTCGAGGGCCGCGAACGCCCGAGGATCCGCCGTCAGGTCCTCGACTGCTGGCGGGAGCCGGGCACCCGGCTGGGCCTGTGGATCCACTTCACCATCCAGTTCCCCGGCAACGCCTTCGGCCTGCTCTGGGGCATGCCCTACCTGGTCGAGGCGCAGGGCATGTCCCGGACCGCGGCCAGCGGGCTGCTGACCCTGCTGGTGCTCTCCAACATGACCTGCGGCTTCGTCTTCGGCCGGCTGCTCTCCCGCTCGGCGCGGGCCCGCATGCCCATCGTGCTCACCGCCATCGCCACCACCGCTCTCGGCTGGGCGCTGGTGCTGGCCTGGCCCGGCGGCCACCCGCCGATGTGGCTGCTGGTCGGGATCATCCTGGTGATGGGCAGCAACGGCCCGGCCTCACTGGTCGGCCTCGACTACGCGCGCTCCCGCAACCCGGTCGAGCGGCTCGGCACCGCCTCCGGCATCGTCAACATGGGCGGCTTCATCGGCACGATGATCACCCTGTTCGGCATCGGCGTACTGCTGGACGCGCTCTCCCCGGACGGCGTCGAGACCTACTCGGCCACCGCCTTCCGCTGGGCGTTCTGCTGGCAGTACGTCCCGCTGGCGGTCGGGACGGCGATGATCCTGCGGCTGCGGCGGAGGGTTATGGCGACGGGATCGTAGGGTTTCTGACCTGCGGAAACGCGATTACCCTAACTTGAAGTTAGGGTAATCCGTCACCGGCGGAGGCGGGTCAGCCGCCGTACTCACGCATGAGCTCAGCGATCTGTGGCGCCGTTCCGTAGATCCGGGCGCCGTGCATCTCCACGATCAACGCTCCTTGACCCGGCACTCGGTTGGGCCGAGGCTGCGCTGAGCGACGCAGACGGATCAAGTCCACCAGCTTCAGCTTCGGGCAGCCCGGAACGACCCGGCTGCCCCGGATGCCGACCCGCTCCCCGCCCGGGCAGGCGAAGTACGCGCCGTAGGGCGGCCCGCTGTCCTCCTCCCGGCTTGGTAGACGGAGGACCATCTCCCCGTGCCGGCAGTGGACCGTTCCGTCCGAGTGGACGGTCAGACCCGGCCAGTCCTCGTGGTCGATCTCCGCGACGATCTGTACCTGCTGCCCGATCGCCTCGGCCAGGGTCTCGGCCATCCGCTGCTGCTGGGTCGGGATGTCCGTATCCCCTCGGCGGATGGAGGGGAGGAGGTCTCGGGCGACCCACTCCTGGAAGGGCCGGGCATTGGATTTCCTCGACCTCATGACGAGGAGGTAGAGCCCTGCCTCACTGACGAGGCTCAGCAATGGATTTCCCCGGACGGATCCATTCCCACCTGCGGAAACGTCGTATGAGTGAGTTGAACTCACCCATACCGAGCGCATGTCGATGGTCCGCTTGTCGTCGGGGCCGACCATCTTGCTGGCCCAGCCCGGGCTGCCCCGGTCGAGTACGGCGCACACGTCCTTGGTCGCGAACCACGGCTCCCCGTCGATCATCACGACCCGGATCGGCTGCCCCGTGACCGGGAAGCTCGACCGCACCAGCACCATCTGCTCCTGCTGTTCCTGTCCGTCGTCCACGGGGACGCCCCTCCTTCTTCCGGGTGATGGCAGGACTGCCCGGAACAACGAGGCCAAACAGGTGAGGTGGCTGGTGCTGGGTTGACGCATGGACGCACGAGTGGTGCCGACCCGGCGCGCGTTGGTACGTGTACGCCGGGTGGCGCGCGCCGCAGGCGTCAGATGGTGACCGAGAAGTTGGCGAGCACCCGCTCGGCCAGCTCCTTGTCGCCCTCGACGCTCACCGGGCCGGGCCGGCCGCGCCCGCAGGCGAGCCGGACGTACGTCTCCCAGCCCATGGTGAGCTGGACGTCGGGGGCCAGGCTGATCGACTCGTCCACGGTGCCGCGCCCGGCGGCGTCCACCCGGACGGTGCGCAGGAACTCCACCGGGCCGGTGACGTCCAGCACCAGGGCCGTCCCGGCCGGGACGCCGGCGTTGTGGGCGACGGCCTTGGGCAGCCGCTCCAGCAGGAAGTCCCGGGTGATCAGCGCGCCCGGGGCGTCCAGGTTGCCGGGGGTCTCCAGGGCCCGGCGCAGGTCCTGCTCGTGCACCCAGACGTCGAACGCCCGCATCCGCAGCAGCTCGTGGTACGGGACGTTCCCGGCGAGCGGGCCGGCCGGCCAGCGCACCGGCTCGTCGGGCGTCTGCTTGGCGTTCCGCAGCGCGCGGGAGCGGCGGATGATCGTGTACTCCAGCTCGCTGGTCATCTCCAGCGCGGTGTGGCAGCGGCGCTTGTCGACCGGCAGCTCGACGTAGCGGGCGAACTCGGTGGTCACGTGGCGAAGATCACGCGGCAGCGAGTGGATCGGACGGGGATCGCCGAGCAGCTCCGACTCGACCGCGATCACGTGCGACACGATGTCCCGGACCGACCAGCCGGGGCACTCGGTCGCCCGGTTCCAGGATCCCTCGGGGAGGGGGGCGACCAGCTCCGATATGGACTCGATGCTGTGCGTCCACGCCTCGGTGTAAGCCTGCACGGTCTGGTTGTCCGTCACGGGAATCTCCGGCCCTCCGTCAGCTTTCCTACGATCCGCGCACGGTCATCGCGGCCGGCCGGGATGGTCCGGCTTCCGGGCGCTCACGCTAACCGCACGTTACGCTGCCGGGAGACAGCTGGGCAGCGCTTTCGGGTGACGATCGTAGGACTCTTGCCGTGGACGGTGGTACTGTGCGCGCTTCATTGATCCAACTCGCGGTCTCCGACGCCGAGCCGCCCGCAGAGCGGCGGGCCCGCGCCGCGGCGCTGGTACGGGCGCAGCAGGACGCCGACCTGGTGGTGCTGCCGGAGCTTTGGCCGCTCGGCGGCTTCGCCTACGACCTCTGGTCGGAGGGCGCCGAGACCTTGGACGGGCCCACCTCGGACGCGATGGCGGCCGCCGCCCGGGCCGCCGGGGTCTGGCTGCACGCCGGTTCGATCGTCGAACGCGACCCGGACGGGCCGATCTACAACACCTCGATGCTGTTCGCCCCGGACGGCGAGCTGGTGCACACCTACCGCAAGATCCACCGCTTCGGCTTCGACAGCGGCGAGGCGGTGGTGATGGGCGCCGGGCAGGAGATCGTCACCGCGCCCACCGACTTCGCCACCCTGGGCCTGGCCACCTGCTACGACCTGCGCTTCCCGGAGCTGTTCCGGGCGCTGCTGGACGCCGGCGCGCAGCTGCTGGTGGTCCCGGCCGCCTGGCCGGCGCGGCGGCGCGAGCACTGGACGCTGCTGGCCCGGGCGCGGGCGGTGGAGGAGCAGGCCTTCGTGCTGGCCTGCAACACCGCAGGGACGCACGCCGGGGTCGAGCAGGCCGGGCACAGCATCGTGGTGGACCCGTGGGGCCGGGTGCTGGCCGAGGCCGGGGACGACGAGCAGGTGCTGACCGTCGACTTCGACCCGGCCGAGGTGGGCAAGGCGCGTGAGGAGTTCCCGGTGCTGCGGGACCGCCTGCTCGGCATCCCGGCGCCCGTCCAGCGGTAGGGCCCGGGGCGTTCCGGAGGGTTGGTTCGTACCTGCTCCGGGCCGGTTTGAGAAGATGAGCACTCGTCGTGTTCCCTGCCGCTGGTCGGCCGGTCCGTCGCGGGTCGGCCTGGCGGCCTGCCCGAGGAGGTCGCGCGCATGTCCGGCAACGGCGCAAGCGACACCCCCCGTCCCGTCATCCACCGCAACAGCCTGCGCGAGCAGATCGCCGGCGCGCTGCGCGAGGAGATGATGGCCGGCCGGCTGGCGGCCGGCCGCAACTTCACCGTCAAGGAGATCGCCGAGCTGTACGGCGTCTCCGCGACCCCGGCCCGCGAGGCGCTGGTCGACCTCGGCGCCCAGGGGCTGCTGCGGGCCGAGCACCACCGCGGCTTCACGGTGCCGGAGCTGTGCTGGGAGGACTTCCTGGAGATCTTCGAGTCCAGGGTCCTGCTCACCGACAGCTTCTACCGTCAGTTCTCCACCCGCCGGGCGCTGCCCGACCTCACCCGGCTGCCCTCGCTGAGCCGCCGGGCCGACGCGGCGGTGCGGGCCGCCCGGGCCGGGAACCTGGACGTGATGGTGGGCTGCGACCGTCGGTTCTGGCAGGAGGTCTCCGCTCTGCTCGGCAACCGGCGGATCGGCGACTACCTGGACTGGCTCCGGGTGCAGTCCTGGATGTTCGCCGCGCCCTACCTGCGGGAGATGCCCACCCTGGCCGGGGTCTGCTGGGACCGCCACCTGGACCTGGTCGAGGCGATCGGGGCCCATGACCTCGAAGGCGCGCACCGGATCATCTGCGAGTACAACCTGTTCACCGTCCGGCTGCTGGCCGGGCTGGCCGGGCGCCCGCTGGAGTCGGTGACGGTGCTCGGGCTGCTCACCGAGGCCGCCGGCGCGGAGCCGCTGCCGGTACCCGTCGAGCCGCCGGTGTCCTCGCCGCCGTCCCTGGCGGAGCCCGCCGCGGAGCCCGGGACGGCCCGGGCCGGGCGGCCCCGGCAGGGCGGGGAGGTCGGCCGGGAGCTGGGCCGTGAACTGGGCCTGGGCCTCGGCCTGGTGCCGCAGCCGCGTCGGATGCCGCACGGGTGGTTCGGCCGGCGGCTGGCCGAGCCGCCGACCGAGGCTCCGCGGGGACGGCCCGATCCGCACGCCGCGCCGGGCCGGTAGGGTGGGCGGGCGTCGAACCCGGTGCCCTGGCAAGGGCCGTCCGGGTACCGACTCCGCCCCCCGTCGTCGCCCCGCCCCGCGGGCGATCCCCGCCGTCCGGAGAGGAACTGCCGGCCATGGCCTGCGACCTCTGGCTCGTCCCGCTGGTGGACGTGCTGAGCCACAGCCCCGACAACCCCTTCCGGGACGACCTCGCGCTCTACAACGCGGTGCTGACCTCCCGCGGGCTGCCCCAGGTGCCGGTCTACCAGTACGTCCCCGGGCTGAGCGGAGCGGTCGAGCCGATAGCCGCCTTCGACTACGACTCGCTGCACTTCCTGCGCCGCGCCTACCTGCTGGGCCTCACCGGTCTGGACATCACCCCGGTCGACGCGCTCGGCGGCGACTACGAGCAGCTGCTGGAGATGTTCGAGAGCAGCGCCGAACAGTCGCACCTGGTCTGGCACTTCGACCACGCCGGCGCGTACGTGCCGATCGAGTTCCCGACCCCGCTGGTGGACGACACGCTGCTCGCCGGAGGCGGCCCGCTCGGCTCCAGCCACGGGCTGCTGCGCGAACTGCAGGCCGTGGCACCGGCGCTGGGCATCGACCCGCTCAACCCGCCGGACCCGACCCGGCCGCTCGGCCCGACCGGTCTGGAGCAGCCGTTCGGGCCGCCGATCGACGACGTGCACCCCTTCGCCCGCGAGCGCCACGCCTGGTCGGGCCTGTACGCGGCGGCGACCCGGAGCCTCGCCCAGGGCTCGATGATCGTCTTCGCGTAGCGCCGTCCTGCTGGGGCGCGTCCGTCGATCCGCGCGCCCGGCGGGAATCGTCGGACACACCCAGGGGCGCGTCCTACCGCAGCGGACCCTCCGGCGGCCGCTGGCGCGGCATGGTGGGCCTGGTCCCCGGCGGCGGCAGCACCCGCACCTGGGCGCCCACCCCGGGCTCGGTGCGCCCGCCCCAGGCCCCCGGAGCCTGGGTGGGCAGCTGGGTCATCGAGGCGCGGAACTCCAGCATCCACTCCGAGGTCTCGGTGCGGACCATGTCCGAGACGTCCTCGCAGAACCGCCGCAGCACGCCCAGGCAGCGCTCGGCGGCCTCGCCCGCGGTGCCCTCGGTCGGGCCGAGCACCTCGCGCACGCACTCCGACGCCCAGTCGAACTGGAAGGCCTCCAGGCGGCGTTGCAGCGCCTGGGCGGTGGAGACGTCCCGCATCCAGCCGGAGGTGAGGCCGAAGGCCCGGTCGGTGCCGTAGCAGGCGGCGGCGAGCGCGAAGCCCACGTAGCCCCAGCCGGCGCCGTGCGAGAGCGCGCCGGTCAGGTCCACCAGCGGGGCGGTCACCCCGCCCACCGCGAAGCCGGCCGTGCCGAAGCGCAGCAGGCGCGCCCAGCGGCGCTTCCAGACCCGGTCCCGGCGGTACCACTCGATCGCCTCGACCGCCCGCTCCTCGGACCAGCGGTAGAGCTCCTCCAGCCGCTCGGCGGGCTCGCCCCAGTCCCCGAGCGGGAACTGCCGGGTGCTCAGATCGGTCCGGCGGCGGGTGGAGGCCCGCCGGGCGACGGCGGCGGCGGGCGGGTCCTCCTCGCCGATCTCCTTGCCCCAGGCACTCTCCTCGGGCTGCATTTCCGGCTGGCTCACCTGTGGGGCTCCCTGTGGCGGGCGGGCGGCTTGGTCTGGCGGCGCATCGGCTGACGTGGCGTCTGCCGGTGGTTGTCCAACAGCACTTCTTACCGCCAAATGGCTGACCGTGGGGGCGCTTCCACGGTGATCGTTATCGGTTTCGGCCACCGGAACCCGAGGTGAGCGGGTTGCGGGGGGCGGCGAGATTTCACCCGTCCGAGCGAGGCCCCGGTGACCCGCCGTCCTGACCCGGACACCCGCCGCGCATCCGGACCCTCCGGACTTGGAGGATCCTCCGGCGTAGTCGGCGTACGGAGCTCTTCTCCTGGAGGATCCCACGGGACCGGAGAGCGGCCGGAACGGGCCACCGACTACGCTGCCTGGCGTGAAGGTCCTCGTCATCGGCGGCGGCGCCCGCGAACACGCCCTGTGCCGCTCCCTGTCCCAAGATCCCTCCGTGACCGAGCTGCACTGCGCCCCGGGCAACGCCGGGATCGCCCGCGTCGCGACGGTCCACCCGGTCGACCAGCTGGACGGCGCCCAGGTCGCCGAACTGGCCGCGCGGCTGGGCGCCGACCTGGTCGTGGTCGGTCCCGAGGCCCCGCTGGTGGCCGGCGTCGCCGACGCCGTGCGCGCGGCCGGCATCCCGGTGTTCGGCCCCTCCGGCGCGGCAGCGCAGCTGGAGGGCTCGAAGGCCTTCGCCAAGGACGTGATGGCCGGGGCCGGGGTGCCCACCGCCCGCTCCTACGTCTGCACCACCCCCGAGGAGGCCGCCGCGGCGCTGGACGCCTTCGGCGCGCCGTACGTGGTCAAGGACGACGGCCTGGCCGCCGGCAAGGGCGTCGTGGTCACCTCCGACCGCGAGGCCGCGCTGGCGCACGCCGCCGCCTGCGAGCGCGTGGTCATCGAGGAGTACCTGGACGGCCCCGAGGTCTCGCTGTTCGCGATCACCGACGGCACCACCGTGCTGCCGCTGCAGCCCGCGCAGGACTTCAAGCGCGCGCTGGACGGCGACGAGGGCCCCAACACCGGCGGCATGGGCGCCTACTCGCCGCTGCCGTGGGCGCCGGACGGCCTGGTCGAGGAGGTCCTGGAGACCGTCCTGCAGCCGACCGTGGACGAGTTGCGCCGCCGCGGCACCGAGTTCTCCGGCCTGCTGTACGCGGGCCTGGCGCTCACCTCGCGCGGCACCCGGGTGATCGAGTTCAACGCCCGCTTCGGCGACCCGGAGACCCAGGTCGTGCTGGCCCGGCTGCGCACCCCGCTGGCCGGCATCCTGCTGGCCTCCGCCACCGGCACCCTGGACCAGCTGGAGCCGCTGCGCTGGGACGAGGGCGCCGCCGTCACCGTGGTGGTCGCCTCCGAGGGCTACCCGGCCGCGCCGCGCACCGGCGACCCGATCGAGGGCCTGGCCGAGGCCGAGGCGGACGGCACCGCGTTCGTGCTGCACGCCGGCACCAAGGCGGACGAGGACGGCCGGGTGCTGAGTGCCGGCGGCCGCGTCCTGTCGGTCACCGCGACCGGCGCCGACCTGGCCGAGGCGCGCGACCGCGCGTACGCCGCCGTGGACCGGATCTCCCTCAAGGGCGGGCAGCACCGCACCGACATCGCGCTCAAGGCGGCCACCGCCTGAGGCGCCGACACCCCCTGCGGCCCCCGTGCGAATCGCTCGCACGGGGGCCGCGCTCGTCACGAGCGAGCCGATCGCTCGCATGGGGGGCGCTCGTCAGACGCGAGCGAGCCGAAGGGCCGCGCCGGTGCCGAAGGGGAGAAGCGACCAGCGAGGTGCGAGCGCCGGAGCACCGACCGTCGGCACCGGGTCCGAGCGACCCGGAGGCGAGCGAGCCCCGAAGAGGGGGAAACAACCCGCAGGGCGCAGCGCCCTCGGCGTTTCCCGGGCCGGAGCGGTTCCGGGGGCCGACGCACCGTTCGGCGGCCGGATTCCAGCCCATCGGGTGACAGCAACCGCATCCAGCTGACGTAACCGCGTGCTCGGCCTTATGGTGCGCTGGATCGCAGTGCGACGGGGCCGTGCGCCGGGGTCGCCGCCGGGTAGCGGCGCGCCCGCGGGGGGATGCTGGACGGCGTCCGGCCGGGCGGTCGCCCGGGTGCTTCGCACCGGACCGGTCGCAGGCGTCCGGAATCCGGGCGGCGTCACCGGGACGAGTGGAAACCGGGTCGTTCCGGAACGCCCGCCCGGACCGGGGCGTCGAAAATGTCAGTAGCGCCACACAGCCTGCACTGCCGGGAATCGGACGCCTCCGCTTCCCGGTCGGAACTGATCATTTCGAGTCGGCTCAGGGCCCGGATCCGGGCGCCCGAGGGCTCCGAAGGGGGTGCCGCACCGTATGGCCGCAGTCGACACCGCGCGCGCTCACGCCCAGGCGGTCCTGCGGGTCCGAGGCCTGGCCCTGGCCGCCGCCGTCGTGCCCGCCGCCGTCACGGTGGTCCTGCTCGCGGGCCGGTTCACCGGCCGGATCGGTGCGCCCGGCGCCCCGGACGCCGCCGGCTGGGACGCCGCCCGCTGGGCCTTCGGCGCGGTCGCCGCGCTGACCCTGCTGGTGGCCGGGCTGACCGCCTGCGCCTACCGCCGGGCCGTCCCGCCGCAGATCCCGGCCGTCCCGGTCGCCCGGGCCGAGGCCCCCGAGCTGTACCGGCTGATCGGCGAACTGGCCGACCGGCTGGACGTGCCCGCGCCCTCCGCCATCGCCCTCACCCCGGACTGCGACAGCTGGCTGGAGGACCTCCCGCCGGTGCGGCGGCCCGGACCGCTGCGGCCGCACCCCGTGTCGCCCGCGCCGGTTCTGGTGATCGGCTCGCCGTTCCTGTGGTGGATGCGGGCCAGCGAACTGCGCGCCCTGCTGGCCCCCGTGGTGGCCGGCACCGCCGCCTCCGCCGACCCGGAGATCGCCGCCGCCCGCCGCTTCCTGCGCAGCCTGGACGCCTGTCTGGACTCCGGCGGGGGTGCGGCCCCCGGGCTCGGCGGCGGCACCCTGGCCGCCCCGCCCCGGCCGCCCCGCCGCGGCCCGGCCGCGCTCGCCGACCGGATCACCCGACGGATCACCCGCCGGATGCTCGGCGCCTGTCGGGGCCACTCCGCCGAGCTGGAGCGCTCCGTCGCGAGCTGGGCCTCCGAGCAGGCCCGGACGGTCGACTACGGCCTGCGGATCGCCGCCCAGGAGCAGGTGGGCCTGGCCTACGCCGGCTGGGACCGGCTGCTCACCCGGGTCGCGCTGCCCGCCTGGCGGCTCGGCCGCCACCCCGCGCACCTCAACGCCGGGGTGGCCGCCGCGCTCACTGAGCTGTCCCGCCGCGACCGGCTGGCCGACGGCTACGGCAACCGGCTCGGCGACCGCCCCGCCTGCGACCTGCTGGAGGAGCCCGGCACCGTGGACCGGGCGGTCTCCCGGCTCGCGGCCGAGCTGTTCTTCGGCCGCCCGCCGGTCGGCGCCTGGGACGAGCTGGAGTGGGCCGACTACCCGGCCGACGTGGTGGACGCCGGCTGGCGGGCCCGCGCCGCCACCCTGCAGTCCGCCCTGGACCGACTCGCCCCGCAGTCCCGCCCCGGCGCCCCGACCCTCACCCGGCTGCTGGTCCGGCTCGCCGAGGGTGACGGCGAACGGCTCGCCGCCGCGCTCGCCGCCCAGCTCGCCCGCACCACCGCACCGGCCCCGCTGCTCGAACCCGCCCGCACCGGCCGCGACCTGCTGGTCGACCACGTCACCGCGATGGTCTGCTGCGCGGCCGTGGACACCGCCGGCGGCGCCCCCGGCCTGGACTGGCTGGACGGCCCGGTGCTGCTGCTCGGCGGGGTCCGCCGCACCGACCTGGCCGGCCCGGTCGCCCAGGCCGTCGAGCAGGGCCAGGACGGACCGCTGCGCGCCTGGCTGGACGCCGCCGAGGTCCGCCTGGAGAAGCCCGTGCGCCTCTAGGGCGCGGTTGACCGTCAAGGCGCGGCCGACCGTTCCCACCGGACACGAACGGCCCGACAGGCCACTGACGCCCCATCGGTCGCAGACGGCGCTCGGCGCCCCGGCACGCGCCCCTGTCGGGCCCGCCTCCGGCCGTCTCCGCAGGCCGGAGGCCCTGTCCGGACGGCTCGCGAGATTCCCGACACCAATTGCTACCGTAGGGTGACGCAGCGCCAGCACTGTGTGGTGTATTAGACCGCACGCACACCCGGGGGGCACGTGCCAACCGGACGGAAGTGCACCTGGGAGGGGCGCGTGGGGACCGAACTCAACCGCCGCTGGGAGTCGGGAACGCACGCCTACAGCGTCTCCGACCCCTTCGGCCAGGGCCCGCTGCCCTGGCTGCGCAGCCCCGACCAGTACCTGGCGGGGGCGGAGGGCGCCGTGCCCTGGTACGTCTCGGTGGACGCGCCCGGCCAGCAGCCGCTGTCGGCCGGTGCGCGGACCAAGCCGCCGGTCGGCACCCCGCAGAGCTCCAACGACGTGGACCAGCAGATCAAGGGCTTCGCCTCGGCCGGGGTGGTCCGTCCCGGCGGTTCGGTGGACTTCCGGGTCACCGTCAACCCGCCCCGTGACTTCACCGTGAGCGTCTACCGGATCGGCCACTACGGCGGCGACGGCGCCCGCCACATGACCGACAGCCCACTGGTGGCCGGCCTCGCCCAGCCGGCCCCGTTGGTGGTCGAGCGGACGGTCTCCTGCCACCACTGGTGGCACTCCTGGCGGCTGCAGATCCCGGCGCACTGGAAGCCCGGCGCGTACGTCGCCGTGCTGACCACCGCGGACATGCTGCACCGCAGCCACATCCCCTTCACCGTGCGGGACTTCGCGGACCAGGGGCGCAAGGCCGAACTGCTCCTGGTGCTCCCGGACGTGACCTGGCAGGCGTACAACCTGTTCCCCGAGGACGGCCGCACCGGCGCCAGCCTCTACCACGCCTGGGACGGCCGGGGCGGTCTGGTCGGCGAGCCGGAGGCGGCCGTCACCGTCTCCTTCGACCGCCCGCACGCCACCGCCGGTCTGCCGCTGCACGTCGGCCACGCGTACGACTTCATCCGTTGGGCCGAGCGCTACGGCTACGACCTCTCCTACGCCACCGCCACCGACCTGCACGCCGGCCTGGTGGACCCGGCCGAGCACCGGGCGCTGGTCTTCCCCGGCCACGACGAGTACTGGTCCGAGCCGATGCGCCGGGCCGCCGAGCGGGCCCGGGACGGCGGCACCTCGCTGGTCTTCCTGTCCGCCAACACCATGTACTGGCGGGTCGAGCTGACCGCCGCCGCCTCCGGCGAGCCGCACCGGCTGCTCAACTGCCGGAAGCGGCAGAAGGTCGCGCCCGGCAGCCCGGCCGCCGGGGTGCCCGGCGCGGCCAGCGCGCTGTGGCGGGACGCCGGCGAGCCCGAGCAGCACCTGCTCGGCGTGCAGTACTCGGGCCGGGTCGCCGCGCCCGTCCCGCTGGTGGCACGGCACACCGCGCACTGGCTCTGGGACGGCACCGGGCTGCAGGAGGGCGACGAGCTGCCCGGCCTGGTCGCGGGGGAGGCCGACCGGTACTACCCCAAGGTTGCGTTGCCCGAGCACACCGAGCGGGTGCTGCTGGCGCACTCCCCGTACCAGGACCTGTCCGGCCGCACCCGCTACCAGGAGACCTCGCTGTACCGGGCACCCAGCGGTGCGTACGTCTTCGCGGCCGGCACCTTCGCCTGGTCGCCCGCGCTGGGCCGCCCGGGACTGACCGACGAACGGATCCAGCGGGCCACCGCCAACCTGCTGGACCGGCTCTGCAAGAACTGACGTTCAGCGGTCGTGAAAGACTGCGGGGGCAGTGACCTCCCCTTTCGCGGTGCCCCACGCCCGTGAACGACCCCTGAGGACTGAACACCTTGAGCGGATTTGTCACCAAGCCCGAGCCCGTCCAGGTACCCGGCCTGGTCCACCTGCACACCGGCAAGGTGCGCGACCTGTACCGCACCGAGTCGGGCGAGCTGGTGATGGTCGCCAGCGACCGGATGTCCGCCCACGACTGGGTGCTGCCGAACGAGATCCCGGACAAGGGGCGCATCCTCACCCAGCTCTCGCTGTGGTGGTTCGACCGGATCGCCGACATCGTCCCCAACCACGTGATCTCCACCGAGATCCCGGTCGGCGCCCCGGCCGACTGGAAGGGCCGCACGCTGGTCTGCAAGAGCCTGGAGATGATCCCGGTCGAGGCGGTCGCCCGCGGCTACCTGGCCGGCTCCGGCCTGACCGAGTACAACGAGAGCCGTACGGTCTGCGGCATCGCCCTGCCGGAGGGCCTGGAGAACAGCTCCGAGCTGCCCGCCCCGATCTACACCCCGGCGCTCAAGGCCGAGGTCGGCGAGCACGACGAGAACGTCCCCTACGAGGAGACCGCCCGCCGGATCGGCGCCGAGCTGGCCAGCCAGCTGCGCCGCACCACCCTGGACATCTACGCCCGAGCCCGGGACATCGCCCGCGAGCGCGGCATCATCCTGGCCGACACCAAGTTCGAGTTCGGCCTGCTGGACGGCGAGCTGGTGATCGGCGACGAGGTGCTCACCCCGGACTCCTCCCGCTACTGGCCGGCCGACGAGTACCAGCCGGGCCGCTCGCAGTCGTCCTTCGACAAGCAGCTGATCCGCGACTGGCTGGTCTCCCCGGCCTCCGGCTGGGACCGCTACAGCGAGCAGCCGCCGCCGGAGCTGCCGGCCGAGGTGGTCGAGCAGACCCGGGCCAAGTACATCGAGGTGTACGAGCGGCTGACCGGCACCGGCTGGGTCTGATCCGCGGCGGTGACGCCCGCGAGCACGAGGTCGGACAGGCCTCAGATCCAGCCGTGCTCGCGGGCGATCCGCACCGCCGCGTGCCGGTTCTCCGCGCCCAGCTTGGTGGCCGCCGAGGACAGGTAGTTGCGCACGGTGCCCGGGGAGAGCGCGGCCCGTTCGGCGATCTCCGCGATCGGGGTACCGTCCGCGGCCAGCTCCAGGACGTCCGTCTCGCGCGGGGTCAGCGGGGTCTCCCCGGCGCTGATCGCGTCCGCCGCCAGCTCCGGGTCCACGTACCGTCCGCCGGAGCGCACGGTGCGGATGATGCCGGCCAGGTCGGCCGCCGAGACGGTCTTCGGCAGGAAGCCGCGCACCCCGACCTCCAGCGCCCGCTTCAGGTAGCCCGGGCGGCCGTGGCCGGTGACGATCATGCAGCGGCAGTCCGGCAGCAGCCGGCGCAGCTCGGTGGCCGTCTCGATGCCGTCCTTGCCGGGCATCTGGAGGTCCAGCACCGCGATGTCGGGCCGGTGCGACTGGGCCATCGCCAGCGCCTCCGGGCCGGAGCCGGCCTGGGCGACCACCTCGATGTCGTCCTCCAGCGAGAGCAGCGCGGCCAGCGCGCCGCGGATCAGGTGCTCGTCGTCGGCGAGCAGGACGCGTACGGGCGCGGTGTTCTGGGTCATCGGGCAGCCTCTCTCAGCATGGCAGCGGTACGGCGGCGAGCATCCGGAAGGTGCCCGGTGCGGCCGTCGGAACGGTCAACTCGCCGTCGTGGGCGGCGAGCCGCTCGCGCAGGCCGCGCAGCCCGGTGCCGGCGCCCTGGGAGGGGATCGGGACCTCGGGCACCCCGTCGTTCTCCAGTTCCAGCACCGCCCGGTCGCCCTCGCGCCGCAGCCGGATCAGGCAGTGGGCGGCCTCGCTGTGCCGCAGCACGTTGGTGGTGGCCTCGCGGATCACCCAGCCGAGCACCGACTGCACCGGCAGCGGCAGCCCGTCGGCGTTCTCGCCCAGGTCGATCTCGCAGGCGATGTCGGCGGAGCGCAGCACCGCCCGGGCGCCGATCGCCTCGGCGTGCAGGTCGGCGGTGCGGTAGCCGCGGATGACGTCCCGGACCTCGCGCTGCGACTCCTGGGCGATCCGTTGCACCTCGGCCATCTGGTCGGCGGCCTCCGTGCGCCCGCGCCGGGCGAGTTGGACGGCGAGCTCGCTCTTCAGCGCGATGGTGGTCAGGTTGCGGCCCATCACGTCGTGCAGGTCGCGGGAGAACCGCAGCCGCTCCTCGGCGACGGCGAGCCGGGACTGCGCCTCGCGGGCGGCGTCCAGCTCCCAGACGATCGCGGTCACCCAGGCGAAGCTGCGGCAGCTGCCGGTCAGCACGAGGGTGCCGAAGACCGCTCCGCAGACCCATCCGAAGGTGGTGGCGGAGCTGATGCCGGCCAGCAGCATCGCCGGGGCGATCACCAACGGCAGACCGATTCCGGCGAGGAAGGCCCACCGCCACCGCAGGCCCACCCCCGTGGGACCCGCGGTGGCTCCGACCAGGGCGGCGGCGATCACCGAGGTGAACGGCGGGCCCGGGTGGGGCGACAGCCCGTCGGAGGACGGGCCGAGCAGCAGGACGGTCCAGGAACCGGCCACGGTCAGGACGGCGTTGACGATCAGCCAGCGCCGGTACGGGCTGGGCCGCCCCAGGTAGCGGTCGAGCGAGGTCCGGTACGCCCGGAGGGTGACCAGGATGGAGGCGAGCGACAGGACCAGGGCGACCTGGGCGGCGGTGGTCGTGCCCTGCACCCTCACGGAGGAGGCGCTGGCCAGCAGGTTTATCGGCAGCATGAACCACGCCACCATGTAGAGCGACCACCGGAAGTACAGCTCGGCGCGCTGTGGCTTGCCGTAGCCCTTCCAGCGGCGGATCGGCCCCCGGACCATCGCAGTGCTCCCCGTCTGATCACGATCGTTGCGCTGCCTTCATATCAGAGGTGGAACGGGGACTGATCCTTCGGTTTCCGGTGCGTAGCGGTGAGGGGTCCCGTTCGGGTCAGCGGCGCGGCTCCCAGCGGAAGTAGCGCACCGCGCCCCAGACCGCCAGGCCGAGCCAGACCAGACCGGTGACCATGTGCGGGGCGGCGGCGCCCCAGCTGCCCATGAAGTCGGTCGCGGCGGCGGAGCCGTCGGTGCCGAACCAGCCGACCCGGATCAGCTGGAAGGCCGGGGTGGTCGGCAGCAGTCGGCAGACGTCGGCCAGCGGCGAGGGCATGACCTCCAGCGGGACGAACAGGCCGGAGCCGAACTGCATGACCAGCATGACCGGCAGGGTGGTGATGCCCGCGCTCTCCACGGTCTTGGTGAAGGCGCTGGACAGCGCGGCCAGGGCGATCATGGTGGCCAGCAGCACCATCAGGCCGACCAGCATCAGCACCGGGTTGACCGGTACGGCCAGGTGCAGGCCGATGCTGCCGCCGACCCCGATCAGGGCGGCCATCAGCAGACCGAGGGCGAGCGAGGGGACGGCCGTGCCGAGCAGGATCTCCAGGTCCTTGGCCTCGCCGGTGCGCAGCCGTTTGAGCACCAGCTCGCCGCGCCGGCCGACGTATGCGGCGGTCAGGTTGTAGTACACGACGAAGGCCAGGACCATCCCGACCGAGCCGTAGACCAGCAGCGAGTGGACGTCCAGCCCGGGGTTGCTCTCGGACCGCTTCTTGAGCATCCCTTGCAGGGTGCTGATCAGCACCACCGGCAGCACCAGGGCGGTGAACAGCGCCGTGCGGTTGCGCAGCAGCAGGGTGGCCTCGGCGCGCCCGAGGGCGAGCAGCCGGCCGGCCGTGGTGCTCTGCGGACCGGTGGCGCGGGTGTCGGTGGGAGCGGCGGTGGTCATCGGGCGGATCCGATCAGGCGGCGGCGGGCGGGACGGGCGGAGGCGGTGGGGGCCTGCGGCGGGGCCTGGTGGGCGGCCTCGGAGGCGATCGCGAGGAAGGCCTCCTCCAGCGAGGCGCTGCGGGCGTCCAGGGCGCCGAGCGCGATCGAGTGGTGCCGGGCCCAGCCGAGCAGGTCGGTGAGGGTGTCCTGGAGGCCGACGGTCTGCACGGTGACCTTGCGGCCGTCGACGGCGACCTCGGCCCCGGCCAGGACGGGCAGCGCGGTCCCGGTGAACTCGGGGAGCTCGAAGGTGATCCGGGAGGGCCGGCCGGCGATCACCTCGGCGACGGTGCCGGTGGTGACGACCTGGCCGCCGTGCATGATGGCCAGCCGGTCGGCGAGCTCCTCGGCCTCCTCCAGGTAGTGGGTGGTGAGCAGCACCGTGGTGCCCTGGGCGCGCAGTTCACGCACCAGCTGCCAGACGGCGGCGCGCGCCTCCGGGTCGAGGCCGGTGCTGGGCTCGTCCAGGAACAGCACCTCGGGGCGGCCGAGCAGGGCCATCGCGAGGTCCAGCCGACGCCGTTCACCGCCGGACAGCTGCTTGACCCGGACGTCGGCGCGGTGGCCGAGGCCGACCAGCTCCAGCGCCTCCGCGACGGGACGGGCGCCGCTGGTCATCCCGGCCCAGGTGCGGCCGGTCTCGGCGGCGGTGAGCTCGCCGGGGAAGCCGCCCTCCTGGAGCATGATGCCGATCCGCGGGCGGACGGCGGCGCGCGCGGCGAAGGGGTCGCGGCCGAGCACCCGGACGGTGCCGCGGGTGGGAGCGGCCATGCCCTCGATGACCTCCATGGTGGAGGTCTTGCCGGCCCCGTTGGTGCCGAGCAGGGCGAACAGCTCGCCGCGGCCGACGGTCAGGTCGACGCCGCGGACGGCGTGGTACTCGGTGGCGCCGGTGCCGTAGCGGCGGTGCAGGTCGGTGACCTCGATCACGCTGTCGCCGGGGCGGGAGGGCTGGCTCGTTTCCATGCCTCCAGCCTTCCGCCGCCCCGGTCGCGCGGGCAGTGCGCGCCGTCATGAGTCGGCGGTGCGAATCCACGGGTCGGCGATGACAAATGTCATGGGAGGAGCGGTGGTGGACCGCGGTCAGTGGAAGCGGGAATGCCGAAGGCCCCCTCGATCGAGGGGGCCTTCGCTCTGGAGCGGACGACGAGATTCGAACTCGCGACCCTCACCTTGGCAAGGTGATGCTCTACCAACTGAGCCACGTCCGCAGGATTGAACTATTGAGTTGTGCTGTGCTCGCGCACTGCGAGCGGACGACGAGATTCGAACTCGCGACCCTCACCTTGGCAAGGTGATGCTCTACCAACTGAGCCACGTCCGCATGGTGCCTGGTGGGGCACCCGCCGCCTCTTCGGATCTCTCCGTTGCGGCGACGAGGAATACTCTACAGCATCGTTCGGGGTGGTCGCCCCACCCTTTCGGTCCGGGCGGGCAGGGCGACCAGGGGCTGCGCCCCGGGAGGGTCAGTTCGCCTCGGCGAACGCCTCGTACACGTGCTTGGGGATCCGGCCGCGGGCCGGGAGTTCCATGCCGCGGGACAGGGCCCAGGCGCGCACGGCGGCCGGGTCCGGGGTGAGGGCGGTGCGCCGGAAGGACTTTCCGGTGCGGCTCTGACGGCGGCCCGCGGCGACGAACGGGGCGAGGGCCTCCCGCAGCTTTTCCGCGTTGTCCAGCGACAGGTCGATCTCGTACGACTTCCCGTCGACGCCGAAGTGGACGGTTTCCGCGGCGGCGCCGCCGTCCAGGTCGTCGGAGAGCGTGACAACTACACGCTGAGCCATGGGTGTCAATCCTCTCGGGCAATTCGGCCGCCGGTTCGCGGGGTACGTCCCGTGGCCTGATGTGCACCAACTCGCGCAAGCGCACACGGGCAGGCCTGGTGGCCCGCCGGATACGCAGCACTTGCCGCGACAGGTGGCCCTATTCTGCACCCGAAGGGGGTCGAAATCGAAGAGTCCGGCATTCTTTTCCGGATATTCACGAATCTTCGGGGGTCTCCCGGATACCGATGTGCGGGACGGGCCGATCTGTCCCCAAGTGCCGTATTCGGGTGTTCTTCGGGCGTTCACGCTCGGGGGCGTGAATCGCCGGAAACCGAGCGGTCCGGGCGGGGGGCCGGGGGCCCGGATCCCTTGTGGCGTAAGGGTCCTGGGTCTACGCGCGTCACCCTCCCCGGCCAGCAATGCAGCCCGAAACGGCCGGTAGTCTGGAGTTCCCCCGCCTCACCGAAGACACCACCGGGAGTGCCAGTGGCACGCGTCGTAGTCGACGTCATGCTCAAGCCGGAGATCCTCGACCCCCAGGGACAGGCGGTGCAGCGTGCACTGCCCCGTCTCGGATTCACCGGGATCGCCGACGTCCGCCAGGGCAAGCGTTTCGAGCTGGAGCTGGAGGGCCCGGTCGACGACGCCGCGCTCGCCCGTATCCGCGAAGCCGCCGAGACCTTTCTCGCCAACACCGTGATCGAGGACTTCACCGTCCGGGTCGAGGAGGCGGCGAAGTGACCACCCGCGTCGGCGTCGTCACTTTCCCCGGCTCGCTCGACGACCGCGACGCCCAGCGTGCGGTCCGCCTGGCCGGCGCCGAGCCGGTCGCCCTCTGGCACCGTGACAAGGATCTCCACCAGGTCGACGCCGTCGTCCTGCCGGGCGGATTCAGTTACGGCGACTATCTGCGCTGCGGCGCGATCTCCCGCTTCTCGCCCGTGATGGAGACCATCATCGAGCAGGCGAAGCTCGGAATGCCGGTGCTCGGTATCTGCAACGGCTTCCAGGTGCTGTGCGAATCGCACCTGCTGCCCGGTGCGCTCACCCGGAACGACTCGCTGCACTTCATCTGCCGCGACCAGAAGCTGCGGATCGAGAACGCGGGCACGGCCTGGACCCGGGATTACTCGGCGGGCCAGGAAATCGTCGTCCCGCTGAAGAACGGCGAGGGCCGCTTCGTCGCCGACGAGCACGTCCTGGACGAGCTGGAGGCGGAGGGCCGGGTCGTGGCCCGATACCTCGTCCGCGGCAACGCCGCTGATGGGTACGGTAACCCGAACGGTTCGTACCGCGACATCGCCGGCATCACCAACGCCGCCGGCAATGTCGTCGGCCTGATGCCGCACCCGGAGCACGCCGTGGAGTCGCTCACCGGTCCGACCACCGAGGGCCTGGGCTTCTTCACTTCCGTCCTGAAGCAGCTGGTGAACGCCTGATGAGCCTCGACACCGTCAAGAACGCCGAGCAGACCCCGGACGCCGCCCAGCCCTGGGCCGAGCTCGGCCTCAAGGAGGACGAGTACGCGCGCATCCGGGAGATTCTCGGCCGCCGCCCGACCGGCGCCGAACTCGCGATGTACTCGGTGATGTGGTCGGAGCACTGTTCGTACAAGAGCAGCAAGGTCCACCTGAAGCAGTTCGGCGAGAAGAAGCCGGATTCGGACGCGATGCTGGTCGGCATCGGCGAGAACGCCGGTGTGGTCGACGTGGGCCAGGGCTACGCGGTCACCTTCAAGGTCGAGTCGCACAACCACCCGTCGTACATCGAGCCCTACCAGGGCGCGGCCACCGGCATCGGCGGCATCGTGCGCGACATCCTGGCGATGGGCGCCCGCCCGGTCGCCGTGATGGACCCGCTGCGCTTCGGTGCGGCCGACCACCCGGACACCCGGCGCGTGCTGCCCGGCATCGTCGCGGGCATCGGCGGCTACGGCAACTGCCTGGGCCTGCCGAACATCGGCGGCGAGGTCGTCTTCGACTCCTGCTACCAGGGCAACCCGCTGGTCAACGCGCTGTGCGTGGGCGTCATGAAGCACGAGGACATCCACCTCGCGCAGGCCTCCGGCGCCGGCAACAAGGTCATCCTGTACGGCGCCCGCACCGGCGGCGACGGCATCGGCGGCGTCTCGGTGCTGGCCTCCGAGACCTTCGACGACACCAAGCCGGCCAAGCGCCCGGCGGTCCAGGTCGGCGACCCGTTCCAGGAGAAGCTCCTCATCGAGTGCACCCTGGAGATCTTCCGCGAGAAGCTCGTCAAGGGCATCCAGGACCTCGGCGGCGCCGGGCTGTCCTGCGCCACCAGCGAGCTGGCCTCGGCCGGCTCCGGCGGCATGCGGATCGACCTCGACACCGTGCACCTGCGCGACCACACGCTCTCGCCGGAGGAGATCCTCATGAGCGAGTCGCAGGAGCGCATGTGCGCGATCGTGGAGCCCGACAAGGTCGCCCGCTTCCTGGAGATCTGCGAGAAGTGGGACGTCATCGCCAACGTCATCGGTGAGGTGACCGACGGCGAGCGCCTGGAGATCTTCTGGCACGGCGAGCTCGTGGTGGACGTCCCGCCGCGCACCGTCGCCCACGAGGGCCCGACCTACCAGCGCCCGTACGCCCGCCCGAGCTGGCAGGACGCGCTGCAGGCCGACGCCCCCACCGCCGAGCGGCTGGCCCGCCCGACCACCGGCGAGGGCCTCAAGGCCGACCTGCTGAAGGTCGCGAGCCACCCGAACCAGGCCTCCAAGTCCTGGATCACCGACCAGTACGACCGCTACGTGCTCGGCAACACCGTGCTCTCGCACGGCGAGGACTCGGGCATGATCCGGATCGACGACGAGACCAACCTCGGCGTCTCCGTCGCCACCGACGGCAACGGCCGCTACGCCAAGCTGGACCCGTACACCGGCGCCCAGCTGGCCCTGGCCGAGGCGTACCGCAACGTCGCGGCCGGCGGTGCCAAGCCGCTCGCCGTCTCCGACTGCCTCAACTTCGGCTCCCCCGAGGACCCGGACGTGATGTGGCAGTTCGCCGAGGCGACCCGTGGTCTGGCCGACGCCTGCCTGGTGCTCGGCACCCCGGTCACCGGCGGCAACGTCTCGCTGTACAACCAGACCGGCGAGGTCGCCATCCACCCGACCCCGGTGGTCGCGGTGCTCGGTGTCATCGACGACGTCACCCGTCGCACCCCGGTCGCCTTCGCCGAGGAGGGGCAGCTGCTCTACCTGCTCGGCGACACGGCGGACGAGCTCGGTGGCTCGGCCTGGTCGCAGGTCGTCCACGACCACCTCGGCGGCCTGCCGCCCAAGGTGGACCTGGAGCGCGAGCGGCTGCTCGGCGAGATCCTGATCTCCGCCTCGCGCGACGGCATGATCGACGCCGCGCACGACCTGTCCGACGGCGGTCTCGGCCAGGCGCTGGTGGAGAGCTGCCTCAAGGGCGGTCACGGCGCGCGGATCGTCGTGCCCGAGGGCATCGACCCGTTCGTCCTCCTGTTCTCGGAGTCGGCCGGCCGCGCCGTCGTGGCGGTGCCGCGCAGCGAGGAGCTCCGGTTCAACGACATGTGCACCGCGCGTGGCCTGCCGGCCGCCCGGATCGGTGTCGTGGACGGCGACAGCCTGGACGTCCAGGGGCAGTTCACCGTCTCGCTGGCCGAGCTGAAGGACGCCCACACCGGCGTCATCGAGGCCCTGCTGGCCTGACCGGCGCGCCTTCGAGGGGCGGGCGGTTCTTTCGGGAACCGTCCGCCCCTCGGCGTATGTTGGGCCCCATGCCTCCCAAGTCCCGTACGTACCAGCCGCAGAAGGTCCGCGCCGCGCTGGCCGCCCAGACCGGGGCGCTGCGCGCCGCCGTGGCCGGCCTCACCCCGGAGCAGCTGGACCTGCCGACCAGGTTGGGGGACTGGCGGGTGCGGGAGTTGCTCGCGCACCTGGCCGTCCAGCTCGACTTCCTCCCCGTGCACCTGGACGACCCGCTGGAGGGGCGGCCGGCGCTGGACCTGTCGGGCTGGGCGGCCGCGGTCGGTACGGTCGCGCCGGCGCTGGACGAGCAGGCCAGGGAGCGGGCAGCGGCCGAGTTCGCCGGGGACGCGGCCTCGGTGGCGGCGGCCTTCGGGCGCGCCGCGGACGCGCTGACCGGACTCCTGGAACGGCCCGAAGCCGCCGACCCGGCACGGCGGTTGGAGATCCGGCTGGGCTCGATGCTGCTCTCCGACCTGCTGGTGACCAGGCTGGTGGAGACGGTGGTGCACGCCGACGACCTGGCCGACGCGCTGGGTCTCGCCGTCTTCCCGCACGACCGCCAGGCCGTCGCCGCCGTCACCCGGTTGCTGGCCGACGCCTTCGCCGACCGCGTCCCCGGCGGTGCGGTCGAGCTGCGGATCCCGCCGTACGCGGTCGTCCAGGCCGTTCCGGGCCCGAAGCACACCCGCGGCACCCCGCCGAACGTGGTCGAGACCGACCCGCTGACCTGGATCCGGCTGGCCACCGGCCGGGCGGACTGGGCGACGGCGGTGGCGGACGCCGGGGTGTCCGCCTCGGGGGAGCGCAGCGACCTGGGGGAGTACCTCCCGATCCTGGGTTAGCCCTTGAGCTGGCCGGCCAGGGCTTCGGCGGCCTTTCGCAGCGGCTCGCCGGCGAGGGCCGGGTCCGGGGCGGCCTGGCCGGTGGTGTTCTGGTCGAGCATCAGCACCAGGTCGCCCTCGCCGTGGAGCGCGATCCGGGCGACGGCGGCCGTGCCCCCGCCCGGGGTGAGCTTGGTCTGCCCGACGGCGGGCCGGTCGGTGGAGAACTGGGACATCTGGTCCACGCTGAGCAGCCCGGCGCGCGCGATCGAGGGGAGCATCATGCTGATGCCGTAGTCGTTCTTCGGCACGGCCATCAGCTCGACGTCGACGGTGGACGGGCCGACCGTGTACGAGCAGGTGATCTGGGCGTTCGGGGGAGTGGCCGGCATCGCGGTCATGGTCGGCGGGTGGGTGGCTCCCGAGGGCCAGGGCTGGGCCGGGACGCCCTCCCCGGCGTTGCCCGTGACGGAGCGTCCGTCCGTCACGGCGGGGGCGACGGTGCCGGTGATCCCGGCCTGGGACGCGGCCTTGGCGAAGTCGAGGCCGAACGGGCAGGTGCTGGACCTGTTCTTGAACAGGTCCAGGGCGGTCGACCGGACGCGGTCGTAGGAGAGTGCTCCACCGCTCGTGGCGGTGCCGGTCGAGGAGGAGCAGGCGGTGGCGCCGAGCGTGATCCCGGCGATGGCGAACGCGGCGGTGAGCCTTCGGCGTTGGGCAGCGGTCATGATCGCAGGCTAGTGCGAGGTCGTCCCGGCCACCTGCCGTTCAGGTCTCAACTCCGTTGCACTACGGGACGGCCGGGCCGCTCAGGTAGGTGCCGTCCGCCGAGTACGGCCAGGCGTTCGGCGCACAGCCCTTGAGGCCGTAGATCTGCTGCATCATCGCGGGCGCCGGCTTGCCCGGGCCGGGGCAGGTCTCATGGCCGTGGCCGATCCGGTGGCCGACCTCGTGGTTGACGATCAGTGCCCGGTACTCGTCCAGCGGGCCGCTGAACTGAGGTGAACCGGTGTTCCACCGCTTGGAGTTGACGAGCACCTGGTCGCCGACGTTGCAGTTGACCTCGCCGTGGGTGTCCAGGCCGGAGGCGCCGCAGATCTTGTCGACGGTGGCCGGGGAGGCGATCTTCACGGTGAAGTCGTACGAGCCGCCGGCGACCAGCTGGAAGCCGTTCTTGTGGTCGTTGGTCCAGCCGCGCCGGTCGCCGAGGATGCCGTGGACCTGCGCGGCGGCGGTGGCGGCGTCGATGCCGATACCGTCCTCGACCTCGACCCGGTAGCGGCGCACGGTGCCGCGGCCGACCGCCTTGGCGCTGGCGGGGGCGATGCTGAAGGTGCCGGAGCCCTTGGTGGGGCCGGGGTCGGGCGCGGTGGGCGTCGGGGTGGGGGTCGCCGTGGGCGTCGGGGTGGGTGTCGGTGAGGCCGGTGCGGTGCCGGGCGACTGTTCGGCCGGCGGGGCGACCCGGGCCTGGGCGGTGGCGGCGGGGGCCGGGGCGTCCGAGGGGCGTTCGAGCGCGAAGGCCGCGACGCCCAGCAGCACGACGGAGGCGATCAGTGCCGCGAGCATGCCGGGGCCGATCCTGCGGCGTGACCTGCGGCGGCGTCTGCTGCGAGCGTTCTCGGGCTGGGTGGCTCGCCGGCGGGCGGGTCTGGCTGCGGGCACGAGCCACACCCTGGCATGGCGAACGGGTGAATGTCCATATACCCGGTATGCAACCTCCGGGGCGGGCTGGGCGTTGGGGGCGGGCCGTGCGTCGGCCGGCCCCGCGAGGGCGGCCGATCACGGCGGGGCGGTTGACCCCTGGGCCTCGGATGGCAGACTGCACTGCATGGCGATTCACAAGAATCTTTTCGACGGCCCCGAACCGACCCTCCTGCCGGAGGACGAGCAGCCCTACCGGATGCTGGCGGAGGAGTCGGCCTCTCCGACCCAGGTGGCGGCCGACTTCCCGGCCTTCTGCCTCGCCTGGGCCATGCTCGCCGACGACGCCTACGCGGCCGGTCGCTACGTCGAGTCGTACGCCTACGCCCGGACCGGCTACCACCGGGGCCTGGACGCGCTGCGCCGCAGCGGCTGGAAGGGCCACGGGCCGGTGCCGTGGGACCACCGCGGCAACCGCGGCTTCCTGCGCTGCCTGGCGGCGCTCGCCCGGGCGGCCGGCGCGATCAAGGAGACCGAGGAGGAAGCCCGTTGCTGGCAGTTCCTGAAGGACAGCAGCGCGGAGGCGTACGCGGAGCTCAAGCAGTAGCTCAAGCAGTAGCTCAAGTAGCAACGACCGCCGAGCCCGAGCGGTAGGACCACATGACCGTGCCCCCGGCGGAGGACCGCCGGGGGCACAACCTTGTCACGCTCGTTTCAGCGGGTTCACTTCAGGCGCTTGCCGGCCGAGCGCAGCTGCTCGGCGGCCTCGACCACGCGGGCGGCCATGCCGGCCTCGGCCAGCTTGCCCCAGGTGCGGGGGTCGTAGGTGTTCTTCTTGCCGACCTCGCCGTCGACCTTCAGCACGCCGTCGTAGTTGGCGAACATGTGGCCGGCCACCGGGCGGGTGAAGGCGTACTGGGTGTCGGTGTCCAGGTTCATCTTCACGACGCCGTTCTCCAGCGCGGTGGCGATCTCCTCGGCGGTGGAGCCCGAGCCGCCGTGGAAGACGAAGTCGAACGGGTCGGTCTTGCCGTACTGCTTGCCGATCGCGTCCTGCAGCTCGCGCAGCAGCTCCGGCTTCAGCACGACGTTGCCCGGCTTGTACACGCCGTGCACGTTGCCGAAGGAGGCGGCCAGCAGGTAGCGGCCCTTCTCGCCCAGACCCAGCGCCTCGGCGGTGCGCACGGCGTCGTTGACGGTGGTGTACAGCTCGTCGTTGATCTCGTGCGAGACGCCGTCCTCCTCGCCGCCGGTCGGGGTGATCTCGACCTCAAGGATGATCTTGGCGGCGGCGGCCTGGGCCAGCAGCTCCTGGGCGATGGCCAGGTTGTCGGCCAGGGTCTCGGCCGAGCCGTCCCACATGTGCGACTGGAACAGCGGGTTCTCGCCCTTGGCCACGCGCTCGGCGGAGATCGCCAGCAGCGGGCGGACGTAGCCGTCCAGCTTGTCCTTCGGGCAGTGGTCGGTGTGCAGCGCGACGGTGACGTCGTACTTGGCGGCGACGATGTGCGCGAACTCGGCGAGCGCGACCGCGCCGGTCACCATGTCCTTGTTGTGCTGGCCGCCCAGGAACTCCGCGCCACCGGTCGAGATCTGGATGATGCCGTCGCTCTCGGCCTCGGCGAAACCACGCAGGGCGGCGTGCAGGGTCTGCGACGAGGTGACGTTGATGGCCGGGTAGGCGAACTTGCCCGCCTTGGCCCGGTCCAGCATCTCGTTGTAGACCTCGGGAGTTGCGATGGGCATGCGATCCGCTCCTGTCGGGTTGCGGCGTACGGACGGTGCTGTCCGACGCTGTGTACGCCTTCGTGACGACTCCGTGCCGGCCCGCCGACGCGCGGCGCTGCGGTGTGGCTCTCCGGCACCAAGGTTCGAGGCGGCCTCCGCGGTACGACCATGAGGGTGGTGGGCCGACGCGGGGCAGGACGCCGGTGCCATCTTCCCAGACTCGTGCCCGCAGGTCAGCAGGAGCCCGCCTGTCGGAACGTCGAGCCGGGACGCCCGGCCGGAAGCCGTCGCAGGGCTCGGCCGGAAGTCGTCGGCAAGGTACGCCCGCTATCCTGCGCCCGTGGACTACAACCAGCTGGCCGTCAATCTGCTCGACGCCAAATCCCTGATCTCGTCCCTCGGCGCCATCGGGCTCATCGCGATCATCTTCGCGGAGACCGGCCTGCTGGTCGGCTTCTTCTTCCCGGGCGACTCGCTGCTGATCCTCGCGGGCGTCGCCGCCTCGAACGCCGCCTCCTCGGTGCTCGGCGCCGGCGCCAAGCTGCCGATCGCCGTCCTGCTGATCGGCTGCCCGATCGCGGCGATCGCCGGCGCCCAGCTGGGGCACCTGATCGGCGCCAAGGTCGGGCCGAGGATGTTCGACAAGCCCGATTCCAAGATCTTCCGCCGCGAGTACGTGGTGAAGGCGGAGGAGTACTTCAACAAGTTCGGCTCCGGCAAGGCCGTGGTGCTGGCCCGCTTCATGCCGATCATCCGGACCTTCCTGAACCCGGTCGCCGGCACCCTGGAGATGCCCGCCAAGACGTTCTTCCTGTGGAACGCCATCGGCGGTGTGCTCTGGACCGAGTCCATGCTGCTGATCGGTTACTTCTTCGGCGACGCGCTCGCCCCGGTGATCGACAAGTACCTGATCCCGGCGGTGCTGCTGATCGTCCTGCTGTCGATCTCGCCGATCCTGATCGAGGTCATGCGGGAGCGCCGCAAGAAGAAGGCGGGCGTCACCGACACCGCCGTCGAGACCGCGCAGAGCGGCGGCGGGCGGCACCGGCGCGGCTGAGACCGACCGGCTGGGTTCAACGCGAAGGGCCGGGCTGTTCCACGTGGAACAGCCCGGCCCTTCACGTTGAACCGTTCGGGCTCGACGGGGTCAGAGGCCCAGGTCGGCCAGGTCGTACGCGGTCACGTACTCCAGGCCCTGCTCCTCGACGGCACCCGCGCCACCGCGCTCGACGATCACCGCGACGCCGACCACCTCGGCGCCCGCCTCGCGCAGTGCCTCGACGGCGGTCAGCACCGAGCCACCGGTGGTGGAGGTGTCCTCGACCGCCAGCACCCGGCGGCCCTTCACGTCCGGGCCCTCGATCCGGCGCTGAAGGCCGTGCGCCTTGCCCGTCTTGCGGACCACGAAGGCGTCCAGCTTCTGCCCGCGCGCGGCGGCGGCGTGCAGCATCGACGTGGCCACCGGGTCGGCACCCAGGGTCAGGCCGCCGACGGCGTCGTACTCCAGGTGCGAGGTCGCGTCCAGCATCACCCGACCGACCAGCGGGGCGGCCTCGCCGTCCAGCGTGATCCGGCGCAGGTCGACGTAGTAGTCGGCCTCCTTGCCGGAGGAAAGGGTGACCTTGCCGTGCACGACGGCCTTGTCCTTGATCTGTGCCAGCAGGGCGTCGCGGTCGTTGCTCATGAGCGTTCAGTCTAGGGCCTGTCCTCAGGCTCCCGCCTGCCCCGCCGCGCGCGGCGCTCTCGGCTGAGGCCTGTCTGACGATCAGCGGCGGCGCAGCGCCCGCACCAGCACCACGGCGCCGCCCAGCAGCGCCACCGAGCCACCGATCACCCACGGCACCGCGCTGCGGCCACCGCTGCCCGGCACCACGATGCCGCCGGCCTCGCCGCCCCAGCGGGACGCCGCCCGGGCCCGCGCACTGCGGGCCGGCATCGCCGGGGCGTACCGGCCGCGCGGCGGGGCGTGGTCCACCTCCTCGGCCGAGCGGCCGACGATGCTGCGGCGGACCGGGCCGCTGAGCTCCGGCTCGTCCTCGTAGGCGAACAGCGGCTCGACGGGCACCTCCTCGGCGACCTCGTCCGTGCGGCCGCCGTCCTCGGCCTCGCCGTCCTCGCCGTCCTCGTGGTCGTCGGCGGAGCCGGTGGGGAGGCCGAAGCGCTCGGCGTCGGCGTCGGAGAAGGCGATCAGGTCGGAGAGGTCGTCGTCCAGGTCGTCGCCGGGCAGGTCCTGGCGGTCCTCGATGGAGACCACCTCGGCCTGGGGCCCGGTCTCCTCCCCGGCTTCCTCGCCGGCTTCCTCGCCGGTCTCGTCCTCGGCCTCCTCGTCCGCCGGTCCGGCGTCCTGGGAGGTGAGCGCGGCGGCGAAGCGCTCCAGCAGACGGCGGCCGGTGGCGTCGAGGGTCTCGGCGTCGAACTCGGTCAGCCGGCCGGTGGCGCTCAGATCGCCGGTGAAGCGGATCGCCGCGGTGCCCTCCTCGGCGCCGTCCACGACGCTGACCCGCACGGTGGCGGTCGCCTCGCCGGTGCCCCGGGCCTCCTGCCCCTCGGCGAGTACGGTGAGCACGCCCTCCCGGCCCTCGATCAGCGACAGCACGCCCTTGTAGGTGATCGTGGAGCCGCCGACCCGCAGCTTCAGCCGCCCGCCGATCTCCTCGGCCGACCCACTCCCGACCGCCGCCGGCTCGGTGCTCAGCCCCGGCACACTCCGCGCCAGCAGCGCCGGATCCTGCAAGGCCTCCCGCACCAGCTCTGCGGACATCGGGACGACAACCTCATGCTCCATGCCACGGAGCCTACCGACTGGGCCCGGCCCGGTCCCTACCTACCGCCACCCGACTTTCCCCCACCCCACCCATCACGGCCCGCGACCCGCTACTCCCGTCGGGAACGGGCCCTTTCGCCGCCGGTCGGGGGCCCGCTTCCCCTCAGCGCAGCCCCAGCAGGGTCAGTGGTGCCGGGGGGCGGGTGGGGCGGAGCGAGGTGAGGCGGGTGGTGGAGGCGCGGAGGGTGTCGGGGGTGAGGGCGCGGGGTGGTGGGGCGTCGGGGGCGAGGGTGAGCGGGGGTCGGGTGGCGGCGGCGAGCAGGAAGTCCTGGGCGGTGTCCGCGGGTCCGGAGCGGCAGGTGGCGGTGGAGCTGCCCCGGACGGCGTACGGGGCGGTCCGCAGGCCCGCCGCGCGGAGGCCGGACTCGATCTGCCAGAGGCCGCCCTCGTCCCCGCCGGCCCGGACGGCGATCCGGCCGCCGGGGGCGAGCAGCCGGGCCGCGAGGCCGTAGAACTCCTGGGAGTGGAACTTGACCGGCCCGCCGTCCGAGGGGGCGGGCAGGTCGGCGAGCACCACGTCGTACTCCGCGTCGGGCGCGCCGCGCAGCCAGGCCATCGGGTCGGCCTCGGTGGTGCTGACCCGGGGGTCGTCCAGGGAGTGGCCGGTGAGGTCGGCGAGCCCGGGGTCGGTGCGGGCGAGCCGGGGGAGGGCCGGGTCGGCGTCGACCAGCCGGACGGAGTGGACGCCGCGGTGCCGGAGCACCTCCCGCAGGGCGAGGCCGTCGCCGCCGCCGAGCAGCAGGACCCGGGCGTCCGGCCCGGCGGCCATGGCCGGGTGGACGAGTGCCTCGCTGCCCCGGTACTCGTCGGGTCCGCAGACCGCGAGTCGTCCGTCGAGGTAGAGCCGGAGCGGGCCCTCGGCGGGGCCGGTGAGCACGATCTCCTGGTACCTGCTGCGGGTGGCGAAGCGGATCTGGTCGCCGTAGAGGGCCTGCCGGGCGGCGCGTTCGATCGTGTCGGAGCCGACGGCGGCGGCCGCGAGCAGGGTGAGGACGGCTGCGCAGCCGAGCCAGAGCAGGCGTCGTATCCGGGGGGCTGGTTCCTCGCGGAAGAGCCAGAGCACCACGGCGGCTCCGGCGACGGCGTTGACCGCTCCGGTGAGCAGGGCGCCGTCGCCGGGCCCGAGGCCGGGGAGGATGAGGAAGGGGAAGGCGAGGCCGCCGATCAGCGCGCCCACGTAGTCGGCGGCGAACAGGTCGGCGGCGGCACGTCCGGCGTCCTCACGTCGGATCCGTTGGATGAGGGTCATCAGCAGCGGGATCTCGGCGCCGATCAGGATGCCGATGAGGCAGGTGATGCCGACCGTCGCGGCCTGGTAGCGGCCGATCCAGGCCCAGCAGGAGTACAGGGCGAGGGCGGAGAGTCCGCCGGTGAGCGCGAGGGCGCATTCGACCAGGGCGAAGGCGGTGGCGGGTCGGCTGGTGAGCCGTTTGGCGAGCAGTGAGCCGAGGCCCATCGCGAAGACCATCACGGAGAGCACGACCGAGGTCTGGGTGACGGTGTCCCCGAGCAGGTAGTCGCCGAGCGCCACGAGTTCGAGCTCGTAGACGAGTCCGCAGGCCGCGCAGACGAACGCGGCCAGCAGGACGGCCAGGCGGGCGAGCCGGGGTCGGGATCGCAGCCGGGACCGACGGCGGGCGGGCAGGGGGGTGAGGCTTCGCCCGGTCAGGAGTGGGGTGCCGTCGTCGAGGTCCACTCGCGGGCGTGCGGGCGGACCGGCCGTATGGTTGATCACGAACAAACGCTAGGGGACGTGCGGGACGGATAGCTGCGCCCATCCGACGGACAGTGTGGGCCCTCGGATTGACGAACCGTTCCTGCGTACGATTCGTCGGCTCGCGCCGGGTGACGTATGACCGGATCGGTGCTCCCGCCCAGGCTTCGGGCGGTCACGCCCCCGACACCACCAGCGAGGAGCGGGTGCAGACCAGCTGCCCCTCCTGCGGGTAGGCGTGCCAGGTCCGCCAGAGCAGCCGGTTCGTGCCGCCCTGGGTGACCAGCGCGGTGAAGGCGCTCGGGTCGCCCGGGAAGACCCCGGCGAGGCCGCGCGGGTGCCCCTCGACCAGGGCCAGCAGCTCCTGGGCGCGGGCCGCGAAGTCGTGCGGGGGCAGGGCCTCGATCCGGGCGGCGAACTCGTACTCCCAGCCGCCGACCTGTTTGGCCACCCGGGCGGGCAACGGGGTGCGGCGGCCGGGCAGGCAGGCGACGGTCTCCAGGCAGCTGCCGGGGCCGGCGTCGATCACCACCTGGTGCGAGGCGCCCAGCAGGCGCAGCTGGAGGGTGCCGGGGGTGCCGGGGCGGCCGCCGTCGAGTCTGAGGTCGCGGACCGCGAGCGCGGGCAGCGGTTCGCCGCCGAGGCACCAGGCCAGGTCACCGGCGCGGGTGTCCGTGTAGGAGGTCTGCAGTGTGGTGAGCATGCTCGGCTCCGCGTTTCAGCTCCGTGCGCGCCCGCCGAGCAGCAGCGAGTAGGCCTAGGCGATGGCGAGGCTGTTCGTGGCTGTGCGGCCTTGGGCGCGGCCGACCGTGGAAGGAAGGATTCCGGCTGGAGATTCAGCAGCAGAGAAGCACGAATACGCCGGGTCCGTCGGTGATTTACCCATCTTTGTCAAGCATTCACCGTTAAGAGCTCACCTGCTTCCCGGCTCTGATCGACCCGGTGTGCGACTCTGCACAGCGCGCGCCCCTGTAACCGGCCTGTGCGCCGTGCGCGCCGGGAGTGCGCTGTCCATGCGCTTCATACGCCGCCGCCCTCCATACGCGGGGCGTGGAGGGCGGACGGATGTGCCAGGGAGGTCGGCTGAATTGCCTCCTTGGCAGTAAACGAGCATGCCACTCAAGTGAATTGATGGCCAATCAAGCCTGGTGTCGGGCCGGAACTGCTTCCGTTTGAGGGGGCGCGCGGGCGCTCAGAGGCGCTGCAGTCGCGCTACGGCCTCCTGGAGCACCTCGTCCTTTTTGCAGAAAGTGAAGCGGACCAGGCTACGGCCCGCGTCGGCGTCGTCGTAGAAGACGGCGTTGGGGATCGCGACCACGCCGCAGCGCTCGGGCAGGGCACGGCAGAACTCGACGCCGTCCTTCTCACCGAGCGGGGTGATGTCGGTGGTGACGAAGTACGTGCCCTCGGGCGTGAAGGCGCGGAAGCCGGCCGAGTCGAGGCCGTCGAGCAGCAGGTCGCGCTTGCGCAGCAGGTCGGCGCGCAGGGTGTCGAAGTAGCTGTCGGGCAGCTGCAGCGCCTCGGCGACGGCGTACTGGAACGGGCCGGCGCTGACGTAGGTGAGGTACTGCTTGGCGGTGCGCACCGCGGAGACCAGCGCGGGGCTCGCGGTGACCCAGCCGACCTTCCAGCCGGTGAAGGAGAAGGTCTTGCCGGCCGAGGAGATGGTGACGGTGCGTTCGCGCATGCCGGGCAGGGCGGCGATCGGGTGGTGGGTGGCGCCGAAGACCAGGTGTTCGTAGACCTCGTCGGTGACCACCAGCAGGTCGTGCTCGACGGCGAGTTCGGCGATGGTGGCGAGCTCCTCGGCGGTCAGCACGGTGCCGGTGGGGTTGTGCGGGGTGTTGATCAGCAGCAGCCGGGTGCGCGGGGTGATCAGGGCGCGCAGCTCGTCCAGGTCGGGGCGGAAGTGCGGGGCCCGCAGGGTCAGCGGGACGCGGGTGGCGCCGGCCATCGCGATGCAGGCCGCGTAGGAGTCGTAGAAGGGTTCGAGGGCGATCACCTCGTCGCCGGGCTCCAGCAGCGCCAACAGGGCCGCCGCGATCGCCTCGGTGGCGCCGGCGGTGACCAGTACCTCGGTGTCCGGGTCGTACGCGAGGCCGTGGAAGCGCTGCTGGTGCTCGGCGACGGCCTGGCGCAGTTCGGGGATGCCGGGGCCGGGCGGGTACTGGTTGCCGCGGCCCTCGCGCAGGGCCCGTACGGCCGCCTCGCGGACCTCCTCGGGCCCGTCGGTGTCCGGGAAGCCCTGGCCGAGGTTGATCGAGCCGGTGGCCGTGGCCAGGGCGGACATCTCGGCGAAGATCGTCGTTCCCATGCCCGCCAAGCGGCGGTTCAGCAGCGGCCTGGTACCCATCGGTGGCTCCTCACGCGTCGTCGTCGCGCCCATCCTGGGACAGTCGGGGACCGGGGACAAGGACGGCCCGCCACCGCGACGTGAGCGCGGTGGCGGGCCGTACGGGGGGAAGCGGGGATCAGGCCTCGTCGGAGCCCTCGTCCTCGCCCTCCTCGCCCTCGATCTCGTTCTGCAGGCCCAGGCGCTCGACGATCCACTGCTCGAAGCCGACCGCGGCCTGGGTCCAGTTCGCGGTGGTGGTGACGAAGTAGTCCAGGTTGACGCCGGTGCCCACGATCATCTGGGCCTCACCGATCAGACGGACCACGCCGTCCTCGTGGGTGTGGGTGTAGACCTTGGGCCAGAGGGTCTCGCGGTTCCACTCGTCGATCAGGTCGAGGATCTCGCCCTTCTTCTCCAGCGGGTACGCCCGGTCGTAGAAGGCGCGCACCGCGAAGAGCTCCTTCTGCTCGCCGCGGAACATGTAGTAGACGCGGAAGCCCTCCCAGGGGGCGGTGAGGTCGCCCTCCTCGTCCACGACGTGCTTGAGCTGCATCTGGTCGAGCAGCTGGGTGACCAGGCCCTGGTCCGGGACGATGATCGGCGGAGGGCCGGCCGGCCGCCCGCCCTGGCCACCGGGCTGGCCGCCTCCGGGTACGCCGAAGGACGGGATGGACGACGGGTCGATGCTCATGGGGGTCCTCTTCCTCAGTGCACGTGGTGGCCGGCAATGAGAGGCCGCCCTTTCCACCTCCCATCCTGCCTCATTCGGGGCCCCGCTCACAGGGGCGCCCGGGGGCGCGTCGATCTTCCTTTCGGGGCGTGGCGGGCACCGGTCACCCAGGGTGCCCGGCGGGCGGCGGCCGGGCGGCGCGCCGGGTGCGCGGGTGAGCCAAGTCACGCGCCCGGCGCTCGGGTTCGGCTGCCGCACCGGCCGGATGCGGTTAGCGTGCGACGGAACTCGCCGTTGGCAACATCCATGTTCGGTGGGCGAGTTGAGGTGATTTGAGCTGAACGGGGGAAGCGGGATGGAGCGTACGGTGACCGGGGAGGGTGCCTCGCTCGGGAGGCTGCTGCGGAGCATCCGGCTGGAGCGGGGGATGACGCAGGAGCAGTTGGGGGAGGTGTCGGGACTGAGCGTGCGGTCGATCCGCGACCTGGAGCGGGGGGTGTCCTGCCCGCGGGTTTCCACGCTGCGGCTGCTCACCCAGACGTGGAGCCTGCCGCAGGCGCAAGGGGCCGAGCTGCACCAGCTGGCACGCACCTGGCGGGACCGCTCGCGGCGGCAGCGGCGGGGCGCGCCGGACTGACCGCAGGGGGCCGACCGACCGCGGGGAGCCGACCGACCGCGGGGAGTCGGCACGACGCGGTACGGGCCGCTCCGCGCGCTCAGGCGCGCGGAGCGGCCCGAACCGGCCCTTCCGGGGTTACTTCTCCAGCGGACCCCGACCGCGGACGGTGAGGCGGTCGCCCTCCTCGTCCCGCTCGACCAGGACGGTGTCCCCGTCGTGCACCTGGCCGGACAGGATCGCCCGGGCCAGTTGGTCGCCGATCGCGGACTGCACCAGCCGGCGCAGCGGGCGGGCGCCGTACGCCGGGTCGTACCCGGTGAGCGCCAGCCAGTCGCGGGCGGGCTCGGAGACGTCCAGGGTGAGCCGGCGCTCGTGCAGCCGCTCGCCGAGGCGGGCCACCTGGATGTCGACGATTCGGCTGAGCTCGCCGGTGCCCAGCGGGTCGAAGACCACGATGTCGTCCAGCCGGTTGAGGAACTCCGGCTTGAACGCGGCCCGGACGCAGTCCTGCACCAGGGCCTTCTTCTTGTCCTCGGGGGTGGCCGGGTCCACCAAGTACTGGCTGCCCAGGTTGGAGGTGAGGATCAGGATCGCGTTGCGGAAGTCCACCGTGCGGCCCTGGCCGTCGGTGAGCCGGCCGTCGTCCAGCACCTGGAGCAGGACGTCGAAGACCTCCGGGTGGGCCTTCTCCACCTCGTCCAGCAGCACCACGCTGTACGGGCGGCGGCGGACCGCCTCGGTGAGCTGGCCGCCCTCCTCGTAGCCGACGTACCCGGGCGGGGCGCCGACCAGGCGGGAGACCGAGTGCTTCTCGCCGTACTCGCTCATGTCGATCCGGACCATCGCCCGCTCGTCGTCGAACAGGAAGTCGGCCAGCGCCTTGGCGAGTTCGGTCTTGCCGACACCGGTCGGGCCGAGGAACAGGAAGGAGCCGGTCGGGCGGTCCGGGTCGGCGATGCCCGAGCGGGTGCGGCGCACCGCGTCCGAGACCGCCTGCACGGCCTCCGTCTGGCCGATCAGGCGCCTGCCCAACTCCTCCTCCATGCGAAGGAGTTTGGCGCTCTCGCCCTCCATCAGGCGGCCGGCCGGGATGCCCGTCCAGGAGGCGACCACATCGGCCACGTCGTCCGGGCCGACCTCCTCCTTGACCATCGACGCCGAGGCGGACCCAGGCTCGTTGTTCGCGGTGGCGGCGCGCTCCTGGGCTTCGGTGAGCTCCTTCTCGGCCGCCGGGATCTCGGCGTACATCAGCTTGGACGCCCGCTCGAAGTCCCCGTCGCGCTGGGCCCGTTCGAGCGCGCCGTGCAGGTCGTCCAGCCGCTCCTTGAGCTCGCCGACCCGGTTGAGGCTCTTCTTCTCCTTCTCCCAGCGCGCCGTCAGCACGCTCAGCTGCTCGTTCCGGTCGGCGAGATCGCGCCGCAGTCGGGCCAGCCGGTCGACCGAGGCCGGGTCCGACTCCTTCTCCAGGGCCAGCTCCTCCATCCGCAACCGGTCGACGGCGCGCTGGAGTTCGTCGATCTCGACCGGGGAGGAGTCGATCTCCATCCGCAGCCGGGAGGCCGCCTCGTCGACCAGGTCGATCGCCTTGTCGGGCAGGAAGCGGGAGGTGATGTAGCGGTTGGACAGGGTGGCGGCGGCGACCAGGGCTGCGTCCGAGATCTGCACCTTGTGGTGCGCCTCGTACCGGCCCTTGAGACCGCGCAGGATGGCGATCGAGTCCTCCACGCTGGGCTCGCCGACCAGCACCTGCTGGAAGCGGCGCTCCAGGGCCGGGTCCTTCTCGATCCGCTCGCGGTACTCGTCCAGCGTGGTGGCGCCGACCATCCGCAGCTCGCCGCGGGCCAGCATCGGCTTGAGCATGTTGCCCGCGTCCATCGCCGAGTCGCCACCGGCGCCCGCGCCGACCATGGTGTGCAGCTCGTCGATGAAGGTGACGACCTGGCCGTCGGAGGCCTTGATGTCGTTCAGGACGGCCTTCAGCCGCTCCTCGAACTCGCCGCGGAACTTGGCGCCGGCCACCATCGCGCCGAGGTCCAGCGCGACCAGCCGCTTGCCGCGCAGCGATTCCGGCACGTCGCCGGCCACGATGCGCTGGGCCAGGCCCTCGACCACGGCGGTCTTGCCGACGCCGGGCTCGCCGATCAGCACCGGGTTGTTCTTGGTCCGGCGGGAGAGCACCTGGACCACCCGGCGGATCTCCTGGTCACGGCCGATCACCGGGTCGAGCTTGCCGTCCCGGGCGGCCTGGGTGAGGTCGGTGCCGTACTTCTCCAGCGCCTTGTAGGTGCCCTCGGGGTCCGGCGAGGTGACCCGGCCGCTCCCCCGGACGTCCTTGAAGGCGGCGAGCAGCGCCCTGGGCGTGGCGCCCTGCTGCACCAGCAGCTCGGCCACCGGCCCGCCCTCGGCGGCCAGGCCGACCATCAGGTGCTCGGTGGAGACGTACTGGTCGTCCAGGTCGTCCGCGCGCTTGCCGGCCTCGGTGAGCACGGCGAGGGTGTCCCGAGCGAGCTGCGGGGCGGCGACCGTCGAGCCCATCGCGCTGGGCAGCGCGGTCAGCTGGCGGCGCGCCTCGGCGTCGATCCGGGCGGCGTCGGCCCCGACCGCCTCCAGCAGGGGCCGGGCGATGCCCTCGGGCTGCTCCAGCAGGGCGATCAGGATGTGCACCGGCTTGACGTCCGGGTTGCCGACCGCGCCCGCCTGCCGGATCGCGGCGGACAGAGCGTCCTGCGTCTTGGTGGTGAACTTGCTCGCGTCCACTGCTGGGGGATCCTCCCTCGTTGTCCTTCACTACTGCTACGTACAGCATGCACTAACTTGAGTCTATTCCGCTCAAGTTTTTCATCAGGCTCGGGTTCCCCGGGCTCAACCCTTCCTCTTGGCGCTCCGGCCGTTCGTCCGCCGGGTCAGCCCCAACAGCTCCCGGGCCGGCCCGCTCGGCCGCTGCCCGGCCGGCCACACCGCGCGCAGCGGCCGCCGCAGGTCCAGCTCCTCCGCCAGCGGCACCTCGACCAGCCGCCGGGTGGCCAGCTCCTCCACCACCGCCAGCTCGCTCAGGCAGACCGGCCCCGCCCCGGTCATGGCCGCCGCCTTCAGCGCGGTGGACGAGGCCAGCTCCAGCCGGGGCCGCGTCGCGCCCCCGTACGGCGTCAGCGCCATCTCCAGCACCTCCCGGGTGCCCGAGCCGGGCTCCCGGAGCACCAGCGGGGTGGCCGCCAGCTCGGTCCCGGTCAGCGGGGTGCGCCGACGCGCCCACGGGTGGCCGGGCGCCACCACGACCACCAGCCGGTCCGCCGCCACCACCGCGCCGGCCAGCCCGGGCGGGGTGGACGGGCCCTCGACGAAGCCGAGGTCGGCCTCCTGGGCCAGCACGTGCCCGGCGACCTCCGCCGAGTTCGCCGTCCGCAGCGTCACCGCCGTCCCCGGGCTGGCTTCGGAGAGCGCCAGCAGCCAGCCCGGCATCAGGTACTCGGCGACGGTCAGGCTGGCCACCACCCGCAGCTTGGCGTCCCGGCGTTCGCGCAGCGCGTCGATCCCGGCGTCCAGCGCCTGGGCCGCCTCCACCACCTGTCGGGCCCACTCGACCACCAGCCGGCCCGCCTCGGTGGGCCGGCTGCCCCGGGGCGAGCGCTCCAGCAGCGGGACGCCGATCTGCCGCTCCATGCCCTTGATCCGGGCGCTGGCGGTCGGCTGACTGACGCCCAGCTCGGCCGCGGCCCGGCCGACACTGCCCAGCCGGGCCACCGCGAGCAGCAGTTCCAGGGCGCCCAGTTCGGGGACGTGCGGGGAGAGAGTCATAGGTTCAGGCTATGTCCTCATAGGATCCGCGGCGCTACCGGCGGCCGGGCCGCCGGGTCAGGGTGGAACCATGTCCACCTTGGCCGATGTCCGCCCGCTCACCCCTCCCGCCCTCCGCACCCGGATCTCCCGGTTCGACCTCGCCCAGCTCGGCCCCAACTGGTACGCCGCCGTGATGGGCACCGCGATCATCGCCAACGGCGCCGCCGCCCTGCCGGTCCGGGTGCCCGGGCTGATCGGCTTCGGCGAGGTGATGTGGGCGCTCGGACTGGCCGCCCTGCTGGTGCTGGCCGGGGCCCGGCTGGTCCACCTCACCCGGCACCGCGAGGCGGCCCGTGCCCAGCTGCTGGACAACCCGGCCACCGCGGTCTTCTACGGCTGCCCGCCGATGGCGCTGCTGGCGGTCGGGCTCGGCACCCTGCTGCTCGGCTCCCGGGTCATCGGCACCGGCCCGGCGGTCGCCCTGGACGCCGTGCTGTGGGGCGTCGGCACCCTGTACGCGCTGACCGTCGCCGCCGGCATCCCGTACCTGATGATCACCCGGCACCCGGTGTCCGCCCTGGAGGGCAACCCGACCTGGCTGCTGCCGGTGGTCGCCCCGCTGGTCGCCTCCGCCTGCGGCCCGGCCCTCGTCCCGCACCTGCCCGCCGGACCGCCCCAGCAGGCCCTGCTGTACGGCTGCTGGGCGCTGTTCGGGGTCGGCCTGCTGGCCACCCTGGTGCTGCTGCCGGTGGTGTTCACCGGGCTGTTCCACAGCAAGCTGCCGGCCCTCACACTCACCCCCGCGCTGTTCCTCGTGCTCGGCCCGCTCGGCCAGTCCGTCACCGCGATCCACCAGCTCGCCGACGCCGCCCGCCCGGTGCTGCCCTCCCTGGCGCCCGTCATGCTGCCGCTGGCCGAGCTCTACGGCATTGCGGTGATCGGCGTCGCGATGCTCTGGCTGGCCGTCGCGCTCACCGCCAACCTGCGGGCCCGCCGGGCCGGGATGCCGTTCGCGATGACCTGGTGGGCCTACACCTTCCCGATCGGCACCTGCGTCACCGGCGCCGCCGCGCTCGCCCGGCACACCGGCTTCGGCGGCTTCACCGCGCTGGCCGCCGGGCTCTACCTGCTGCTGGTCGTCGCCTGGGTGCTGGCGGCGGGGGGCACCGCCGCGGGGCTGGTGCGCGGGCGGCTGCTGGCGCGCTGACCCGGCCGGACGCCCGGTCGGAGGAATGGCCCCAGCTCAGGAGCACGCCGCCGTTGCAGGAACGCGCACCTCAGGCTGACCGTGCACAGCCAACCGGCCGTCGCCGCCCGTAGCGCCCGCTGGCCTCGGGCTTTACCGGAATACCGCCCGCCGCCCACGGCACCGCACCGGCACAGGGATGCAGGTAACTGCAAATGCGCGAACCTGCACTCAGGCGGCACTTGTCCACCGGGCGTCACGCTGTGAGGGTGGAGGCACGCCAAGGCCGCCGGGCAACCGCAGCCCGATGGTGGCGACTTGCTCTTCAGGTCTGACCGCGTGTGCGACGTTCCGCACGCGTGGAACGGGGGGGAAGAGCGCCGGGCGGGGTCCATGTGTGGTGATGGACGCCGGATCCGGTTCCGTCGAGGCGTTGCTGCTCCGCCTCGACGGAAGTGCCTGGGCACTGGCGTGCTGACGGCGGCCCCTGGGCGTCCGGTGTGCGACGGCACCCGGACCCGGGGGCCCGCCGTCCGACCGGTACCGTGGGCACGCCCGGCAACCGGTACCGCGCACCCGCGACTCGCGCGTACGGGCGGGGCAGCACCAGGGGAGAGGCGTCCGGCAGGGAGAGTGCGACGTGACGGCGGAACCGGCGGTCACGCCGCACCACGCGGCACCCGTGGGCGGGGAACCCGACGAGGCGGCCCGACAGCTCTACCTGGCGATCACCGCCGAAGGCGGCCGCATCCCCTGCGCCGACATCGAGGACACCGACCGCGACGCGCTCCGGCAACTCCTCGACATCGGCCTGCTGATGGCCAACCGGATGGACCACTGCTACACCGCCGTCAGCCCGCGCTCGGTCAGCGACCGCCTCGGCGCCGAACTCCGCAGCGAGGCGACCCGCCTGCTGGTCCGCGCGGAGAACCTCCCGGGAGCCCTGGACACCCTCACCCGCGCCTACGACACGATGCCCCGCCCGTCCGGCCGTTCCGGCGGCGCGGTCTACGTCGAGGGCCACGTGCACATCCGCCAGCGGATCTCCCAACTGGTCTCCGACTGCCGCTCCGAGGTGCTCACCGCCCAGCCCGGCCACCGACCCGCCGACACCCTGCAGGTCGCCCTCGCCCAGGACGTCCAACTCCTCCAGCGCGGCTGCTCGCTGCGCACCATCTACCAGCCGGTCGCGCTCGCCGACCCGCCCGCGCTCGCCTACGCCGAGGAGGTCACCCGGCACGGCTCGCAGATCCGGGTCCTCGACGAGTCCTTCCAACGGATGATCGTCTTCGACCGCAGCGTCGCCGTCATCGCCGCCAACGACGACAACAGCACCGCCGCCTTCATCAGCGACCCGGCCGCCCTCACCTTCCTGATCGGCGTCTTCGAACGCGACTGGGCCCGCGCCGACACCACCGAGGCCGCCGGTTGCCTCGGCCAGAACCCCGCCCGCACCATCCCCGACCGGGTCGGCCGCCTGCTCGCCCGCGGCCTCACTCAGCGCGCCGTCGCCACCCGGCTGGGCCTGAGCGAGCGCACCGTCGCCGCCCACATCTCCCGACTGCGCGACCGCTACGGCGCCCAGACCCTCTTCCAGCTCGGGTGGCTGATGAGAGGCTCCCGCGATGACTGACGAGCCCGGCCCGGCCGAACGCGTCCTCTACCCCACCACCGTCCGCAGCGGCGGCCTGCTCGCCCGCGGCCTCCACCTCGGCCGGCACCTCCGGGGGAGCGCCATGACTGACCCGGCCGCCCTCCTCCTCGGTGCCCGGGGCGCAGGGGAACCGCTCCGGCCGGACCGGCAGATGACGGGAGAACAGCCATGACGAACCGCAGCCTCGCCCTGCCCGACGAGGCCGCCCGCGAGCTCTACCGCGCGATCCTCCGCGAGGGCGGCCGCATCCGGATCGCCGACATCCCGGAGCAGGACACGGCGACCGTCCAGACGCTGCTGGACCTGGGCCTGCTGAAGCCGTACATCTCGGACGGCGTGCTGACCGCGGTCAACCCGCGCTCGGTCTCGACCCGGATCGCGGCAGACCTGCGCACGACCGGCACCCGTCTGTTGATGCAGGCCGAGGAACTCCCCGATCTGTTCGGTGATCTCACCGTCGCCTACGACACCGCCCCGCGGCGCCACGACCAAACCGGTGCCGTGCGCATCGTCGAGGGTGCCGAGAACATCCGGCATCAGATTTCCCAGCTCACCGAAGAGTTCTGCCACGAGGGGTTGTCCCTCCAACCGGGAGGGGCCAGGCCCGCGGGCGCCGCCGACGACATCGTGGAACACGCCCGCCGCTATCTGGAGGGTGGCGGCTCGATACGCACCGTCTACGAAGCAGCGGCTCGATTCGACGGCCTGACGGTCCGGCTCGCGGCCCGGCTGACGGAGGCCGGCTGCCACATCCGGGTCGCACCGTTCTCGTTCTCCAAGATGATGATCCTGGATCGGACGGTAGCCGTCATCCCGGCGTCGGCGGGACTGGACCGGGCGGCGTTCGTGGAGGACTCGGCCACCGTCGTGTTCCTGGCCGAGGTTTTCGACCGCTACTGGCAGCTGGCCGACGGAGTGAACTGGACTGCCCTGGAGGCGGGTTCCGGCGATGCGTCCGCCCATGAGCAGGTCGGTCGCCTGCTCACCCGCGGCCTCACCCAGCGGGCGATCGCGAGTCGGCTGGGCTTGAGCGAGCGGACGGTCGCTGCGCACATCGCCCGGCTTCGCGAGCTGTACGACGCCGAGACGCTCTTCCAGCTCGGCTGGCAGATGAGAGCGGCCCGCGATGCCTGAGCCGGTACTCGACCTGCCCGAGCCGCCGCCGGCCGCGCAGCCCGGGCGGAGGCGGCCCGGGCAGCGCGGCAAGCGGCGGAAGCAAGAGCCCGGAGGGGGATCCGGGGGGTGCGCTCTGCTCAGCCGGTGGCGGCGCCGGTCGGCCAGTAGCCGGGGACGGAGGACTGCTGTCGGGGGACGTTGAACTGCTCGCCGGGCGCGGTCCAGAAGCCCTCGCGGAGGGAGAGCGCCATGCCGGCCCAGTCCAGGGCGGTCTCCACCGTGTGGTTGAGGGCCTCCTGCGACCAGGTGTCGTCGAAGACCAGCGGCAGGACGGGGGCGACCTGCTCGATGGTGGCGATCAGCGGGTTGTGGGTGATCGCCTCGTCGACGAGCAGGACGATCGGCTTCCGCAGGGCCGACGCCCAGCCCAGCTCCAGACTCACCCCGGCCGAGAGCGGCGCTCCGACGTAGGCGAAGACCAGGTCCGCGGACTGCAGGGCGCGGAAGTCGGACGGCACCCGGGGCTCGGGCGCGCGGCCGGCGACGGTCCAGGCGTCGCTGTGGTGCGCGCTGTACACGGCGGCACCGCTGCGGAGCAGGGTGGTGCGGAGCGTCGTCAGCCGCGTCCGGCTGGCGAGGGTCACCACGCTGTCGGCCGGGCCGGTCAGCCGCATCAGCGGCGCGGCCAGGAACACACGTGCACGCCGACCCTCAGGGGCCTGGCTGTCGTGGTGACGCAGGTAGGGCTCGGTCATGTCGACTCCGGGGAAAGGCCGACCGGGTAGGGGATGCGGTGCCGGTAGGCGCGTTTGGTTGCTGCTTCAAAAAAGCTGACGAGATCAGACAGAATTTGACGGTACAGCGGCAAGTGTGGCTTTCCCGCCGCACCATCGGGGACGAAATGATCGTCTATCAGCGGTCGCAGCCCCGTCCAGCGTCCCGCCCTGTCATCTGGATGACTGGCAGAGAGATGACGCTCCTTGTGTTGTCGGGGAGATGACACCACCGCGCGGTCTGCGGCATCATGTGGACGCTAGTGCTATTAGATCCAGCTCGTGGAGCTCTAGAGAGAAGGAGGGGTGGGTCCGTGTCCCGTATGTACCGACTCGTCCGCACGGTTGCGTTTTCGGTTGTCCTCGGCGCGGCCGTACTGGCTGGGGTTCAGGCCGTCGCTGGCAGTGAGCAGGCCGCGGTCTCCACCACTGCGGCAGTGGCCGTCAGCGACGACATCCACTGGTGAGGCTGGGCCGATCGGCTCTCCGGGGTCAGGGGCCGAGTCCGTGCCGGCCGACATGACGGCCGGCGGATGGTGCTAGGAAAGCCGCTCCTTTGAAAAGGGGTTTCCTATTCGTTTTCTTGTCGGGGGGAGCGGCCTAGCACATAGCCAAGTTGGAAGAGGGAGTCGACGTTGTAGTCCTCCCTCATCTCGGCGATATGCCGGGCGAGTGTCCGCTCGCTGATGCCGAGCCGTCGTGCGATGACGCGATGGTTCGTTCCGGAGAGCAGGAGCTCGATGATGGTCTGTCGGAGTTGCGACACGACCTGACGCGGGACGGTGCGGTCCCCCTCGAACTCAAGTGCCCTGTTCCAGCTCCGCTCGAAGACCTCTTCGGCGAGGAAGTTGATGACAGCGGGGTCGTATATGAAGGCGGCGACGTTGTCGCCCGCCACGGGAATCACCGCCAACTGTCGGTCGACCACGATCAGTCGGGTGTAGGGCTCGTCGAGGGTCCGGAACTGCCAGCCCGCCTTGGCCAGTTGTGCCACGTAGTCCCTGGTCGGTTGGTGGTAACGGGTGCTCGCGTGGTAGATCGTCCGCATCGACGCACCATGACGGAGCATGTCGAGGTCCCGGTCCAGGAACGCGGTCAACAGCTCGGCAGGGCGCGGGCCGCCCGGTTGCATGGCGAGCCCTTCGGTCCATCCGCTGGCCGCGGATTGCTGAAGTCGCTGATTGATCAGGGCGCGGCCTCTGACGTATTCGATGGGCCCCCCGGATTGGTTCGGGGCGTGGAAAGCCTCGGCGAGTTCGCCGAGTTCCGTCGGCAGCGCCACCGCGCGTGCCAGGAGATCGAGGGCCTGTCGTTGCCATGCTGAACTCAGACCCGCCGAGAGCTGTGTCGGATCGACGGCGAAATAGGCGTCCGGCTCTTCGTTGTCGAGAATGAGCAGTCCGAGGTCCAGCAACTCCTGGAGGGCGGAATCCTCGCCCGATCCGCCGGCATTCCGGCTCAGCCGGCCGTTCTCGCTCACGGCTTTCAGATAGAGCGTGCGGGCATCCTCCGACAGGATGCGCAGTCCGCCTGGCGCGGCACCTGCTCCTTCTCGCCCACTCATTCTCGGCTCCTTGTGTTGACCGGACAAGTTAGTCAACGCGACGGATGGCTACTGCAGCAAGGATCTTAAGCGGCACGCAGGATCCGGCTGGTGATTCGTCCCGGGCATCGAGCGATCGATGCTCCTTGCCGCAGCATTTTTTCACCACACGCCAGCCGCCGGCACCCCCCGAACAGGAGGGAGCCGGCGGCTGGTGAGGTGAGCAGTGCCCCGGGTCAGCGCTTGGGGCGCCAGACGACGAGGGCGCTGGACTGGGGGGTGGGAGGCTGGTACGGGACGAGGTCGCGACGGTAGGAGGCGTGGACGGCGGCCTCGCGCTGCTGGAAGGCGGTGGCGGCGCCTTCCAGCGAGTCGACCAGCTCGGTGATGCGGGCCTGGAGGGCGGTGACCTGGTTCTCCAGCTCGATGATCCGCTTGATGCCGGCCAGGTTGATGCCCTCGTCCTGGGAGAGCCGCTGGACCTCCCGCAGCTGCTGGATGTCGCGGGCGGAGTAGCGGCGGCCGCGGCCGGCGGTGCGGTCGGGGCAGACCAGGCCGAGGCGGTCGTACTGGCGCAGGGTCTGCGGGTGCAGGCCGGACAGCTCGGCGGCGACCGAGATGACGTACACCGGGGTTTCCTCGGTGAGCACGTACTGCGGCGGGGCCGCTGCGGTGCGCCGGGTGCGGCGGGGGCCGTCGCCGGGAAGGCCCTCGCCGAGGCCGGGGCCGATCGGGCTGTCGGGGGTCATCGGGTTCGGGGACATCTGGTCGTCACGCTCCCTTCGCCGCCCGGAAGAGGGCGGCTCGCGGGTCGTCGGAGGCGGTGGCCTCGCGGTACTGCTCCAGGGCGTTCAGCGCGTCGCCGTCGACGTGCTGGGGGACCACGACCTCGACGGTGACGAGGAGGTCGCCGCGGGTGCCGTCCTTGCGGGTGGCGCCCTTGCCGCGGGCGCGCATGGTGAGACCGTTGGCGCTGCCCGGGGGCAGCTTGAGCTTGACGGCGGGGCCGCCGAGCGTGGGCACCTCGATGGTGGCGCCGAGGGCCGCCTCGGGGAAGGTGACCGGGACGGTGACGGTCAGGTTGTCGCCCTTGCGGCCGAACACCGGGTGCGGGTCGACGTGGACGGTGACGTAGAGGTCGCCGGGCTGGCCGCCGCGCTCGCCCTGGGCGCCCTTGCCCTTGAGCCGGATCCGCTGGTCGGCCTGGACGCCGGCCGGGATGCGGACCTGCATGGTGCGGGCCGAGGTGGCCCGGCCGCTGCCGTGGCAGTCGGTGCACGGGTCGTCGACGATCATGCCTCGGCCGCGGCAGTCCTTGCACGGCTCGGAGAGCGCGAAGGCGCCCTGGCCGCGGCTGACGGTGCCGGCGCCGACGCAGGTCGGGCAGACCCGCGGGGTGGTGCCGGACTTGGCGCCGGTGCCGTTGCAGATGCGGCAGGGGGCCTGGCTGGTCATCCGCAGCGGGACGGTCGCGCCGTCCACCGCCTCCTCGAAGGAGAGCGTCACCTCGGTCTCGACGTCGGCGCCGCGCCGGGGCTGGGCCTGCCGGGTGCCGCCGCGGTTGAACAGGCCGCCGAAGACGTCGCCGAGCCCGCCGCCACCACCGCCGCCCTGGTTACCGCTGAAGAGGTCGCCGAAGTCGAAGCTGTAGCTGCCGGTGCCGGGGCCGCCGGTGCGGAAGCCGCCGTTGGCGAAGAGGCTGCGGGCCTCGTCGTACTCCTTGCGGCGCTTCTCGTCGGAGAGGACGTCGTACGCCTCGGAGATGTCCTTGAAGCGCTCCTCCGCCTTGGCGTCGCCCTTGTTCGCGTCCGGGTGGAACTCGCGCGCGAGCTTGCGGTAGGTCTTCTTGATCTCGGTGGCGGTGGCGTCCTTGGGCACGCCGAGGACCTTGTAGTAGTCCTTCTCGACAAAATCCTTGCCGCTCATGCGCCCACCTCGCTTCGCTCGGCAGCCGATTCGCGGCACGCGCACCTCTCAACGGTTCGCTCGCTGCGCTCGCTCACGGCCTCCGCCACCTCCCGATGTCCATCGTCACTGCGCTGTCAACAGCAACTGAAAGAAGAGCCGTTGACAGCACGCTGCGGAGCCGGCCGCCGTGTTGGCCGGCGTACGACTCCGCAGCGCACTGGTTGTCAGCTGTCACAGGTTGTCAGCTGTCCGAGCCACCGTCGGACGTGTCCGCGTCGGCGGACTTCGCCTCGGCGTCCGGGGCGGACGTCGTCTGGGTGCCCGGCTGGGGCTCCGCCACGGCGACCATCGCGGGGCGGATGATCCGCTCGCCGATGCGGTAGCCGGGCTGGAGGATCTGCACGCAGGTGTCCTCGGTGACGTCCGAGGAGTAGCTGTGCATCAGCGCCTCGTGCTGGGTCGGGTCGAAGGGCTCGCCCTCCTTGCCGAACTGCTGGAGGCCCAGCTTGGCGACGACCGTCTCCAGGGACTCGGCGACGGACTTGAAGCCGCCCGTCACCTCGCCGTGCTCGCGGGCGCGGCCGATGTCGTCCAGGACCGGGATCAGGGACTCCAGGATGTTGGAGACCGCGATCTCGCGGACGGTCAGCCGGTCACGCTCGACCCGCTTGCGGTAGTTCTGGTACTCGGCCTGCAGTCGCTGCAGGTCCGCAGTGCGCTCGGCCAGCTCGCGCTTGGCCGTGGCGAGGTCCTCGGAGCCCTCGCCGGCACCCGCCGCCGCGGCCTCCTCGGCAGCCTTGATCACGGCCTCCTCGGCGGCGGAGTCGTCGCCGGGCTTGCCGCCCTGCGGCTTGTCCGTCATGCCGACGCACCGCCCTTGGGCTTCTCGTCGTCCACGATCTCGGCGTCGACGACGTCGTCCTCCTTGGCGTGGGTGGACTCGCCGGCCGCGGCCGCACCGGCACCGGCGGCGTCGGCGTTGGCGTACAGCGCCTGGCCGAGCTTCTGGGCCGTGGTGGAGACCTTCTCCGAGGCCTCGCTGATCTTCGCGATGTCCTCGCCCTTCAGGGCCTCCTTGAGCTCGCCGACTGCGGTCTCGACCTCGGTCTTGACGTCGGCCGGGAGCTTCTCGGCGTTGTCGGCGATGAACTTCTCGGTCGAGTAGACGAGCTGCTCGGCGGAGTTGCGGGTCTCGACGGCCTCGCGGCGCTTGTGGTCGTCCTCGGCGTACTGCTCGGCCTCGCGGCGCATGCGGTCGACCTCGTCCTTCGGCAGCGAGGAGCCGCCGGTGACGGTCATCTTCTGCTCCTTGCCGGTGCCGAGGTCCTTGGCCGCGACGTGCATGATGCCGTTGGCGTCGATGTCGAAGGTGACCTCGATCTGCGGCAGGCCGCGCGGCGCCGGCGGCAGGCCGGTCAGCTCGAACATGCCGAGCTTCTTGTTGTACGCGGCGATCTCGCGCTCGCCCTGGTAGACCTGGATCTGCACGGACGGCTGGTTGTCCTCGGCCGTGGTGAAGATCTCGGAGCGCTTGGTCGGGATCGTGGTGTTGCGCTCGATCAGCTTGGTCATGATGCCGCCCTTGGTCTCGATGCCGAGGGACAGCGGGGTGACGTCCAGCAGGAGGACGTCCTTGACCTCACCCTTGAGGACACCGGCCTGGAGCGAGGCGCCGATGGCGACGACCTCGTCCGGGTTGACGCCCTTGTTGGCGTCCTTGCCGCCGGTCAGCTCGCGGACGAGCTCGGCGACGGCCGGCATGCGGGTCGAGCCACCGACCAGGACGACGTGGTCGATCTCGGAGAGCGAGATGCCGGCGTCCTTGATCACGTTGTGGAACGGGATCTTGCAGCGCTCCAGCAGGTCGGCGGTCAGCTGCTGGAACTGGGCGCGGGTGAGCTTCTCGTCCAGGTGCAGCGGGCCCTCGGCGGAGGCCGTGATGTACGGCAGGTTGATCGAGGTCTCGGAGGACGAGGACAGCTCGATCTTGGCCTTCTCGGCGGCCTCGCGCAGACGCTGCAGGGCCATCTTGTCCTTGGACAGGTCGACGCCGTGGCCGGACTGGAAGGTCTTGACCAGGTGGTCGACGACCTTCTGGTCCCAGTCGTCGCCACCGAGGTGGTTGTCACCGTTGGTGGCCTTCACCTCGACGACCCCGTCGCCGATCTCCAGCAGGGAGACGTCGAAGGTGCCACCGCCGAGGTCGAAGACCAGGATGGTCTGGTCGTCCTTGTCCAGGCCGTACGCGAGGGCGGCCGCAGTCGGCTCGTTGACGATGCGCAGGACGTTCAGGCCCGCGATCTCGCCGGCCTCCTTGGTGGCCTGGCGCTCGGAGTCCGAGAAGTACGCCGGGACGGTGATGACGGCGTCGGTGACGGTCTCGCCCAGGTACGCCTCGGCGTCGCGCTTCAGCTTCTGCAGCACGAAGGCCGAGATCTGCTGCGGCGTGAAGTCCTTGTTGTCGATGTTGATCTTCCACCCGGTGCCCATGTGGCGCTTGACCGAGCGGATGGTGCGGTCGACGTTGGTGACCGCCTGGCGCTTGGCCACCTCGCCGACCAGGACCTCGCCGTTCTTGGCGAAGGCGACGACGGACGGCGTGGTCCGGGCGCCCTCGGCGTTCGTGATGACGGTGGGCTCGCCACCCTCGAGAACGCTGACGACCGAGTTCGTCGTGCCGAGGTCGATGCCGACCGCGCGTGCCATCGTAGATACCTCCACGGAAGAGTTGAGCTTTACGGGCTCAAGCATGCACGAGGCCCACGAACGAGTCAACAGCCTTGAGCTGTCCTGGCTCAACTTTGCTGCGGTGGCTTTCCCCTCTTCCGTTTTGCTCCGAATGGATGAGTATGGCCTTACGTGACTGCCGCCATACCTTGAGCGCCTTCTGAATCGGCGCTAACGGGCGGTAAGGTCCGGCCGGTGGGTGGTTAAGTTACCCACGAGTACACTTGACCGACGTATACCTTCACCGCCCTGGAGTACGGAGAAGCCGGATGCAGCTAGCAGCGATCGTCATCTCACTGGGCACGACCGTGGTCGGCGTGGCGCTGTTCGCTCGTGCCATCGCGCAGATCTACCGGTTCGTCCGGCTCGGCCAGCCCGTACCGAAGGGCGCGCGGATCAACGACCCGGTGGCCCGCACGGTGACCCTGATCCGTGAGTTCCTCGGCCACACCCGGATGAACAAGTGGGGCGTCGTCGGCATCGCCCACTGGGCTGTCGCGGTCGGCTTCTACGCGCTGATCCTCACCCTGGTCGGCGCGTTCGGTCAGCTCTTCGACCCGGACTTCGAGGTCCCGGTCGTCGGCGACTGGACGCCGTACCTGGTGTTCCAGGAACTGCTCGGCTTCGTGACCTTCCTCGGCATCGCGGTGCTGACGGTGATCCGCCAGCTGAGCCTGCCGAACAAGGCGGGCCGCAAGTCCCGCTTCGCGGGCTCCAACATGGGCTTCGCGTACTTCATCGAGGCGGTCATCCTGGTCATCGGCATGGCCATCCTGACCCTGCGCGGCCTGGAGGGCGCCCAGCTGGGGGTCGACCACTACTCGGTCGACTACGTGGTCTCGTACCCGCTGGTGAAGCTGTTCTCCGGACTGGGCGTCGGCACCCTGCACAACCTGCTCTGGCTGGTCGCGACGATCAAGATCTCCGTCTCCTTCATCTGGATGATCACGGTCTCGCTGAACACCGACATGGGTGTGGCCTGGCACCGCTTCCTGGGCTTCCCGAACATCTGGTTCAAGCGCAACGCCGACGGTGCCGTCGCGCTGGGCGCGCTGCAGCCGATGACCTCGGGCGGCCAGCCGATCGACTTCGAGGACCCGGCCGACGACGCCGTCTTCGGCGTCTCCCAGGTCGAGCACTTCTCCTGGAAGGGCATCCTCGACTTCTCCACCTGCACCGAGTGCGGCCGCTGCCAGTCGCAGTGCCCGGCCTGGAACACCGGCAAGCCGCTCTCCCCGAAGCTGCTGATCATGAGCCTGCGGGACCACGCCTTCGGCAAGGCGCCGTACCTGCTGGCCGGCGGCGGCAAGGACATGGAGGGCACCGAGAAGGCCACCGCCGAACAGCTGAAGGACGTCCCGGCGGCGGCCCTCGCCGAGGGCGAGCGCCCGCTGATCGGCACCGCCGAGGAGAACGGCGTCATCGACCCGGACGTGCTGTGGTCCTGCACCACCTGCGGCGCCTGCGTCGAGCAGTGCCCGGTGGACATCGAGCACATCGACCACATCGTCGACATGCGCCGCTACCAGGTGATGATCGAGAGCAACTTCCCGACCGAGGCCGGGACGATGCTCAAGAACCTGGAGAACAAGGGCAACCCGTGGGGCATGGCCACCAAGGCCCGCCTGGACTGGGTCAAGGAGCTCAAGAAGGAGACCGGCATCGAGGTGCCGGTGATCGGCGAGGACATCGACCCGGCCGAGGTCGAGTACCTCTACTGGGTCGGCTGCGCCGGTGCCCTGGAGGACCGCGCCAAGAAGACCACCAAGGCCTTCGCCGAGCTGCTGCACACCGCGGGCGTGAAGTTCGCGATCCTCGGCAAGGAGGAGACCTGCACCGGTGACTCCCCGCGCCGCCTGGGCAACGAGTTCCTGTTCCAGATGCTCGGCGCGCAGAACGTCGAGACGCTGAACGCCGCGCTGGAGGACGCCCCGACCAAGCGGATCGTGGCCACCTGCCCGCACTGCTTCAACACCATCGCCAACGAGTACCCGCAGCTCGGCGGGCACTTCGAGGTGATCCACCACACCCAGCTGCTGCAGCACCTGATCGACGAGGGCAAGCTCGTCCCGGTCAACCCGGTCGAGGGCCTGATCACCTACCACGACCCCTGCTACCTGGGCCGCCACAACAAGGTCTACAGCCCGCCGCGCGAGATCATGGACAAGGTCCCCGGTCTGCGCCAGCAGGAGATGCACCGCCACAAGGAGCGCGGCTTCTGCTGCGGCGCCGGTGGTGCCCGGATGTGGATGGAGGAGCGCATCGGCAAGCGGATCAACACCGAGCGCGTGGACGAGGCGCTGTCGCTCAACCCGGACATCGTCTCCACCGCCTGCCCGTTCTGCCTGGTGATGCTCTCCGACTCGGTCAACGGCAAGAAGAACGAGGGCGCGGCCAAGGAGCACCTGAAGGTGGTCGACGTGGCCCAGCTGCTGCTCGACTCGGTGAAGGCGACCCCGCCGGCCGAGGCCGAGGAGCCCGCGACGGTGGACGCGTAGCGACCGCTGTTCGACAGTTCTGCTACAACTGCCCGGCCCGGTGGACGCCGCCAACGCGCCCGCCGGGCCGGGCTTTTGGTGCCACCGGCCGAAGCCCCGGGGGCGGGCGGCCGACCGGAGAGTGACGCCGATCGCACGGCTGCCGGACGGGCATTCGGTCGGAAGGAAATACAGTAGGCGCCGGACCGGCCGCGAGGCCGGTCGACCCGTTCCGGACGGGTCAGAAGACCGACGGAGGTATCGGCCCGCCGGGCCGGGCCGCAGAGACCACAAGGGGAACAGCGCAGACCATGACCGAGGCGATCATGCTCGTCGGTGGTAAGGGCACGCGACTGCGTCCGCTGACCACCCACACCCCCAAGCCGATGCTGCCCGTGGCGGGCGTCCCGTTCATCGCGCACCAGCTGGCCCGCGCCGCCGCAGCCGGGGTCACCCGCGTGGTGCTGGCCACCTCGTACCTGGCCGAGGTGTTCGAGGACCACTTCCAGGACGGCACCCCGTACGGCATCGAGCTGGTCTACCTGACCGAGCGCGAGCCGCTGGGCACCGGCGGGGCCATCCGCAACGCCGCCTCCGGGCTGACCTGCGGCCCGGACGAGCCGGTCCTGATCTTCAACGGCGACATCCTCTCCGGGCTGGACATCGCCGCCCTGCGCGACGGCCACGTGGCCGCCGGGGCCGACGTCACCCTGCACCTCACCCGGGTCGAGGACCCGCGCGCCTTCGGCCTCGTCCCGACCGACGGGAACGGGCGGGTGCTGGAGTTCCTGGAGAAGCCGGAGACCCCGGAGCAGATCGTCACCGACCAGATCAACGCCGGCTGCTACGTCTTCACCCGTTCCGTCATCGACCGCATCCCGGCCGGCCGGGAGGTATCCGTCGAGCGTGAGACCTTCCCCGAGCTGCTGGCCACCGGCGCGCTGCTGCGCGGTGTCGTCGACACCTCGTACTGGCTGGACCTCGGCACCCCGGCCGCGTTCGTCCGCGGCTCGGCCGACCTGGTGCTCGGCAAGGTCGACTCCCCGGCCGTCCCCGGCCCGACCGGCGACGCCCTGCTGCTGCCCGGCGCCACCGTCCACCCGGGCGCGGTGCTCAGCGGCGGCACCGTGGTCTCCGAGGACGCGGTGGTCGAGGCCGGCGCGATCGTCGAGGGCAGCGTCATCCTGCCCGGCGCGGTGATCGGCCCGGACACCCTGGTCAAGGACTCGATCGTGGGCGCCTTCGCCACCGTCGGCGACCGCTCGGCGCTGGACGGCGCGGTGATCGGCGACGGCGCGATCGTGGAGTCCGACAACGAGCTGCCCAGCGGCATCCGGGTCGCCTGCGGCACCCTGCTGCCGGTCGGCGCGGTGCGCGTCTCGGCCGGCCCGGGCGGCTGCCCGGCCGGCACCAGCGCGGCCGCCGCGGTGCACGGGCCGTCGGTCACCGCCCAGCGGTAGCGACATCCCGGGGGCTTTCGGACCCGTTCGTCTCAGACTCGCTGCAAACCGGCCCCGGCTCCGTCCGGGGCCGACGCGCGTTGGGCCGGACGGGTACCTTCGGAGCGTGGCTGGTAATCGATACGACAGCGGTCAGGGTGCCGACCGCCCGCACGGCGGATGGTCGGCTCCGCCGTCGCCGACGGGGGCGCCCGGGGGGCACGGGCAGCCGGACGGGCCGGAGTACTTCACGGCCCCGCACCCGACGGCGGCCGGTGGTCCGGGGGGTCCGGCCGGCGGTCCCGGGGGCACGGTCGGCGACGGGTACGACCCGTACGCGGCCGACCGGCCGGGCAGCACCCGCTCCTTCCCGGTCGGCGACCCGTACGGCCGGCAGCAGCCGTACGGTCACGAGCCCGGTCCGGGCCAGGACCGGGGCTGGTACGGCCAGGGCCCGGGCCCCGGCTACTACGACGACGGCTACGGGCAGCAGCCGCCGTACGGCCAGGACCAGCAGGCGCCGTACGGCCAGGACAACGTCGCGGTCTACCGGGCCGGCGGCCAGTCCGCGCCGCACGTCGCCGGGCCCCGGCCGCAGTGGCGCGAGCTGTTCACCGGCCTCTTCCGCAGCCCGACCGCGATCTTCGACCGCACCCGCGACCACCAGGTCTGGGTGCCCGCCCTCACCGTCTCGCTGCTGTACGGCGCGCTCGCGGTGCTCGGCATCGGGCTGACCCACGACGACATCGTCAACTCGACCTTCTCCGTGGCGCTGACCGGCCTGTTCGCCGCCGCCGTCGGCTTCACCCTGGCCGGCGGGATCTTCGGCGCGGTCACCTACGCGCTGGCCCGCCAGCTCGGCGGCGACGGCCCGTGGAAGTCGACGGTCGGCCTGGCCGCGCTGATCGGCTGGCTGACCGATGCTCCCCGGCTGCTGCTGGATCTGGTGCTGCCCTCCGGCAGCGCGGTGGTCCAGGTGGTCGGCTGGGCCACCTGGATGTTCTGCGCGTACCTGCTGACCAGCATGGTCCGGCGGCTCCACGACCTGCCCTGGGGCAAGGCGGCGGCGGCCGCGGCGGTGCAGCTGATCGCGCTGCTGGTGCTGATCAAGCTGCCGACCCTGGGCTGAGGGGCGGGAGGCAGAATGGTGGGCGGGTCGGGCCGGTAGGCCCGGGCCCGCTCGACCTCGTTCGTCCACAGCCACCGGAGCCAGCCATGACCCTCCCCACCACCCACGTCAGTTTCCCGGCCGGGGCGGTGACCGGAGAGTCTCCGGTGCTCGCGGTGCACCCGCTGGCCGACGGCCGGTACGCCGTGGTGACCGGGGCGACCCCGTTCCACCCGCTCGACCACACCTGGCCCGACCAGCCGGCCGACCACGGCACCCTGACCGTCGACGGCACCGAGCTGGCCGTGGTGGACTGCCTCACCGGCGCGGTCGGCCCGGACGGCGGCGCCCCGCTGGTCGGCTCCGAGATCCCGGTGAAGCGCGGGGACGAGGAGTGGTCCTGGCTGGTCCTGCACGTCCTCGACACCGACCCCGGCGACATTACGGGCCGCACCGCCGCCCTCGCCGTCGACGCCGGGCGCCGGGCCGCCCTGAGCGCCTCGCACAGCGGCTGCCACCTGCTCGCCCTCGCCCTGAACGCCGCGCTCGCCCCGCGCTGGCGCAAGGACCCGGGCCGCTCGGACGCCTTCGGCAACCCCGACTTCGACAGCCTCGCGATGGCGAGCTCGGTGATGGACACCGAGGCCAGCACCGACACCTACCGGCTCGGCAAGTCGCTGAAGAAGAAGGGCTTCACGGCGGACGCCACCGAGGAGTTCCCCGCCCTCGCCGACGCCCTGCCCGCCCTCACCGAGGCCGTCAACGCGCGGCTCGCGGCCTGGGTCGCGGCCGACGCGCCGGTCCGGATCGAGGTCCCCGGCCCCGAGCTCACCGCCCGCCGCCAGTGGCACTGCGAACTGCCCGAGGGCGGCGCGCAGATCTTCTGCGGCGGCACCCACCTGCACCACCTCGGCGAGCTCGCCGAACTGCGCACCGAGCTGCGGCTGTCCGAGGACGGCACCGAGCTGGTCGCGGTCACCAGCCCCAAGCGGGCCTGAGAACGCCACGGGCGGCCACCCCTCGCGGTGAGGGGTGGCCGCCCGCCGTGCGTGCACTCTGCCGGGATCAGACCTTGGTGCGGTGGAAGTTCAGGAAGGAGCGGGACGGCGTCGGGCCGCGCTGGCCCTGGTAGCGCGAGCCGTAGCGCTCGGAGCCGTACGGGTGCTCCGACGGCGAGGAGAGCCGGAACAGGCAGAGCTGCCCGATCTTCATCCCCGGGTACAGCTTGATCGGCAGCGTCGCGACGTTCGACAGCTCCAGCGTCACGTGGCCGCTGAAGCCGGGGTCGATGAAGCCGGCCGTGGAGTGGGTGAGCAGGCCCAGCCGGCCCAGGCTCGACTTGCCCTCCAGCCGGGAGGCCACGTCCTCGGGCAGCGTGATGACCTCGTACGTCGAGGCCAGCACGAACTCGCCCGGGTGCAGGATGAACGCCTCGTCGCCGTCCGGCTCGACCAGCCGGGTCAGGTCCGGCTGCTCCTCGGAGGGGTCGATGTGCGGGTACTTGTGGTTCTCGAACACGCGGAAGAAGCGGTCGAGGCGCACGTCGATACTCGACGGCTGGATCATCGCCGGGTCGAACGGGTCGATGCCGACCCGGCCCAGGTCGATTTCGGTCCGGATGTCCTTGTCAGAGAGCAGCACGGTTCGAGGTTACGTGCACGACAGGGCCCCGGACGAATCCGCCCGGGGCCCGTTACGTCCTTCCGACGGCCGTCAGGCCAGGAACTCCGCGGCTTCCATCCCCATCGCCCGCGCCAGTTGCGCCGTCGACAGCTCCTGTACGTCGGCCAGCACCGAGCTCCGGAGCCGTCCGCACTGCGGACAGCGGATCAACCGTCCGGGCCCGAGCCGACCGGGACCGAGGTTCTGCATCGGGAACGTGGTGGTGCTGAACAGGTGCCCCTCGGCACAACGAACGACGGCGCGCTGCTCCATCGATCCCCTTCCCATCCCTAACCCAGTACTCACCCGTACTCATCGCGCCCCGGCGGCCAGGCCCCGGGACAGCGTCACATTAGGGGATGTTCCGGACATTCCACACCATGGCTCGCCGCCCCGACCCCACACCCACCGGAGCACTCACACGCGGCCCAAACAGTACGCCTCCCGCCCACCCCCACCCCGCTCCGCCACGGCCTCGGACCGGCCGTGCAACCACAGTCACGGATGGGGTACAGTGACACTGGATCGAGCGGTCTCTGACGGCTCATCAGGCGGGCGTAGTTTAATGGTAGAACATGAGCTTCCCAAGCTTAGAGCGCGAGTTCGATTCTCGTCGCCCGCTCCATACGGAAAAGCCGCAGGTCATCGACCTGCGGCTTTTCCTTTGCCCGGATATGGGCGGTTACCGACAGTGGCCGGTGGGGGTCAGTGGGCGATGGTGAGGGATTCGAGGGTGGGGACGAGGGCGGTGGGGGTGGGAAGGGCGGCGTTGTCGGCCTGGAGCCGGCGGGCGGCGGCGCGGAGGGCGGGGTCGGTGATGAGGCGGTCGAGGAGGGCGGTGTCGACGGCGTCGGAGGTGGAGCTCAGGGCGGCACCGGTGGCGGTGAGGGCCTCGGTGTTGTTGTAGTGGTCGGCGCCCTGGGGGAGGAGCAGCTGGGGCAGACCGGCTTGAAGGGCGGTCAGCATGGTGCCCGAGCCGCCGTGGTGGATCAGCGCGTCGGCGCGGCTGAGCAGTTCGTTGAGCGGGACCCAGGGCAGCCCGCGGACGTTGGCGGGCACGGTGCCGAGCGGGGCGAGGTCGGCGTCGCCGACGGCGAGCAGGAAGTCCGCGTCGACCTCGGCCGCGGCCTCGACCATGCGGACGACGGCCCGGACGCCGTCGAGCTCGGCGAGGACGGTGCCCAGGGTGACGACGACCCGCGGGCGGTCGGCGGGGCGGAGGAACTCGGTCGGGACCATGCCGCCGCCGTTGTAGGGGATGTAGCGCATCCGCAGGCCGTCCGGGTCGCCGCCGAGCGGGCCGACGTTGAGCGCGGTGGAAGTGGCCGGCCCGGCCAGACCGTGCCGCTCGTAGAGGTCGGTGACCTGGGAGGCGATCAGGTCGACCATGGGGAGGCCGGCGCTGACCCCGAAGTTGTGGACCACCGACGGGATCTTGAGCCGGGCCGCCACCAGCGGGGGAGCGGCGTGGAAGGAGTCGTGGACGAGCAGGTCGGCGCCCCAGTCGCTGGTGATCTCCAGCAGCTGGTCGACCGCGGGGCGGGAGGCGTGCGCGAAGATCGCGGCCGCCAGGTCGAAGATCTCTTCCTGCGACTTGTCCTGGTTGACGTACTCGACCTTGCCGTCGAGCCGCTCCTCGAACATCTCCCGCAGGTGCCGGCCGTCGCCGATCTCGACGACCGGGAAGCCCGCGCTGCGGATCTGGTCGAGCGGCTGCCCACAGGCGAACAGGACCTCGTGCCCGGCGGCGCGCAGCGCCTGCGCGGTCGGCACCATCGGGAACAGGTGGCCGGCCGCGGCCGGGCCGGTGAAGAGTATGCGCATGGTCTACTCCTTGCCAATGAAGCTAACAAGGCAGTCTCATCCCAAAAGCTGACCTTCAGTCAATTTGATTCAAATCACCATGCACGGAAATCGGCCGTTTTGAGCAGGGGCTTGTTACCTGGGCGGCGGTGTGCTCCAACTCCCGCTTCCGCCGCCCGTCGTCGCCCGTGTGCAGCCCGTCGCCCGTAGCCCGCCGGTCATTCGGCGTTCAGGAAGTCGCGGACGGTCTTGGTGAAGGCGGCGGGCTGTTCGGCGAGGACGATGTGGCCGGTGTCGAACTCGGCGTAGCTGCTGGTGGGCAGGGCGGCGTGGAGGCGGCGGGTGTTCTCGACCGGGACGGTGGCGTCCTGGGTGCAGCCGATCACCAGGGTGGGGGCCTGGACGCGGGGGAGCAGCGGGGTGAGGTCCAGGGTGAGGTCGAGGGCGATGTGCCGGAGGGTGCCGGGGGTCGGCTGCAGGTAGGCGGTGTTGGCCTCGACGGCCTGGCGGCCGATGCGGTTGAGGAAGTCGCGGCCGAAGGCGGTGAGGGTGGCGTAGCGGCCGAAGGCCTCGGGGTGGTCGGCGAGGGAGAGCCAGGTGGCCATGGAGAGTCGCAGGTACTCGTCCTGTTCGGCGCCGATCCAGCCGGCCGTGGCGACCAGACGGCGGACCTGGTCGGGGCGCAGGGCGGCGGCCGCGGTGGCGACGACGGCGCCGAGTGAGAAGCCGAGGAGGTCGACGGGGCCGCGGCCGGCGTCGGCGATGACGGCGTTGACCTGCTCGGCGAGGGTCTCCAGGGTGAGCGGGCCGCCGTCGTCCTCGGCGGCCTCGCTGCCGGAGAGGTCCGGCAGCAGCACGGTGTAGCGGTCGGTGAAGGAGTCCAGCATGGCGTCCCACATGCCGGAGCCGGGGCCGGTGCCGTGGACCAGGACGAGGGTGTCGGGGCCGTTGCCGACGACGCGGTAGGGGATGCGGGCGGTGCCGACGGTGATGGTGGGCATGGCGGGTTCCTCCTGGTCCGATCCGGTTCGGGCTGGCCGACCGGGGTGGCGATGAGAAGTAAACTACACGGTGCAGGTTAGTGATTCAACTGCACCGTGCAGTGCAATTCGAGATGGGGGAACGGCGTGGAACGGAACTGTCCGTGCCCGGCCGCCGTCCAAGGAGTGACGGAATGCCTGCCCGGGTTGAATGCCGGGAGGAGTACGGAGGGCCCAGTGCAGTCAGGTGGTGCCGAACTGAACCTCGGATGCCCGGACGGTTGTCGCGACGGCTCCCCATCCACGCCCGCCTGGTGGCCGGCGCTGGCTCCGGAGGTGACGGAAGATCAACTCGACGCGGCGGAGCGCTGCGAGGCGCTGCTCCGGGAAACCGTGGACGCCGTCCGGCCGGCGCCGGCCTGGCGCGCGGCGGCGCCTCGGGCGGGCGCGCGACTGCCGTTGCCGGGGCGGGAGTCGCAGGCGCACTGGTACGTCACCCGGGGTCGGTACCTGCTCACCGTCGTATCGCCGTGCCGCCAGGCGGAGTTGGCGGGGGTGGTGGAGCGGCACTGGCGGCGGCGGGGGTGGGTGATCACCTCGCTGAACGCCGGTCGGGACCGGGCGGGGGTCGCTGCCGTCACCCGGGACGGGTATCAACTGGCCCTGAGCATCGGTGAGTTCGGTGAGATCGCGCTGGCCGCGAGCTCGCCCGGAATGGCCCGCCCGGAGCGGCCGGGGCTCGGCGGGTCCGCGCCGCTGCCGGACGTGCACTGCCCGTACTGGAGCGCGCTGATGTGATGCGGGGCTCACGGGGGAGGCGTGGAGTGGGTCCCCCGGACCCGCTCCACGCCGCCTCGTTGCGCGGCTTCGGCGCTGCCGCTCCCCCCGACATCCCGGCAGTCCCGCCGTCCCCCCTGGCAACGCCCTCCGGCGAGAGCGGTCCGCACAGGCCCCGGCGAGCCCCCACCTCCGGGGACGTCGTGGTCTCACGCTAACAAGGCCCGTGGTTGGTTCGTCAATAGTGGGATCCACGAAAAATCCACAATCGTGGGGACGGGTTCTGGTTGCTCCGACAGGCTTCCCACCAGGCAGTTGTGTGCCGGTCAGGGTGGCGTACGGCAACCGGGCCGGCTCAGCGCAGCAGCCGGCGCTCCTTGGCCACCGCCACCGCTCCGGCCCGGGTGTCCACGCCCAACTTGTCGTAGATCCGGCCCAGATGGGTCTTCACCGTCGCCTCGCTGATGAACAGCGCCCGCGCGATCTCCCGGTTGCCCAGGCCCTGCGCCAGCTGTCCCAGGATGTCCTGCTCGCGCTCGGTGAGCTGCGGCGCGGGCGCCCGCATCTGCGCCATCACCCGGGAGGCGACCGGTGGCGAGAGCACCGTCCGGCCCTGGGCGGCCGCGTGGACGGCGGCGAACAGCTCCTCCGGCCGTTCGGCCTTCAGCAGGTAGCCGGTGGCGCCCGCGGCGATCGCCCGGGTGATGTCGGCGTCGGTGTCGTAGGTGGTGAGCACCAGGACGTGCGGCCCGCCCGGGGCGGCGGTGATCCGCCGGGTGGCTTCCACGCCGTCGATGCCGTCGCCGAGCTGGAGGTCCATCAGCACGACCTGCGGCGCCAGCTTGGCGGCCAGCGCGACCACCTCCTCCCCGGTGCTCGCCTCGCCGACCACCTCGATGTCGCCCGCGCTGGCGAGCAGCGCCAGCAGGCCGGCCCGTACCACCGCGTGGTCGTCGCAGACCAGCAGCCGGACAGGGGTCGCGTTCATCGGTGCTCCAGGGGGATCGCGGCGGAGACGACGGTGCCCTCGCCGGGGGTGCTCTCCACGGTCAGCCTGCCACCCAGCTGCCGCAGCCGGGCCCGCATGGCCGGCAGGCCGTACCCGCGCCCACCGCCGGAATCGGCCGAGTCCGGGTCGAAGCCCCCTCCGTCGTCGGCGATGTCCAGCACCGCCTGGTCGCCCAGGAAGGACAGGGTGATCGCCGCCGCCGAGGCCCCGGCGTGCTCGCGGACGTTGGCCAGCGCGCCCTGGGCGATCCGCAGCAGCGCGGACTGCGCGGCGGCGGGCAGCGGTGCGGGCGTGCCGTCCAGGTGGAAGCGGACCGGCAGCCCGCTCTCGGCGGACTCCCGCTCGGCCAGCGCCCGCAGCGCCCGGTCCAGGGTGCCGCCGTCGGCCAGCTCGGCCGGGGCGAGGTCGTGGACGAAGCGGCGGGCCTCGGCCAGGTTCCGGGAGGCCACCTCGGCGGCGGTCCGGACGTGGGTACGGGCGGTCGCCGGATCGGCGTCCCAGGTGCGCTCGGCGGCCTGCAGCAGCATCCGCTGGCTGGACAGGCCCTGCGCCAGGGTGTCGTGGATCTCCATCGCCAGCCGCTCGCGCTCGGCGAGGGTGCCCTCCCGCCGTTCGGTGGCGGCGAGTTCGCGCCGGGTGCGGACCAGGTCGGCGATCAGCGCCCGCTGCCGGGCGGCCTGCCGGGCCATGAACAGGAAGACCCCGGTGGCCAGCGCGGCCACCGCGGGCGGCAGCAGGACGAGGGTGGCGTCCGCCCCGCCCGGCAGCCGGATCTCGGCGATCACCACCAGCAGCGTCAGCGCCGCCACCAGCGGGATCGCCGCCTTCGCAGGCAGCGCCCGCAGCGCGGTGTAGATCAGCGGGACTGCGCACCAGGCGAAGCTCGGGGCGAGCAGCACCAACACCACCCAGAGTGCGACCACCAGGGCCAAGGGCCACCGGCGCGGACGGCCGGGCGCGGGCGGGCGGCGGTGGTCCAACCAGGAGGCGGCCGGCCGGGCGACGGCCAGGGCGGCGCTGAGCCCGATCACCCAGGGGATCCGGGGGCTCCCGGCGTGGTGGGTGAGGTAGCGGCTGAGCGAGGCGGCGAGCAGCAGCAGGAACGCGGAGTCCAGGAGCAGCGCCAGCCGGCCCGCGTCCGGGTCCCCGGCGTCGCGGCCGCCGACGGACCAGCCGGCGACGGACCGGCCGGTGGACGGGCGGGGCAGCTGCACGGGTGGCTCCTGGCGGTAACGCGGTGCGAGGTACACGGTGCGAGGTACCAGCGCTCAGCGCACAGACCTGCGCCGATCCCTCGATGGTGACCCGTCCGGCCCGTCCCTGCATCAGCCGATCGGTTGACGGCGCCGTCCCCCGTCATGCCCGGACGGTCGCGCCGGAACGTCGATGCCGCGCGCCCGGATCCGGCCGGAGGATCGAAGCAGAACCGGGCGGTCCCCCCCCCGCCGCCCGGCCCCGAATCCGCCGCGGCCCGATCCGCCGCGCGGGCCGCAGACCCCGTAGATCCGTTGAGGAGCTGGACCATGAAGAAGACCTCCGTGCGTACCCGGGTGCTGACCGGCACCGTCGCCGCGCTCGCCGCCGTCGGCGTGGGCGCCGTCTCGGCCAGCGCCGAGACCGCCGAGACCCCGGCCGCGCCGGCTGCCGTCAAGGTCGACACCCAGAACAAGAACCTGGCCCAGAGCACCGGCCTGACCATCGACGCCGCCACCCGCGCCGCCCAGGCCGCCCTGGACGCGGCCACCAAGGCCGGCCAGCACGTCGCGGTCGCCGTGGTCGACCGCGACGGCGTCACCCGGGTCCTGCTCAAGGGCGACGGCGCCGGCCCGCAGGCCCCGGAGTCGGCCGAGCGCAAGGCCTTCACGGCGGTCTCCTGGAACGCCCCGACCTCGGAGCTGGCCAAGCGCCTCGCCCAGGCCCCCAACCTGAAGGACATCCCGGGCACGCTGTTCCTGGCCGGTGGTGCGCCGGTGCAGGCCAAGGGCGCTCCGGTCGCCGGCATCGGTGTCGCGGGCGCGCCCAGCGGCGACCTGGACGAGCAGTTCGCGCAGGCCGGCGTCGCCGCCCTGGCGAAGTGACGCACCCGGCCGGTCGGCCCACCCCCGTGGCCGACCGGCCGGAGGCGTGTTCCGGGCCGAGCGCCGCGGTGTCCTCGTTCGGGTGAACACCGGGAGGGTCGTCGCAGAACAGGCGGTGACCCTTTGAAAAGCCGGTGTCGTTGTCAGTGCCGCGTGGCAGGCTTCCCGGTATGACGGCGTGGACCCTCAACGACATCGAACGTGCGATCCGCTCCTCCTGGGGTGTCGACACCTGTGCGCCCGAGGACCTGGCCCACTGGCGTCCCGACAATCCCGCCCGCGGCCAGTGCGGGGTGACGTCGCTGGTGGTCAACGACCTGCTCGGCGGCGAGCTGATGATGGGCGAGGTGCACGTCGACGGGGTCCGGACGGACCTCCACTGGTGGAACCGCTTCGCCACCGGCTTCGAGATCGACCTCACCCGCGAGCAGTTCGGGCCGGACGAGCTGGTCGGCCCCGGCCGCCCGGTCGCCCGGCCGGCCCGCCCCGGCCGGCTCCAGGCCCAGTACGAGTTGCTGCGCCACCGGGTGGTGACCGAGCTGGAGCGCGGGGCCGCCGCGAACCGCAGCCGTCGGCGTGCGCGCGTCTGCGCCTGACCACCCCGAGGTCTGACCGCTCCGGCGTCCGAGCACTTCAGCGTCCGAGCACCTCGGCGCCCGACGACTCCGGAACCGAGCCACCCCGGCGCCGAGCCGCCCTGACGTACAGTCGGCCACGAACGGACGGCTACGGCGACGGGAGTGCGCGGATGACCGGGACGACGACGGTCGGTTTCGTGGGGCTGGGCGCGATGGGGCAGGGCATGGCCGGCAGCCTGCTGCGGGCCGGCCACACCGTACGGGTCTGGAACCGTTCGCCCGAGCCGGTGGCCGCCCTGGTGGCCCAGGGCGCGGAGGCGGCCGGCACGGTCGCCGAGGTCTTCGCCGCCGACACGGTGGTCTCCATGCTGGCCAACGACGAGGCGTTCGAGCGGCTGCTGCTCGACCCCGGGCTGCTGGCGGGCGCGGACACGACGCTGCACGTCAACATGGCCACCGTCTCGCTGGCGCTCGCCGAGCGCGCCGAGGCGCTGCACGCCGAGCACGGCATCGGCTACGTCGCCGCGCCGGTCCTCGGCCGGCCCCCGGTCGCGGCGGCGGGCCGGCTCAACATCCTGGCCGCGGGCGCGCCGGAGTTGCTGGAGCGGGCCGAGCCGCTGTTCGCCGCGATGGGCGAGCGCACCTGGCGGTTCGGCGACAGCCCCCGGCAGGCCAACACTGCCAAGATCAGCACCAACTTCCTGCTGGCCTGCGCGATCGAGTCGATGGCCGAGGCGTGCAGCCTGGCCGAGGCCCACGGGGTGCGGCCCACCGACTTGGTCGAGATGCTCACCGGCACGCTCTTCCCGGGGCCGGTCTACTCCGGCTACGGGTCGATGGTCGCGGAGCGCCGGTACGAGCCGGCCGGGTTCCGGCTGCCGCTCGGGCTCAAGGACGTCGGCCTCGCCCTCGCGGCCGGGGCAGAGCGCAACGTCCCGCTGCCGTTCGGCGGCATCCTGCGGGACGCCTTCCTGGACGCGCTGGCCCACGGCGACGGGGACAAGGACTGGGCCGCCGTCGCCGAGGTCGCCCGCCGCCGGGCCGGGCTGACGGACTGACCCGCCTGCGGTTCTCCGGGGCGCGGGCGCGGAATAACCGGCGCGCGACGGCTGCTCGCACGTCCGTCCGCAGCACCCGACCGGGGGAGTCTCCGATGTCCGACCAGCCGTCCGGCGCCGAGGCGCCACGCCGTTTCCTGTTCCTCGACGCGAGCGCGCGCGTCGGCGGCAACTCCGAGCGACTCGCCCGGCTGGCCGCCGAGTCGAGCCTGCCGGCCGGCGCGGAGCAGCGCTGGCTGCGGCTCGCCGACCACCCGCTGCCGCCCTTCCAGGACCTGCGGCACACCGGTGACGGCCGCTACCCCGAGCCGGCCGGGCACGAGCGGACCCTGCTGGAGGCCACCCTCGAGGCCACCGACCTGGTCTTCGTCGCGCCGCTGTACTGGTACTCGTTGCCGACCACCGCCAAGCTCTACCTCGACTACTGGTCGGCCTGGCTCCGGGTGCCCGGCCTGGACTTCCGCGCCGGGCTGCGCGGCGGCACCGTCTGGGGCGTCACCGCCCTCGCTACCGGGGACGACAAGGCCGAGCCGCTGATCGGCACGCTCCGGCTGACCGCCGAGTACATGGGGATGCGCTGGGGCGGCGCGCTGCTCGGCAACGGCACCCGCCCGGGGGACGTTCTGCGCGACGAGCGGGCGCTGATCGCGGCCAAGTCCTTCTTCGCGGACTGAGGCTCCCGGGACTCCCGCGGAGTGACGCATTCACGCCATTCCGGCCCGTGCGGTACCGTCGTCCGGACGTGTACCCGTCACTCTGCGGTCATCTCCCGGCGAAGCGCAAAAGCCCTACAGCCGGACGGAGTTGGACGATTCGGGCGCCCCGGGGTCGGGCGCGGACCACAGCACGGCACCTGCCTTCCGGAGTGGCTGGATCGTTCGGTACTCTCCGTCGGACTTTCAGCTTCGTGAGGGGTTTCGCGGCGTCTGCGGCCGCCCCCTCGCGCCCGGGCCTCGCCCGGAAACTTCCGTGAGGTCTCCTTGTCCATACGTCGCAGTCTTGCCCTTGCCGGCGCCGCCGCGCTCGCGTCCTCGCTCGTGCTGGCCGGCGCCCAGGGCGCCATGGCCGTCGGCGCCACCGGCACCCCGTCCGCCGCCGCCCAGGCCGAGAAGGCCGGCCACCAGGCCCTCGACCTCTCGGTCCACGGCGTTCCCGGCACCTTCATCGCCGGTGGCGACGCCCGCGAGTTCACCTACCGGATCGACAACTCGACGAAGACCGACTTCGTCGCCTTCCCGCTGCTGAAGTTCAAGAACAAGGCGGGCACGCTCAAGGCGAAGGACCTCAAGCTCGAGTACCAGCTGCCGGCCTCGCTGCCCGGCGGCGGCACCTGGAAGACCGCCGTCATCGCCCCCGGCGGCGGCGACGGCGACGACAGCGCCGTGCTGATGTTCCTCGGCGGCGTCACCGACGGCGGCGACGCCGCCGACGACGCCCTGCTCTTCCTCGCCCAGGGCAAGAGCGTCGACATCAAGGTCCGCGCCTCCTTCACCGAGGACACCCCGCTGGGCAAGGCCGGTGTCGTGCCGGTGGTCTACTCCGCCGACGCCAACGACGAGAACGACCACGGCGGCTTCAGCTGCGACGGGATCAAGGGCGCCGGCTTCACCATCAAGGCCGGCGGCGGCAAGCCCACCCCGACCCCCACCCCGACCAAGACCGGCAAGCCGAGCCCGACCGCGAGCAGCTCGCCCACGGCCCGCCACACGCCGACCTCCAGCGCGTCGCCGACCGCCCCGGCCACCGCGACCGCCACCGCCACCGCCACCGCGACGGCCACCTCGACCCCCACCACCGAGCCGACGAAGCCCACCGCCGAGCCGACGACGCCGACCGCGGCGCCGACCACCCCGGCCACCGGCACCGGTTCGCCGTCCGCCTCGCCGTCCGACTCCGGTGCGACCGGCGCCCCGGTGCCGTCCGGCGGCAGCAGCACCGACGCCCCGCAGCCGATCGACTTCCCGGTGCAGAACCCGACCGTCACCGCGCCGAAGATCACCCCGGCCGGTGTCACCAAGGCCAAGACCGCCGCCGCCAACGCGGACAAGTCCCTCGCCACCACCGGTGGCGGTGATCACACCACCGCGATCGCGGCCACCGGCGGCGCCGTCCTGGTCGCCGGTGTCGGCACCCTCGTGGTGCTGCGTCGTCGCAAGTCGGGCCAGCAGAGCTGACCCCTGGGGGAGCTCCGTGAGTGCCGCCGTGCCGCCCGGCCGTCCGTTCGTACGGACACCCGGGCGGCACGGGCGGTACTTCTCCGTCACATAGGATGTCCGGCCGGAGGGGGGCGGAACGGCGGGGAGAGGGACAGGTGCGGGTAGCACGCACGGCACAGACCACCACCGACTACGAAGCCGCGACAGGGCGGATCGCGGGGCTGCCGCTCCGCAGGCACCACGTCCTGCTGGCCGCCTGGACGATCCTCTGGTTCTTCCTGGTCGAGCCCAGCGGCGGCTTCTCCTGGCACTACCTGCGCCAGGGCGAGCAGCTGCTCTTCAGCCACCAGCCCGACGGCGGTCTCTCGCTCTACGCCCACCACCCCGAGCTGCAGATCGGCCCGGTCAGCCTGGCCGCCGCCCGGCTCACCGCCCCGTTCTCGCCGCACATCGGCCAGCTGGTCGCCGAGGCGGTGAGCGCCGGGCTCGGCCTGGTGATGCTGGTCCTGGTCGGCCGCACCGCCGCCCTGTACTACCTGGGCACCGGCACCAACCACCGCCGGCTCCAACAGCGCCTGCTGATCGCCGGACTGGCGTTCATCCCGATGTGGGTCGAGGTCTCGGTCCGCTTCGCGCACCTGGACGACGTCCTCGCGCTGTTCTTCACCACCCTCGCCGCGCACGCCCTGGCCCGCGGCAAGCCCACCCAGGTCGCGATCTTCCTGGCCCTGGCGGTGGACTCCAAGCCATGGGCGATCGCCTTCGCCCCGCTGATCCTGGCCCTGCCCCGGCCCGCCTGGCTGCGCACCGCGATCTGGTTCTGCGTCCTGGTGGCGGTCGCCTGGCTGCCGTTCTACCTGGGCAACCTGGACACCATGGCGGCCGCCAAGTTCACCATCCCGAACCAGCCCGCCTCCGCGCTGCGCTGGTTCGGGGTCACCGACCCGGCCACCCCCTGGTGGGACCGCCCGACCCAGTTCGCGCTCGGCATCGGCCTCGGCTGCGTCGCCGTCTGGCGCGGCCGCTGGCCGGCCGTGGTGCTGCTCGGGGCGGACGCCCGCGTCCTGCTCGACCCGAGCGTCTACACGTACTACACGGCCTCGATCCTGCTCGGCACCCTGCTCTGGGACGCGGTCGGGCAGAAGCGGCTGGTCCCGTGGTGGAGCTGGATCGCGCTGGTCGCGCTGTACGGCGGCACGCTGTTCCTGCCGTCCGATTCGGCCCGCGGCTTCGTCCGGCTCGCCTTCGTGGTGATCTCCGCCGGGTACGTGCTGCTCTGGCCCACCCAACAGACCCGGCGACCCCGCCCCCCGGCCCAGGGCGGCGACGGACGCCGCCGGACCTCCCGGCGGCGCGAGCGGGTGCTGGTCGGCGCCGACGCCTGAGGCCCTCCGCGCCCACGGTTCGACCCTGTGGCTTGACCCTCACGCGACGTGAGAGCGGAGGGTTGTGGTCAGCACCAGGGAGGACCCGGATGAACGAGAACCAGGGCTACTCGGTCGGCGCCGTGGCGAAGATCGCCAAGGTCACCGTCCGCACCCTGCACCACTACGACGAGATCGGACTGCTGTCCCCCGCGGGCCGCACCCGGGCCGGCTACCGCCGGTACGTGGACGCCGACCTCGACCGGCTGCAGCAGATCCTGTTCTACCGCGAGCTCGGATTCCCCCTGGAGGAGATCGCGGCGATCCTGGACGACGACTCGGTCAGCCCGAGCGAACACCTCCGGCGGCAGCACCGACTGCTCACTGACCGGATCAGGCACCTCCAGGAAATCGCCACCGCCGTCGAACACGCCATGGAGGCACGCAGGATGGGCATTCAGCTGACCCCGGAGGAGAAGTTCGAGATCTTCGGCGAGGGCTACCGGGAGGAGTGGGAGCAGGAGGCCGAGCAGCGCTGGGGCGACACCGAGGCCTGGGCCGAGTCCCAGCGCCGCACCGGCGGCTACACCAAGGCCGACTGGCAGCGCATCCAGAACGAGATGACCGAGCTCAACAACCGCCTGGCGGAGGCGGTCACCGCCGGCGAGCCCGCCGACGGCACCGCGGCCATGGACCTCGCCGAGGCCCACCGGCAGCACATCTGCCAGAACTTCTACGACTGCACGTTCACCATCCACCGCGGTCTGGCGTGCCTGTACGTCTCGGACCCGCGCTGGACCACCACCTACGAGGACCTCGCCCCCGGCCTGGCGCAGTGGCTGCACGACGCCATCCTCGCCAACGCGGACCGGAGCGAGAAGGCGTAACCGCCGCCACGGGGGGAGCCGGCGGTACGGGGGACCGGCGGCCATGGGGGAGCCGCCGGTACCGGGAACCGCCGGTACGGGGGAACCGGCGGCTACGCCACCCCGCGCCCGAAGGAGCGCCGGTAGGCGGTCGGCGAGGTGCGCATCACCCGACCGAAGTGGTGGCGGAAGGTCGCCGCGCTCTCGAAGCCGACCGCCGCGGCGATCTCCTCCACCGTCCCGTCCGGGGACTCCAGCAACGACAGACTGGCCGCGATGCGCTGGGTGACGACCCAGCGCATCGGGCTGGTGCCGTTGCGCGCGGTGAAGTGCCGCAGGTACGAGCGGTCCGACATCCGGGCCGCCCGGGCCAGCACCGAGACGGTCAGCGGGTCGGCCAGGTGGTCCAGCGCCCACTGCATGCTGCGGGCGATCCCGTCGTCCTCCTCCTCGACCGGCCGGACGGCGGCCTCGATGAACTGCGCCTGCCCGCCGTCCCGGTGCGGCGCCACCACGAACCGGCGGGCCACGCTGTTGGCCACCTTGGCGCCGTGGTCCCGCCGGACCAGGTGCAGGCACAGGTCGATCCCCGCGGCGCTGCCCGCGCTGGTGAGCACGTCGCCGTTGTCCACGTACAGCACGTCCGGGTTGACCAGCACCTTCGGGTAGCGCTGCTGGAGCAGTTCGGCGTACCGCCAGTGGGTGGTCGCCTCCCGGCCGTCCAGCAGCCCGGCGGCGGCCAGCGCGAAGGCGCCCGAGCAGATCGACACGATCCGGGCGCCGCGCTCGTGCGCCGTCCGCAGCGCCTCGACCAGTTCGGGGGGCACGTGGCCGCTGAAGGCGTTGCGCACCCCCGGGACCACCACGGTGTCGGCGGCCGCCAGGTCGTCCAGCCCGTACTTGGCGGTCAGCGCGAAGCCGCCCACCGCGTCCAGCTCCGTCCCGGGCCGGTCGGCGCACACCTTCAGCCCGTACCAGGGCGCGGCCAGCAGGCCGCTCAGCTCCGGCCGCGCCAGCCCGAACACCTCGACCACCACGCCGAGTTCGAACGGCGCCATACCCTCGAAGGCGTACACCGCGACATCGTGCACGGGCTCCGGGCGACGGCCGATGACGACGGCCACCGGGCGCGGTCGGCCGCCCGCGGCGGTGCCCGCGCCGGCCGCGCTCTCGACGTGCTGCCCGACGTGCTGCTCGGCCATGCGAACCCCCTGCTCACGGGTGGCGGAATCCCGGTGAGTGTAGCCGTCGCGGCCACCCCGGAACTTTCCGCGAATTCCCCTGCAACCTCCACGCCCGTCACACGTCCTTTGCTACGGGGGTGGAGAGAACCGGGGCCGAGATCGGCTGCGAAGATCTCCCCGATCGTGATCTTGATCAGGTGGCCTGACGGTCCGGCGAACGCCGTCACCGTCCCGGGGGAAAGCAGACCGCACATGTCCATGGCCATCGGGCCGATCGCCGCGCCGGCGGGGCGGCGCGGCTTCTCCGTCCGCGGTGTGGTCGCCGCGCTGTTCGGCGCGCAGGAGGCCGGCGAGCCGATCGCCGACCTCAGCTCCGACCAGCAGGCGGCACAGCGCCGCTCCGGCTTCCGGCTGCTGCGAGGCGGCCGCAAGCCCGCGGAGGACCGACCCACCCTGACCGACCTGTACCACGCCCACCGGCTGGGCCTGGTACGGATGGCCGTGCTCCTGGTGGACCATCAGGACCTGGCCGAGGACGTCGTGCAGGAAGCTTTCACCCAGCTCTACCAGCGCCACGGTGAGAACCTGGACGACCTCGACAACGCCCTCGGATACCTGCGGACCGCGGTGGTCAACGGCGCCCGCTCGATGCTGCGCCGCCGCAAGACCGCCCGGGAGTACGTGCCCCCGCACGAGGCCGACGCGCCCTCCGCCGAGGACCACGCGGTGCTCAACGACGAGCACCGGCGAGTCCTCGTCGCCCTGCAGGAGTTGACCCCCCGCCAGCGTGAGGTGCTGGTGCTGCGCTACTGGTCCGACATGTCGGAGGCGCAGATAGCCGAGACCCTGGGACTCTCCCGGGGTGCCGTGAAGTCCACCGCCAGCCGGGCCCTGGACGCTTTGGAAAAGCACCTGGAGAAGGTTCGATGACCGACAAGCTCCCCCGCCCGGGCGGCGGTGACGACGACGGATCGGCCGGGACCTCGATGGAACGGCTGCTCCGCGAGGCGATGAACGCCCGCGCCTCCATGGTCACCGCCCACGACCTGCGCCCGGCCGCACCCCCGAAGGGCCGGATCCGCAGGCTGCGCCCGGTGTACCTGACCACCGCGCCGATCCTCGCCCTGGCCGCTTCCCTGGCCATCGGCGTGCTCGCCTTCCACGGCGACCCGGTCGCCAAGCAGGACGTCCCCCCGCCCCCGGCCGCCAGCATCACCACCTCCCCGAGCCCGACGGCCTCCCCGAGCCCGACGGCCACCCCCACCCCCACCGACACCCCCACCGACACCGGCACCCCCACCGACACCGGCACCCCGACCGGCGACGCGGAGACGGACGCCCCACTCGCGGACGTCACTCCGTCCTCGGCCTCCACGGCCACCGGTGCCCCGACGGGGCCGGGCACGCCGTACACCTTCCGCGGCGTCAAGTTCAAGGTCCCGGCGGGCTGGCGGGCGGTCCCTGGTCCCACGGCCTCCTCACTGTGCGTCCTCGCCTTCGGCGCGCCGCAGTCCGCCCAGGGCGCCGACTGCGAACCGTACGGTGCGCTGCTGACCGTCTACACCAGCTCCGACGAGGCCAACCAGAGCGGTTCCTGGCCGAGCGTCACCGCGTCCAGCAGCGAGTCCGGCTGGGCCAAGCAGCCCTCCTGCCCGGTGTGGGGCAACCCGCACGCCCTCGGCCCGAACGACGCGCTGAAGACCTCCGTCCCCACCAGCACCCGGGACATCGTGGCCGGTCGCCCGGCCTACAAGTCCCTCTGGCAGGTCTCCTGCAACGACAAGGAGTCCTTCACCGCGCAGATGTGGCGCTTCCCCCAGGACCAGGTGTACCTGACGACGGCCGGCCTCAAGTCGGAGCACCAGGCCGCCGTGGTCTCCATCCTGGACACCCTGGACCTCAGCGGCTACAAGACCCCGTCCCTCGCGCCGAACGGGAACGACATCGGCATCGCCCTCGACGGCCTCGGCGCCGGCCAGCAGGTGCCGGCGAACGGCACACCGGTGACTTTCTCGGTGACGTACCAGAACACCGGCCAGACCTCCTACGCATCGGTCCAGCCGCTGCTCTACACCGAGTCCTATGCGGGATCGCCGCCGAGTGGTGAAACCGAGCCGATGAACGCGGGCAAGCTGGAGCGCCTGGACGGTGACCACTGGACCCCGTTTCCAGTCTCGCCCGGGGGAGGCATGGACTACGCGACGGTGGGCAAGGCAGCCGCCTTCCCGCTGGCGCCGGGCCAGAGCAGGACGGTGAAGTTCCGGCTCACCCTCGACGGCACGAACGGTGCCGGGGTGATGCCGGTGACGGCGCAGGCCGTGCTGCCGTACGACGGTACGAGCCCGCTGACCGTCATCGGCCGGAACAGCATCCCGGTGCGGGTCGTGAAGTAGGGTCCGGCAGGCTGCCGCGGAAGGCGCCGCGACGAGGGGAGAACCCCTGGTCGCGGCGCCTTTCGGCGTTCCGGCGGGAGGTCGCGAAAAAATTTCCGAACTCACCTGCAACCCCCTGCGGGGATGGACGTCTATCAGGGTGAGAGGCGGGGAGAGCGAGCCGGCGGGGCCGGGGCTCGGGCCGGCTCCTCCAGGCGCGAAGGCAAGGCGCCCGTTCATCCGATCACCACCATCACCGTGTCCTCTGGGGGACTGTCACATGAGCACGTCCGTTATTGCCCGTATTGCGAAGATTGTTCCGCTCGCCGTCGTCGCCGCCATCGGCGCCGCCGCCTGCACCTCGCCCGAGGCCGGCTCCCAGGCCGCTCCGACCGCCGCCCGTTCGGCCGCGCCCGCGGTTTCCGCCCCGGCCTCCCCGGCCGCCACCCCCGTTGCCCCTGCTCCGTCGGCACCCGTCACCTCGACCCCGACCTCGGAGCCCACCACGGCCGCCGCCGCAGCGCCGGTCGCCGCCCAGACCTCCAAGGCCCAGACCTCCAAGGCCCAGACCTCCAAGGCCAAGGCCCCCGCCGCCAAGTCCGCGCAGGGTGGCACCGGCACCGGCACCGGTACCGCCGCCGCCCCCGCCGCCGAGCGGAAGCCCGCGTCGGCCGGTGGGATCGGGATCACCTTCGACGGCCTGAGCGAGGGCCGGCGGATCCAGGTGGGTGACAAGGTCTCCTTCTCGGTGACCTGGAAGAACAACGACTCCACGGGCAGCCGTCAGGTGGCGCCGGTGGTGGCGACGCAGCCGTTCGAGGGCGCGCAGTGCTACCAGACGCTCGCGATGGCGAAGGGCACCCTGGAGCGCAAGGACGCCTCCGGCTGGAAGGCCCTGCCGACGCTGAGCCAGGGCGGTGGGATGGACTACGCGGGCACGGGCGACGACGCGGCCTTCACCCTGGCCGCGGGCGAGAGCCGGACCGTCGAGTACCGGATGGTGCTGGACGCGGGCAACCAGCCGGGCCAGCTGGCCGTCGAGGCGGACGCCGTGGTGCCGCACTCCTTCAAGACCATGGCGAAGAGCGTGGTGAACGCGGCGGTCGTCGACAGCCACCGCCCGGTGGTGACCTCGGTGTCCACCCCCACCGAGCTCGTCGTCGGCAAGACCCCGACCGAGTTCTCCTTCAAGGTCTCGTCGCCCGACGGCTCGGGCTTGCTGCGCCCGGTGGTGCGGCTGGCGCTCCCCACCGGCGAGGGCCTGTCCGGTCAGGACGTCACGATCGAGGCGAAGGTCCGCGACGAGTGGAAGAGCTTCGAGGTGACCCCGGACTGCAACGGGCTGCTCGGCGTGGCGCCCTCCCAGCTGGTGGGCGTGATGAAGGGCAACCCGGTCGAGTACACGTTCCGGGTCGGCCTGAAGCGGACCGCTGACGCCGGTCCGGTGGAGATCCAGGTCGGCGGCGACTCCGACGGCCACACCGGCGCCGTCACCACCGTCCGGCCCGCCGTCCGGCGCTGACCTCCCGCCGACGGCCGAAGGGCCCGGTCTCCCCAAGAGGAGACCGGGCCCTTCACCGATCGGCTCAGGCGAGCGAGGCCATCCACGCCTCGACGTCCTCGGAGCGGCGCGGCAGCCCCGCCGAGAGGTTCTCGTTGCCCTCGGCGGTGACCAGGATGTCGTCCTCGATCCGGACGCCGATGCCGCGGTACTCCTCCGGCACGGTCAGGTCGTCCTGCTGGAAGTACAGGCCGGGCTCGACGGTGAGCACCATGCCGGGCACCAGCAGGGCGTCGACGTGCTCCTCGCGGCGCGAGTGGGCGCAGTCGTGGACGTCCAGGCCGAGCATGTGGCCGGTGCCGTGCAGGGTCCAGCGGCGCTGCAGGCCGAGCTCCAGGACCTTCTCGACGTCGTACACCGAGGCGTCCAGCAGGCCCCAGGCGAGCAGGCGCTCGGCGAGGACGCGCTGCGCGGCCTCGTGGAAGTCGCGGAAGCGGGCGCCCGGCGTGACCGCGGCGATGCCGGCCTCCTGGGCGTCGTACACCGCGTCGTAGATCTTGCGCTGCAGCTCGGTGAAGCGGCCGTTGATCGGCAGGCTGCGGGTGACGTCGGCGGTGTAGAGGGTGTGGGTCTCCACGCCGGCGTCCAGCAGCAGGAGCTCGCCGGGGCGCACGTCGCCGTCGTTGCGGACCCAGTGCAGGGTGGTGGCGTGCGGGCCGGCCGCGGCGATGGTGCCGTAGCCGACGTCGTTGCCCTCGACCCGGGCGCGGCGCCAGAAGGTGCCCTCGATCCAGCGCTCCGACGTGGCCACGGCCTGGCCGAGCTCGCGGACCACGTCGGTGAAACCGTTGACGGTGGCGTCGCAGGCGGCGCGCAGCTCGCCGATCTCCCACTCGTCCTTGACCAGCCGCAGGCCGCTGAGGAACTCCTTGAACTCGGCGTCCTTGTCGGCGTCCAGCACCTCGGCCAGCGCGGCCTCCAGGCCGGTGTCGTAGCCGCGGACGATGCGGGTCGGCACGGCGGGGTCCTTGGCCCGCTCGGCCAGCTCCTCGGCGGCCTTGCGGACGTCGCGCGCGGGCAGGCCGAGCAGCTGCTCCTGCTCGGTCAGGCTGTGTCGGCGGCCGACCCACAGCTCGCCGTAGCCGTCCAGCCAGAACTCGCCGTTCTCGCGGTTCGAGCGGGGCAGCAGGTAGAGGGTGAACTCGTGGCCGGCCTCGCCGGTCGGCTCGGCGACCAGCACCGCGTCCTCGGTCTGGTCACCGGTGAGGTGCACGTACTCGCTGGCGGCGCGGAAGCTGTAGTCGGTGTCGTTGGCGCGCACCCGCAGGTTGCCGGCGGGGACGACCAGGCGCTGGCCCGGGTAGGCGGCGGAGAGCTTGGCGCGGCGCTCGGCCGCGTACGGGGCCTGGGCGATGGGGGCGAGGCCGTGCAGCTCGGTGTCGGCCCAGCCGGACTTCATCGAGGCGGACAGCTCGTCCGAGATCTCGCCGTAGAGGCCGTTCTTGCGGCCGCTGAACTGCTGCGGCTCCTCGCCGCCCTCGGCCTCGGGGTTCTCGGCCACCGCGGGGGTCCGGTCCTCGGTCACGTGCAACGCCTCCTTGGGGGTGGTACCGCCGCCCCTCGGGGGAGGTGTCGGATCGCGACACGCGCGGGCGGCCGTGCGTCCATGGTACGGACGCCCGGCCGCTCACCGATTCGGGGTTCGTATGCCTACTCGAATGCCTACTCGAAGCGCGCCGCCAGCATCATCAGGTCGTCGGTGGCCGGGGCGGCGTCCGGGACGGGGCAGACGGCCAGCAGGTGGGCGCAGAGCCGGTCCGGGTCGATCCGCACGTCGCGCGGGGCGTCGGCGGCGGCCCTGCGCAGGTTGGCCTGCCCGGCGTGCAGGGTCGGGCCGCAGCGGCGGGCCAGGCCCTCGGTGTAGAGCAGCAGGGTGTCGCCGCGCTCGGCGGTGAAGTCCACCCCGGGGGCCTCCCAGCAGGTCAGCATGCCGAGCGGTGCGGAGAGCGAGGTCTCGACGAACTCGGCGCCGCGCCGGCCGACCAGGATCGGCGGGCAGTGCCCGGCGCCGGCGAGGGTGATCCGGCGCTCCTCGGGCTCGACCCAGGCGTAGACGGCGGTGGCGGTGCGGCTCGGCTCGGTGGTCTTGAGCAGCAGCTCCAGGTCGCCCAGGACGGAGACCGGGTCCTCGCCCTCCAGCACCGCGTACGCCCGCAGCGCGGCCCGGACCCGGCCCATCGCGGCGGCCGCGCCGGGGGCGGAGCCGGGGCCCGCGCCGGGGCCGTCGCCGGAGACCGAGCCGACGGTGAGGCCGACGGTGCCGTCCGGCAGCGGGATGGCGTCGTACCAGTCGCTGCCGCAGGAGTGGTCCAGGCCGGCCGGGAGGAGCCGGGCGGCCAGCCGCAGCCCGTCCGGCCGGGGGAGGCGGTCCGGCAGCAGGCCGCGGCGCAGCGCCTCGGTGGTGCGCAGGATGCGTTCGGCCTCCAACTGCTTGGCGAGCAGCGGGGCGGCGATCTCGCAGTAGTGGCGGGCGAGTTCGCGCCGGCGGTCGGCGGGCTCGGCGGGCCGGTCGTAGAACCAGACGGCGGCCGCGAGCGGGCCGTCCTCGGCGGTGGCGAGCGGCAGGCCGAAGGCGCCGCCGAGGCCGAGGTGGACGGCGAGTTCGCGCAGCCGGGCGCCGACGGCAGGGTCCTCGGCGAGGTCGGCGGAGTGCAGGTGTTCGGGCCGGTCCTGTTCGCGCAGCAGCCGGGCGAGCAGGCTCTGCTCGGTCGGGACGGTCTCCAGGGCGCCGAGGCTGGCCCGGTCGAGGCCGAGGCCGACCGGCTGGCCGGGGCCGCCGCCGGGCATCAGGGTGACCAGGACTCCGCGGCTGGCGCCGAGCAGCGCGGCGCCGGAGGCGAGGACGGCGTCCAGGGTGGCGGCGAGGCCGCGGGCGCGGGCGAGCCGTTCGGTGTGCTCGTGCAGGCTGGTGATGTCGGACAGACGTCCGGCCAAACGGTCCTGCACGGTGGCGGACGGTGCCGTGAGGTCGTCCGCGCTGCCCTCCGGCGCGTCGGCGGGGCCGAGCAGGCCGGGCGGGTCGAGGACGGTGAGCCCGACCGCGCAACCGGGTTCGCCCAGCTCGGCGGTCGTCGGCGACGGGTGGGACGTCGACGCGTGGGACTCGGTCATGCCGCCACTCCTGACGCGGTGCTACGTGCCATGTGGAACCCCCAGATACGGCCCAATGTGGAGCGAGCACGGCCAAAGGGCGTGTTTCGCCTCGATTCGCTACTACTCGTCATTGATCGACAGCAATGCCACCACTTCTACACAGGCCATTCGGGGCATGTCCAGATCCAGGACGACGCGGTGGCCGGTTCCACATCGTCATCACCCCGGTCGGAGGGCGTGCGTGGTCGGTGCGCGCGCCGGCCGGGTCCGGAGGCATGGAGCGGGCCGGGAGCGGGCAGAACCGAGAGGACGGACCGGGCGGCCGTGCGGATCGTATGTCCGCGCCGCCCGTGCATCGGGCTGGCCGGAAGTCTCTCACTCGTACGGTGGAACCAAGCGCGCCCGGGCGGCGTCCATCCGGTCGCATACGGGATTCTCGTTCCAAGGGCTGTTCCAGTGCGCGGCCCTTCTCATGTCGTGCTCCACTCCGTGCTCCACGTCGTAGCCGCGCCGTCCGCCATGCCGCCCGCCCCCGCTTCGCGCCGCCCGGGGCCGTGCCGTCGCGGGCCCGCGTGGCGAGTCCCGCCGGATGCCGTGGGGCGGAGCGAACCGAGCGGTCAGGGAAAGGAACGAGCGCCATGCGTGAGAATCCGAAGAGCCGGTCGCAGGGGTCGTCCGCCCGGCTGGACGCGGCCCTGACGGCCGCCGTCGAACACCGCTGGCCCGTGGTGCCCGGCACCGTGCTGTGCGGCGGGCGCTGTTCCTGCGGCGACCCGGACTGCCCGGTGCCCGGCGCGCATCCGCACGACCCCTCGCTGCTGGCCGCCACCACGGACGCCCGGATGGTGCGCTGGTGGTGGGAGCGGCAGAGCCCGGACGCGCCGGTGCTGGCCGCCACCGGCTCCGCCGTCTCGGCGGTCTCGCTGCCCGCGGCGGCCGGGGCCCGGGCGCTGGTCCACCTGGGCGCGCTGCGGCTGCCACTCGGCCCGGTGCTGGCGACGCCGGGCCGCTACGCGCTCCTGGTGGCCCCGTACTCGCTCGACGCGCTCGGCGAGATGCTCGCCCAACTCCCTTGGGTGCCGGGATCGTTGCGCTACCACGGGCCGGGCGGCTTCCTGCCGCTGCCGCCCGGCGGGGCGGCCGGGCGGGTGCGCTGGGTGCTGGCGCCGCGGCCGTCGGTGGATGGCGGGGTCTGGCTGCCGCAGGTCGGGCCGCTGCTGGGCGAGTTGGTCGACGCGACGGTCCGGCTGGACAGCGGCCGCTCGGCGCACTGACGGGGTGCCGCCGGAGGGGTTCCGGGGCCCGCTTCGGCGGGCCGCTCCGGAAAAACAAAAGATCCGGCCGCTGGCGACGGGGGATGCACCAGCGGCCGGACTCTTTAGACAGTAACAAGGATCCGCGCCCGCGCCAATTTCCAAGACGCCCTCCAGGCCCGGAAATTGCGGCTTCACCGCGACAATGTGACGCGTATCACCCTGATCCTGCGCGCTTTAGTTCAAGGTGACCTGACGGTTCACCAGGTTTGCGCGGGCGCGCCGCTCGTCGGCGGTCAGCGGGGTCTCGTCGGCGAGGACGGCGGCGAGCCGCTCGGCGAACTCGGCGGCCGGCTTCTCGCAGTCGGCGGCGGTCATGGCGAGCGGGAGGTCCCACACCGGGACGGTCAGGCCGTGCGCGCGGAAGGAGCCGACCAGACGGGTGTCCGGGCCGAGCGAGGCCTCGCCGGCGGCGTTCAGCCGGGCCAGCGCGTCCAACAGCTTCTCCTCGGGCACGGTCATCACCCAGCGCAGGTGGTTCTTGTCCGGGGTGCCGCACCAGTAGGCGGCGTCGAGGCCGGCCAGCTTCTCGGTCGGGATGGCCGAGGCGTTGGCGCGCTCCAGGGAGGCGGCGACCTCGCCGGTGGCGGTCTCGGCGTCCTCCAGCCAGAACTCGAAGCCGGTGTGCACGGTGGGCGTGAACGCGGCGGTGGTGTCCAGGAGGTCCTGCAGGCGGCGCCCGCCCGGGACGGTCCGGCGGGCCGGCACCGGGGTGCCCGGCTCGGTGGCCAGGGCCAGCTCCAGGGCGTCCGCGAGGTCGCGGCTGAGGTCGCCGGAGGCGGACTGGGTCTGCAGGCCGAGCAGGATCGAGCCGTCCTGGCGGCGCAGCGCCGGCCAGGCCAGCGGCAGCACGGTGGCCAGGGTCACCGACGGGACGTCACCGGTGGCGGTCTCGGCGACCCCGGCGGCCAGCGTCAGCGGCACCGTCGCGGCCGGCACCAGCTCGCGCAGCGCCACCCAGTCGGCCTCGCCCGCCAGGCCCTCGAACGGGCGGTGCACCAGCTCCTGCACCGCGTGCGAGGCCTCCCGGCCGTGGCAGGCCTTGTACCGGCGGCCCGAGCCGCAGGGGCAGTCCTCGCGGGCCCCGACCACGGGGATCTCGCCCGTGACGGCGGTGGTGGACTGGCGCTGCGGCGCCTTCTTGGCGGCCTTCTTGCCCATGGTGCGGCTCTCCCGGGAACGGTGGTCCTTTGCTCCGGGAAGCCTACTGACGTTCCCCCGGCGCGCAGGAACGCGCCGGGGCGGGCGTCGTACGGGCGTGTGCCCGCGGACGTGTGCCCGCGGACGTGCGGCTACGCGCTGCGCGCGTCACCGCCGGTGCGCCGGGCGTGCCGGGCCCGCGCGGGTAGCGCCGCCCAGACCGTCACCTCGCCGGGCGCGTCGCGCACCCCCCAGCCGCTGGCCAACTGGTCGACGATGCTCAGACCGCGACCGCCCCGCGAGGTCAGCGAAGGACTGGCGGGCAGCGGCCGGGTGGCCGCGCCGCCGTCGGTGACCTCCAGGGTGAGCACGCCGTCGGCGTGCATCTGCCAGCGGACCAGCACGCCGCCGCCCGGCTCGTCCGCACCCTCGTCGTGCTCCCGGCCGCCCGCTGCGGGGTGCGTCCCGGAGGGGACGCCGACCAGCACTTGGTCCACCACCTCGGCCCGGGCCCCGCGGCCGAGGGCCGGCAGCGGGCCGAGCGGACGGGCGTATCGACAGGCGTTGCTCAACAGTTCGGAAAGGATCAATACAGCGTCATCAATGACCGGTTCCGGTATCTGCCTGTCACCCAGATCTCGACGCAGCCGGCGCCGTACGACCCCGACACTCGCTGGGCCGTGCGGCACTGCCATGGTCGATGAAGTCGGCACTTCACGCGCCACCATCAACGCCACCCCCGGACCTCCTTCAGCGTATGCCGAGGGATGGATGCCCCTTGGTAATGCGTCGGAAACGACCGCCGGAGGATCCCGCGAGTCCATTTCGAGCAACGCGACTCAGGGTCGACGAGAGGCCATTCCGTGCTCACCCTCCGTCGCCCGAACGCAAGAATTCCGGCAATACCGTGCGCGGAAGGTTTGACTGCCGACCAGAGTGATCAGGCTGAATCGGTACGGCCTTCGGCCCGTCGGCCGGTCACCGCCCGAGCTGGGCCAGCACCTCCGCGGGCCGGTTGGTGATGATCGCGGACACCCCGAGCTCCAGACAGAGCTCGACGTCGGCCGGCTCGTCCACCGTCCACACGTGCACCTGGTGCCCCAGCTCGCGCAGCCGGGGCACCAGCTGCGGCTTGGCCTTGATCAGCTCGATGCCCGGGCCGGCGATCAGGGCCCCGCCCGGCAGCGGCCTGCCCGGGCGCAGCTGGCCGAGCAGCGGCAGCATCCGTTCGATCAGGAAGACCCGCTGGTACTCCGGCGCGGCGGTGGCCACCCGGTTCAGCGCGATCGAGGAGAAGCTCATGATCCGGGCGGACGGGCGGTCGCCCTCCCGGGTCGCGCCGATCTTGAACCGCTCCAGCATCCGCAGCAGCTCGGCCTCGACGCGGCCGCGGAAGCGCACCGGGTGCTTGGTCTCGATCGCCAGGTCCACCGGGCGGCCGCAGTCCACCACCAGCTCCAGCAGGCGCTCCAGCCGCAGCACGCCGCGCAGCTCCGGGTCGGTGCTGGGGCGGCCGGTCTTCCAGGCGCCAAAGTCGTACGCCTCCAGCTCGGCGAGGGTCATCGCGGAGACGGTGCCCTGGCCGTTCGAGACCCGGCCGATCCGGCGGTCGTGCACGCAGACCAGCTCGCCGTCGGCCGTCACCCGGACGTCGCACTCGACGGCGTCCGCGCCCTCGTCGAGCGCGCGCCGGTAGGCCGCGAAGGTGTGCTCGGGCAGCGCGTGGGAGGAACCGCGATGGGCGATCACCTGGACGGAGGGCGCGGTGCGCGCCGCCGCCGAGGACAGGTCTGGGCTGGTCACGGGCCCAACGATAGGCGGCGGAGGTGACGCGGGGGCGAAGACGGTCCCAACCTGCGGAGCCGGTTTCGCCCCCGGTGCCTCAGGCGCGGGCGGCGCGCCGGGTCAGTGGGGTGAGCGCCCAGGTGACCAAGGCCGGTACCAGGAAGGCGAACAGCGAGGCGGAGGTCCACTCCTGCGGGGTGAAGTGCAGGGCCTGCTGGGCCGAGGTCCAGAAGTCCGTCCACCAGCCGGCCACCGCGGTCGGCGCGATGAACTGGTAGACCGCGAAGCCCAGCACCCACGGCAGCAGCATCAGCCAGCGGGACGGCGCCTCCTCGGAGAGGTCCCAGCCGTGCCGGCCGGCCCCGAAGAAGTAGTCCACCGCCAGCACCGCGAGCAGCGGCACGAACACCGAGCCGATCAGGCCGAGGAAGTTGCTGTAGGTGTCGGTGAACCTGTCGATCCGCAGCGCCAGCACGGTGGTCAGCACTCCGATCCCACCGCTCAGCGCCCGGCGGTCCACCCGCGGCAGCAGGTTCTGCAGCGACATCGCGGTCGAGTACACGTTGGCGAAGGACTGGTCGGTCTCGCGCAGCACGAGCACGAGCAGGAACAGCCAGCCGGCCCAGACGCCGAGGAAGGAGTCGAAGATCCGGCTCGGGTCGCCGTCGGACTGCAGCAGCGCCATCAGGCCGAGTACGTAGCACCAGACCTGGGCGACGGTGTAACCGGAGAAGCTCCCCCAGAAGGCCGAGCCCGTGGTGCGCGAGTGCCGGGTGTAGTCGGCGGCCATCGGGACGAAGGAGATCGACACCGCGATCATCGCGTCGGTGGCGCCCAGGAAGCCGTGCCAGTTGCCCGCGCCCGGGTCCGGCACACCCTGACGGCCCAGCTGGACGGTGAAGTACACCATCGCGACCGCGACCGCCCCGGCCACGAAGCGGCGCAGTACCGCGATCGCGCCCAGCGGCCAGATCGTCAGCGCGGTGGTCAGCGCGCCCGCGGCCAGCACGAACAGCCAGCGGTAGCCGGTGGTGTGGGCGACGGTCTGGGCGCCCGCCGAGATGGTCAGCAGCTCGAACACGCCCCAGCCGATGCACTGGACGATGTTCAGCACGGTCGGCAGGTAGGACAGCCGGGTGCCGAACAGCCCGCGCAGGTTGGCCATCGCGGGGGCGCCGGTCCGGGCGCCGATCAGCGCGGCCACGCCGAGCATCGCGGTGCCGACCGCCGTACCGGCCACGATCGCGGTCACCGCGGCGGCCAGCGACAGCTCGCTGCCCTTCTCGCCGAGCACGCTGGCGGCGGTGGAGAAGCCGATCAGGCTGACGCCCAGGTTCATCCAGAGCGCGAAGTGGTCCCGGAAGCGCAGGGTGCGCGGTGGCTCGGTGTCCAGCACCAGCGGCGCCTCGACGCGCTCGTCGGTGCCGGGGGTGGCCGCGTCCGTGGGACGATCAAGGAAATCCTTGGACGTGGGCGCGCTCGAAGAAGAGGATGGCGAAGCAGGCGGCATGGCCGATACTCCCTACGCCGGCATTACCCGGACAGGTTCCGGCGGTCAGCGCCCCCTCGACGGTCCGCCGGTGTCCCGCTTGGCGTACGGTCGACATGCGCACTCTCAGCCTGGTCGGTCCAAGCTCCCGCGTGTCAGTTTGGAGCGACAGGCTAACCGGCACGGGTACGAACGCCAAAGGCCACGGGGTGTGCGGTCCGCATCGCGGAACGCCCGGGCGGGGGGAGGGGAGCTCACCGACCGCCGCCGTCATCGCCGTCGTCGGTGTCGGCTAAGGATTCTTATGAGTTCTTCAGAGGGGTCCTTACGGCAATCGAATCGACGGTGCGAAAAACTATGGTCCTTGGTTCTGTCAGCTATGGAGGTCGTCCGTGAGCACCGAGCGCGAGGTTGGGCCCACCGGGCCGCAGGGGGAGCAGCCCGCGGGTCCCGAGGAGGCGGCCGGGTCCGTTTCCGACGGCACCGCTCAGGGCGGCCACAAGCCGACGATGGCGTTCAGCCGGGTCCCCGAGGCCGCGTCGGAAGCCGCTGACGCGGCGTCGGCCGATGCCGCCGCGGGCGACGGCGGACACAAGCCGACGATGGCGTTCAGCCGCGTCCCGGAGCCGGAGACCGCGCCGGAGGCCGGGCCCGAGCCGATCGAGGCCGCCCCGGCTGCGGCCGCCCCGGCCGAGGGTGGTCACAAGCCCACCGTGGCCTTCACCAAGGTCCCGGCGCCGGAGGCCCCGGCGGCGGAGGCCCCGGCGGCGCCCGCCGCCGAGGAGCACACCGTCGACCCGGTCACCGGCTACATCGACGCCCCGCCGCCGGTCCTGCCGCCCGCGCCGCCCGTCGCGCCCGCGCCCGCAGCCGCAGCCCCCGCTGCTCCGGCCGCGGCCCCGGTCGCCCCGGCCCTGCCGCCGGCCGCCAACCCGTACGCGACCCCGTCCCACGGCGTGCCCGCCGCCGGCGCACAAGAGCCGTACGGGGCCCCGGCCGCCGCCGCCCAGGAGCCGTACGGCGCGGCGCCCGCCGCGCACGGTCACCACCCGTTCGGCGCCGGCCAGCCGGTCGGCGGCTGGGGCGCCGCCCACGACGCCACCTCCGGCGGCGCGGGCTACCCCGGAGGCCCCGACTACCCCGGCGGCCCGCTCGGCTACCCGGCCGACTACCCCGGCGGCCCGAACGGCCCCGGCGGCCCGCGCAAGAAGCGCGGCGGCCTGGTGGCCCTGCTCGCGGCCGTCGCGCTGGTCGCCGGCGTGGCCGGCGGCGCGCTCGGCGTGGTCGCCACCAAGCACACCGACAGCACCAGTTCGGCGGACGACCACCGCAGCACCACCGTGCAGGCCAGCAACACCCAGAAGAACGAGCCCGTCCCCGGCTCGATCGCCGCCATCGCGCAGAAGGCGCTGCCCAGCGTCGTCACCATCAAGGCGCAGGGCAGCACCGAGTCGGGCACCGGCACCGGCTTCGTCTTCGACACCGAGGGCCACATCCTCACCAACAACCACGTGGTCGCGCCGACCCTCAGCGGCGGCAAACTGACCGTCAAGTTCGCCGACGGCACGTCCTACAGCGCCTCGGTGCTGGGCCACGCCGAGGGCTACGACGTCGCCGTGGTCAAGATCGACAACCCGCCGAAGGCCAAGCTGGCGCCCCTGGCGCTGGCCGACTCCGACAGGGTCAACGTCGGCGACGCCACGATCGCGATCGGCGCGCCGTACGGCCTGGAGTCCACCGTCACCAGCGGCATCGTCAGCGCCAAGGACCGCCCGGTCGCCTCGGGCGACGAGACCGGCTCGCAGGCCTCGTACATGAACGCCCTGCAGACCGACGCCTCGATCAACCCCGGCAACTCCGGCGGCCCGCTGCTCGACTCCAGCGGCGCGGTGATCGGCATCAACTCGGCGATCCAGTCCAACGCCTCGGCCAACGGGCGGGCCGGCAGCATCGGTCTGGGCTTCGCCATCCCGATCAACCAGGCCAAGTGGGTCGCGGACACCCTGATCAAGACCGGCAAGCCGGTCTACGCCAAGCTCGACGTGCTGCGCAACGACGATTACAAGGGTGACGGCGCGCAGATCCAGACCCGCGACATCCAGGGCCAGCCGGCCGTCACCCCCGGCGGCGCGGCCGACAAGGCGGGCCTCAAGCCGGGCGACGTGATCACCAAGCTCGGCGGCGCGCCGATCGAGAACGGCCCCGCCCTGGTCAGCCGGATCTGGACGCACAAGCCGGGCGAGACCGTGGACGTCGAGTACACCCGCAACGGCCAGACGTACAGCACCAAGGTCACCCTCGGCCAGCGCGAGGGCGACCAGTGACCCTCGGGAGCGCGGAATCGTGTGCGCCGAAGCCCGCCGGACCCGTTAGGCTGACCTCCGCCTGGAGAGCTGCCCGAGCGGCCTAAGGGAACAGTCTTGAAAACTGTCGTGGCGTGACCCGTCACCGTGGGTTCGAATCCCACGCTCTCCGCTGGTAGGAGAACCACCTGCTCAGGGCGGGTGCCGAGACCACTCGGCACCCGCCCTCGGTGTTTTTCCGGAGCGGTCCGTCGGCCGGGGTTGACCCTGACACCGTGGGAGGCGGTGGAGTGGAGCCACCATGTTGAACATCGGAGACTTCGCCAGCCACGGCCGGGTGTCGGTGCGGATGCTGCGCCACTACGACGCGATCGGACTGCTGCGCCCCGCCCGGGTGGACCCGGCCACCGGGTACCGCTGGTACCGGGCGGGCCAACTCGCACGGCTCAACCGGGTGATCGCGCTCAAGGACCTCGGCTTCACGCTGCAGCAGGTGCGGGCCGTCCTGGACGAGCAGCTGGACGCGGCCGAACTGCGCGGGATGCTGCGGCTGCGGCGGGCCCAGCTCGCCGAGGCGATCGCGGCGGACGAGCACCGGCTGGCCCGGGTGGAGGCGAGGCTCCGGACGATCGAGAGCGAGGGGAACATGTCCGAGCACGATGTCGTGGTGAAGCCCGTGCCGTCCGTGCGGGTGGCCCAACTGACCGGCGTGGCCAGGAGTTACCAGCCGGAGGACATCACGCCGGTGATCGGCCCGCTGTTCGACGAGCTGTGCCGTCGGATGGCCGGGGCCGGCATCGAGGCGGCCGGCCCGTCCGTCGCCCGCTACGAGGACACGCCGGAGGGCGACGGCTCGGTGCTGATCCTGGTCGCCGTCCCGGTCGGGTCGTCGGTACGGCCGGGCGCGCACGACTTCGAGGTGCTCGACCTGCCGCCGATGGCGGCGGCGGCGACGATCGTGCACCGCGGCTCGATGGACGACTCCGTGGGGAGCTTCCAGGAGCTGGCCCGCTTCATCGACCAGAACGGCTACCGCTCGGCCGGCTACGCCCGGGAGCTGTACCTGGAGTGCCCGCAGGACCGGGCCCAGTGGGTCACCGAGCTCCAGGAGCCGGTGGTCCGCCGGTAGGCCGTGCTTGCCCTCGACCAGGTCGAGGGCCCTAGCGTCCCCGGGCATGACCACCGCCACCACCGAGCGGGCGCCGCTGCCCGGTCCGTACCTGCTCTGGCTGGCCGGCGCCCAGGCCGGGCTGCTGGGCGATGCCGCGCTGTACTTCGCCCTCGGCTGGGCCGCCTCCGCGCACGGCGGTGGAGCGGCCGGGCTGGTCCTGACGGCGGTGACCGTCCCGCGCACCGTGCTGGTCCTGCTGGGTGGTGCGGTCGCGGACCGGTTCGGCGCCCGCCGGGTGATGCTCGCCGGGGACGCGGTGATGCTGGTCGCGACGGCCGCGTTGGCGGTCACGGTGGGCGGCCGGGGCACGCCGCTCCGGCTGCTGGTCGCGGCGGCGGCAGTGATCGGGACGGTCGACGCGTTCTACCTGCCGGCGAGCGGATCGATGCCGCGCCGCCTGGTGCCCGTCGACCGGCTGCCCCGGGCGCTCGCGCTGCGGCAGGCCGGCGGGCAGAGCGCCGCCCTGCTCGGGGCGCCGCTCGGCGGCCTGCTGGTCACCGCCGGGGGGTTCGCCGGCGCCGCGGTCGCGGACGCGGTGAGCTTCGGGGTCGTCCTGCTGGTCCTGCTGCGGGTCCGGCCCCGGGAGGACGCCCCGGGGCCGGCCGCACCGAGCGGGCTGCTGCGCGAGGCGGCGTCCGGAGTCCGGCTCGCCCTGCGCGACCCGCTGCTGCGGGCCGCGCTGCTGCTCACCGGGGCCGCAGCCGGGGGACTGCTGCCGGTGGTGTCGCTGCTCGGGCCGCTGCTCGCCCGGGCGCACGGCTGGACGGCGGGGACGGCCGCACTGGTGACCGGCGGGCAGGCGGCCGGGGTGCTCGCGGTGGCGAGCCTGGTCGCCTGGCGCGGCGCGCTGCCCCGGGCGGGGGTCGGGGCAGCGGCCGGGCTCTGCACGGCCTCGGTCGGCGTCGCGCTGCTGGCGCTGTCCCCGGTGCCGGCGGTGGCGGTGGCGGGCAGCACGGTGACCGGGGTCGGCTCCGGGCTGTTCGCCTGCCACCTCGGGCCGCTGGTGCTGGGTGGCGCTCCGGCGTCCCATCTCTCCCGGGTGCAGGCGCTGTTGACGCTGATGCAGAGCCTCGCGCTGGTGCTGTCCAACGGCCTGCTCGGCCTGCTCGCCGACAGCGGGGGTGCGGCCGTGGCCATGCTCCTGTGCGCCGTCGCCTCGGGAACGGCGGGCTTGGTCGCTCTGGCGACCCGGACCTTCCGTCGGGCGTGACCCGGGGACGTGTTCGATCCGGTCCGGAGGCGCCCGGCACCCCCGAGGCCCACTTGCCCACCCCCTCCCCGCCGGGCAGAGTGCGGAGGTGGGGGCGGTCAGGCGGCGAGTGGAGGCGGCGATGAGTGATCTGACGGACCGGCTGGCGCGGGGCCTCCCGGCGGAGGCAGTCGTGGTCGATCCGGACGTGACCGCCGCCTACAGCCGTGACATGGCCGGGTTCTGCGCCGCCGGTGCGCCCGCGGTGGTGGTGTTCCCGGAGACGGTGGAGCAGGTGCAGCACGTGCTGCGCACCGCCACCGAGCTGCGGGTGCCGGTGGTGCCGCAGGGGGCGCGGACCGGGCTGTCGGGGGCGGCGAACGCGGTGGACGGCTGCATCGTGCTGTCCCTGGTGAAGCTGAACCGGATCCTGGAGATCGACCCGGTGAACCGGATCGCGGTCGTGGAGCCCGGTGTGGTGAACGCCGAACTGTCCAGGACCGTCGAGGAGTTGGGGCTGTACTACCCGCCGGACCCGTCCAGCTGGGAGTCCTGCACGATCGGCGGCAACATCGGCACCGGCGCGGGCGGGCTCTGCTGCGTGAAGTACGGGGTCACCGGCGAGTACGTGCTCGGGCTGGACGTGGTGCTGGCGGACGGGCGGCTGCTGTCCACCGGGCGCCGGACGGCCAAGGGGGTGGCCGGGTACGACCTGACCCGGCTGCTGGTCGGTTCGGAGGGGACGCTCGGGGTGGTGGTCCGGGCGGTGCTGGCGCTGCGGCCCGTGCCGGCCCCGCAGCTGGCGCTGGCGGCGGAGTTCCCGAGCGCGGACGCGGCCGGTGCGGCGGTCTGCGAGGTGATGGCGCGCGGGCTGACGCCGTCACTGATGGAGCTGATGGACGCGGTCTCGGTGCGGGCCGTCAACGACCTGGGGCGGATGGGGCTGCCGGAGTCGACCCAGGCGCTGCTGCTGGTGGCCTTCGACGGGCCGGACCGGGAGGCCGAGTTGGCGCGGGTCGCCGAGCTGTGCCGGGAGGCCGGGGCGACCGGGGTGGTGCCGGCCGAGGACCAGGCGGAGTCCGACCTGCTGCTGGCGGCCCGGCGGCTGGCGCTGCCCGCGATGGACCGGCTGGGCACCACGATGATCGACGACGTGGCGGTGCCGCGTTCGCGGCTGGCCGAGATGCTGAACGGCGTCGCGGCGATCGCCGAGCGGCACGCGCTGACCATCGGGGTGGTCAGCCACGCCGGGGACGGCAACACCCATCCGATCGTGATCTTCGACGGCTCGGACGAGGAGCAGGCGGTGCGGGCCCAGCGCTCCTTCGACGAGATCATGGCGCTCGGACTGGAGCTGGGCGGCACGATCACCGGGGAGCACGGGGTGGGGCTGCTCAAGCGGGACTGGCTGGCCCGTGAGCTGGGGCCGGTCGCGCTGGACCTGCAGCGGCAACTGAAGGCCGTCTTCGACCCGTTGGGGATCCTCAACCCGGGCAAGATGGTCTGATTTTCCACACCCTTCGGTTCGCGCGGGCCGAGCCCCCTCCGCTCGAATTTTCAGTACGACTTTCAGATGGTCTACGAATGGCCGAAAAAGTCGACATGGAAGGGTGGTCGAACTTTTCGGGGGAGCGTCCACGGGCGGACTGCGCCGGGGGTGGTGCGCCCGGTGGTTCGCGCGGCATCGAAGCGCCGTTTCCCGAAGGCTGTCGACCGGCCGCCGTCCGGGCAGAATCCCAGGTGGGCGATGGTGTGTCGGTGCGCTGTCCGGATTTACCGCCGTTATGCGCGGCCCGGGTGGATATCACGCTAACGGGCGAAAACCGCCCCGTCGGCTAGTGCTTTGTCGATTTGTTGCGGAAGTCTGTCTTCCGGCGTCGCAGCCTGCAGGTGTTCGTCTGGCCGGCGAACTCCCGCGTCCATGCTCGACATTGCACGATTAACAGCTTCTTGGAGGCTCACATGGCTCGCATCAACACCCGCCGGGTGTTCGGGTTCCTGCTTGCCGCCCCACTGGCGGCCGGACTGTTGCTGGCGGGTGCCGGTGCCGCGGCCGCCGACAACGGCGCGGGTGCCGCGGGCGGTTCCAACGCCGGTGTGGTGTCCAACACCGGGACCGGGAACGTGTTCGGCGGGGTCGACGGCAACTACGTCTCCACCCAGCAGACAGCCACCGGCTCCGGTGCCTCGAACCAGAACAACACCCTCGCGTCGAAGGACAACGCGGGCAACATCCTGGCCGGCCAGGGCAACAAGAACGTCAACGTCATCTTCGCCCCGATCTTCCGCTGACCGCCCCGGGCACCACCGACGGCGGGGGCGCCGGAGGTGGACGACCGCGGGTGGGCTGAGCACCCGCGGAGGGGCTCGAAGCAGTTCCCGGGCGGGCTTCCGTCCGGGTGCGGATCGGACAGAGCGCTTTGACCGGCCAAGCGGAAAGGGTCGCCGCGAAACCGGCCTCGTGGGCGGTGCCGCCGTCGGCACCGCCCACGAGTGCGTCCGGGGCCCGCTCCGAGGTCTCCGGCCGACACGAAGCCCCCCTTCGTACGGAGTCGTCCGTCCGTACGAGGCCCCGGCCCCTCCGAGCGGCCCGGATCCGTTCACCGAGGGCCCGCGCCCGGAGCCGTCGGTCCACGGCGGTACGGTTGCGCTCCGACAGCGCACCACGTGCCCGGGCCCGGAACGGACGGCCCGGCCGGCGCGACGACCGCGGCAACCGGAAGGAAGGGCGCGCGATGGCGGCGGAGGACGAGGACCTGACCGGCCCGGAGGGGGCCAGGCCCGTACCGGAGCCGGAGGTGTGCCCGGCGCCGCCGGAGGAGCACCGGCCCGAGCCGAGGTCTGTCCCCGAACTGCTGCTCGGCCGCCCGCCGATGGCCCGCCCGCTGCCCTCGTTCGACCACGAGGCCGCCCCCGCCGAGCCCGGCCCGCTGTTCGTGGACTGGCTCGCCACCGCCCTGGACGCCGGGGTGCTGGACCCGCAGGCCTTCACCCTCTCCACGGTCGACGCGGACGGCATGCCGGACGCCCGGGTGCTGGTGCTGCGCGACGTCGACGCGGCTGGCACCGGCTGGAACTTCTCCGCCGCCGCCGACAGCCCGAAGGGCCGTCAGCTCGCCGGCCACCCCGCCGCCGCGCTGTCCGTCTACTGGCCGCAGCTGGGCCGCCAGGTGCGGGTCCGCGGCAGCGTGGAGCGGGCCGCCGACCTGGTCGCCGCCGCCGAGTTCGCCACCCGCTCGCCCGCCGCCCGGGTCGGCGCGCTGGTCGGGCGGCAGAGCGAGCCGCTGGGCGAGCTCACCGAGTACGACGAGGCGGTGGCGGTCGCCCGTCGCCGGCTGGAGGCCACCCCGGACGCCGTCGCGCCCGGGCACGCGGTCTACACCCTGTGGGCGCACGAGGTGGAGTTCTGGCAGGGCGACGCCCAGCGTCGGCACGTCCGGCTGCGCTACACCCGCACCGGCCCGGTCCACAGCCCGGAGTGGTCGCGCACCCTGCTCTGGCCGTAGGGCCCTGAACGCGCCCTATCGCCGTCCGGTCAGCGTGGCCCCCACGCTGGCCGCCACCACGCAGCCGATCCCCGCCAGCTGCGCCGCGCCCAGCAGCTGGCCGAGCACCACCAGTCCGACCAGCGCGCTGACCGCCGGCTCCAGGCTGACCAGCACGCTGAACACCCGCTGCGGCATCCGGCGCAGCGCCGTCATCTCCAGCGCGTACGGGATCACCGGCAGCAGCAGCGACACCCCGGCCACCGCGGCCAGCAGCACCAGCGGCGAGGCGCCGGGCGCGGTCAGCCCGTCCCAGGCCTCGCCGAGCCCGAACGGCGCCAGGGTCAGCGCGCCGACCGTCATCGACACCGCGAGGCCCTGGAAGCCCTGGAAGGCGGCGCCGACCTTGTTGGTGAACAGGATGTACGCCGAGTAGCAGGCGGCCGCCCCGAAGGCGTACAGCAGGCCGACCGGGTCGAGCGAGCCGCCGCCGTCGCCCTCGCCGAGCAGGGTCAGCAGCGCCACCCCGGCCGCCGCGAGCAGCGCCCAGAGCAGGTGGCTGGCGCGCCGGGCGAAGACCAGGGCGACCGCGAGCGGGCCGAGGAACTCGATGGTCGCGGCGGTGCCCATCGGCAGCCGGTCGACCGCCCCGGCGAACAGGAAGGTCATCCCGGCCGAGGCCATGCCGAGCAGCGCGGCCGCGGCGAGGTCGCGCGGGCGCTTGTCGCGCAGCTCGGGCCGGGTGGCGGCGAGCAGGATGACCGCGGCGAAGCCGAGCCGCAGGAAGGTCGTGCCGCTGACCCCGAGCGGGCCGAAGAGCGGCTTGGACAGCGCGATGCCGGTCTGCACCAGGAACATCGCGGCCAGACAGAGAAGCGGCGCCGGGATCCTCTCCGGGCGCCGCAGGACCTTGCCGAACCGGCCGGTGGATCGGCCGGGGTCCACCCCGGGGGGTGCCGCGGAGCCGGACTCCCCACCTCGTCGCCAGCTGCCCCGCTCGCCGGCAGGCTCGCCCTTGGGGGCGGGCGGCATGGCAAGGGCCTCGGCGACGGCGGCGGCCGAGGTGGGGGCAGCGGTTTCGCTGGTATGGGAGGTGGGCATACTAGCGAGTTTGCCGTAAGGAGTGCTGAGCCTGCAAGCTCGTTACAGGAATCGGGACGGATGCGGACGGGTGTGCCCGAAAGGGTGGACTCGCGTGGGGCCCCGCGGTGTGGTCGACCCGTTCGTCCGATGGTCCGTCAGTACCACTGCGGGGTGCGCCGTCTCCGCCCCGCGGCCTGACGCGCCGGCTCCCCGGACGGGCGAGCTCACCGGCCGCCCCGAGGACTGGGAGCGCTACGCGACCCCGGTTCCCAAGCGCCGCATCGCCGCCGCCGAGGCGACGCACCCGGCCGGCGGCGACGTGCAGCTCGACCTCAGCCGCGAGGTGTCCGTCGGACTCGTGGTGCGCCTCTACCGGGGCCTCGGCGCGGCCGGAGTGATCCGGGTCGCCGAGCGGCTCGGCTGGCAGGGGGCGCAGTCCGGCACCACCGCCGAGCCGCCCGGGCCCGGCACCGAGGACGGTCGTGCCGGGGCGCGGCGACGGTTGTCGGGAGGAACCAGGACGAATCAGTGATCCGTGCAACGGGGTCGGCATGCTGACAGCGGGCGGGCGGGGCGGCACAATCGGGCACGTCCGCGTGCATTACCGACCGGTAGGTGTGCCGCGGGCGCCGCCAGTGCCGCCAGGTCGAGGAGGACCCGTGTTCAGCACGATGCAGGACGTACCGCTCACCGTCACCCGGATCCTGGAGCACGGGTCCACGATCCACGCCCGCTCCACCGTCACCACCTGGGACGGCACCGGGCCGGTCGTCCGCAGCTACGCCGAGGTGGGCGCCCGCGCCGCGCAGCTCGCGTACGCGCTGCGGGACGAGCTCGGGGTGACCGGGGACGACCGCGTCGCGACCCTGATGTGGAACAACACGGAGCACCTGGAGGCGTACCTCGCCGTCCCCGCGATGGGGGCGGTGCTGCACACGCTCAACCTGCGGCTGGCCGGCCACCAGCTGTCGTTCATCGTCAACCACGCCGCCGACCGCGTGATCATCGTCAACGGCAGCGTGCTGCCGCTGCTCGCCGCCGTGCTGTCGGAGCTAGCGCCCACGCTCAAGCACATCGTGGTGGCCGGCCCCGGCGACCGCTCGCTGCTGGCTGGCTTCGCGGGCGGCGTGCACGACTACGAGGAGCTGATCGCCGACCGGCCCGTCGACTACCCGTGGCAGCGGGACATCGACGAGCGCCAGGCCGCCGTGCTCTGCTACACCTCGGGCACCACCGGGGACCCGAAGGGCGTGCTCTACAGCCACCGCTCGATCTACCTGCACTGCATGCAGGTCAACACCGGCGACAACTTCGCCTTCACCCCGCGCGACACCGCGCTGCCGGTGGTCCCGATGTTCCACGTGAACGCCTGGGGCATCCCGCACGCCGCCTTCATGTCCGGCGCCAACCTGCTCATGCCGGATCGTTTCCTCCAGCCCAAGCCGATGGCCGAGATGATCGCCGCCGTCCGCCCCACCGTCAGCGCCGCCGTCCCCACCATCTGGAGCGGTCTGCTGGACGAGCTGGACGCGGGCGACTACGACACGTCCAGCCTGCGGATGGTCGTCATCGGCGGCAGCGCCTGCCCGCCCTCGCTGATGAAGGCCTTCGACGAGCGCCACGGCATCCGGGTGCTGCACGCCTGGGGCATGACCGAGACCTCGCCGCTCGGCTCCTTCGCCCAGCCGCCGGGCGGCCTCACCCCCGAGGAGGAGTGGCCGTACCGGATCACCCAGGGCCTCTTCCCGGCCTCCGTCGAGGCCCGGCTGATCGGCCCGGGCGGTGAGCGGATGCCGCACGACGGCGTCGCCGCGGGCGAGCTGGAGGTGCGCGGGCCGTGGATCGCCGGGGCGTACTACGGCGGTGCCGGACAGGACCCGGTCCGCCCGGACGACAAGTTCTCCGAGGACGGCTGGCTGCGCACCGGCGACGTGGGCACCATCACCGCCGACGGCTACCTGACCCTCACCGACCGGGCCAAGGACGTGATCAAGTCCGGCGGTGAGTGGATCTCCTCGGTTCACCTGGAGAACCAGCTGATGGCCCACCCCGAGGTGGCCGAGGCCGCCGTGGTCGCCGTCCCGGACGAGAAGTGGGGCGAGCGCCCGCTGGCCACCGTCGTGCTGCGCCCCGGCGCGACCGTCGGGCTGAGGGAGCTCCGGGCCTTCCTGGCCGAGCGGATCGCCTCCTGGGAGGTGCCGGAGCGCTGGGCGATCGTCGAGTCGGTGCCGAAGACCTCGGTCGGCAAGTTCGACAAGAAGGTGATCCGGGCCGGCTACGCGGCCGGCGAGCTGGACGTCACGGTGCTCGGCAAGGAGTAGCGAGGAGCGACGGCGCTACGGCGAGGGCCGGTCACCCCGATCGGGGTGACCGGCCCTTGTCACGTGCTCAGCCCGCGGCGGCGACGCCCGCCTCGCCCATCGCGCCCATCCGTCCGAGCAGGTCGACGATCCGGGACTGGACGTCCTCGCTGGTCGAGCGCTCGGCGAGGAACAGCACCGTCTCGCCGGTGCGCAGCCGGGGCAGTTCGCGCGGGTCGAGGTCCACCGAGGTGTAGACCACCAGCGGGGTGCGGTGCAGCCGGTCGTTGGCGCGCAGCCAGTCCAGCAGGCCGACCCGTCGGCGGCGGATCTGGAACAGGTCCATCACCACCAGGTTGGGCTGCACGCTGGCGGCCCGGGCGACGGCGTCGTTCTCGTCCGTCGCGTGTTCGACGTGCATGCCGCGCCGCTCCAGGCTGCTGATCATGGCGGCGGCGATGTCCGGGTCACCCTCGACCAGCAGCACGCGCGGGGCGTGGTGCTCGCCGTCGCGCGGCGCGAGGGCGCGCAGCAGCACGGCCGGGTCGGCGCCGTACGCGGCGTCCCGGGTGGCCTGACCGAGGCCGGCGGTGACCAGCACCGGGACCCGGTTGTTGAGCGCCGCCGTGCGCAGCGACTGCAGCGCGGTGCGGGTGATCGGGCCGGTCAGCGGGTCGACGAAGAGCGCCGCCGGGAGGCCGGCGACCTGGGCGTCCACCTCCTCGCGGGAGCGGACGATCACCGGCTGGTAGCCGCGGGCCCGGAGGGCCTGGTTGGTGGCCGGGTCGGGCTCGGGCCAGACCAGCAGTCGGCGGGCGTTGGCCAGCTCGCCGGCCGTGGCCTGCGGCTGCTCGGCCGAGGACGCCCCGTCGGCGGGCGGGAGCTCGGCCATCGGGCGCGGCGCGGTCCGGGCCTCGGCCGGTACGGGCGGCTGCGGCGGGACGGCGGGTACCGGCGGGGTGACGAGCGGGCGCGGCGGGGCGAGCTCGGCCAGGCCGCTGCCGACCGGGCGCGGGGCGCTCTGGTCCTCGGCGGCGGGCAGTGCGGGCCGGGCGGGCTCCAGCGCGGTGCCGGGACCCTGGGTGTCCTGGCTGCCCTGGGTGTCCTGAGTGCCCTGGGAGTCCTGGCCGGCAGCGGTCTCCGGCGCGGGACCGGGCGGCACGGAGAGCCGACGGCGGCGGCCGGTCGGCGCGGCGGCCGGCTCGGCCGGGGCGGGCGTGGGACCGGCGGGCAGGGCGTGCTCCAGGCCCGGGTACACCGGGGCGTCGGTGATCCCGGGCAGCGCGAAGCCGCCCGAGGAGTCCTCGGCGGCGGGCAGGGCGCGGCGCCGGCGCGGCTTGGCCTCGCCACCGTCCTCGGCGGGGGCGGCGGTCGGCTGCGCGGGGGCGTCCGAGGGCGCGGGGCCGAGCGCGAGCGGCCCGCGGCCGCCGGGCCGGCTCTGCTGCGGGCGTCCGCCCTCGACCGGCACGGCGTAGGCGGGGCCGGAGCGGCCGTCGTCCGTGCCCCACGGGTCGCTCTGCCGCGCGTTTGGGCCGGCCAGGCCCTGGCGGCCGTACGCGGGGTCGTTGCCGGTGCCGTTCCACTGCTCGGGGATGGCCCGCTCGACCCGGGCGGGGGCATTCGGCCACTGGTCGTCCGGGACGGCCGGGGCGGTGGTGGCCGCGGGGGCCTGCTCCTCGGGGGCGGGCTTGCCGCGGCGACCGCGCCGCTCGGCCGGGGGCTCCTCGGCGGGCGCCTGCTCCGGCTCCGGGGCCTTGCCGCCCGGCTGCTGGGGAGCGGTGGCCGGGGCGGGCTCGGCCGCCTCGCCGCTGCTGGGCAGCTGCGGGATGCCCGGCAGTTCGGGCAGGACGGCGCTGTCGGTCTCCTTGGGCCGGTCCGAGCGGCCCTCGGCGGCGGCGCGCTCGGCGGCGGCCTTCGCGGCGGCCGGGTCCAGCGGCAGCTCGACGACGTAGGTGGTCCCGGTCTTGCCGGGCAGCTCGTGCGGCTGGAGGACGCCACCGTGGCGCTCGACCACCGCGCGAGCTATCGGCAGGTGGACGGGGCTGCCGCCGATGCCGGGGCCGCGGATCTCGACCCGGGCGACCTCGCCGCGCTGGGCGGCGGCCAGCACCACGGTCGGCGGTTCGGTGGCCGCGACCGGCGCGGTCGGGCCGCCCAGCCCGGGACCGGAGAGGCCGGGGACGGCCAGGCCGGGGGAGGGGGAGGTGGGGGCGTCCAGCGACAGGCCGACGCCGCTGACGTCGGCGACCAGGTGCGCCAGCGCCTGGGCGAGCCGTCGCTCGTCGGCGATCACCTCGACCGCAGCGGCGTGCACCGAGAAGCGCACCCGGCCGGGGCCGACCAGCCCGCCGGCCTCCTCGACGGCCCGGCGGACCACCTTGTCCAGGCCGACCGGCACCTGCTTCGCGGCCTTCCGTCCGCCCTTGCCGTCTTTCGAGTCCTTGTCGGCCTTGGCGTCCCTGCCCTCCGCCTGGCCGCTCTCGCCGGCCTCGGAGCGCTGGTGCTCGAGCACGCCGTCGATCAGCTTGCCGAACCGGCGGCACTCGTCGGCGAGCCGGCGCAGGGTCCAGTTGGCCTCCGGCCAGAGCTGTCCGGCAGGGTCGGCGGCGAGGGCGTCCAGCCGCTGGTTCAGCGTGGTCAGCGCGCCGCCGAGCTCGCTCTCCAGGACGGCGGTGAGGTGCTCGTTGCGGGCGATCAGGGCGAGCTCGCGGCTGCGGTCGGTGAAGGTCATCACCGCGCCGACCAGCTGGTCACCGTCCCGGACCGGGGCGGTGGTGAGGTCGACGGTGACCGGACGGCCGTCCTTGCGCCACAGCACGGTGCCGCGCACCCGGTGCTTGCGCCCGGAGGTCAGGGTGTCCAGCAACGCGGACTCCTCCAGCGCCAGCGGGGTGCCGTCGGCCCGGGAGTGCTGGATCAGCGGGTGCAGCTCGCGCCCGCCCAGCTCGCTCGCCCGGTACTCCAGGATGTGCGCGGCGGCCGGGTTGACCAGCACGCAGCGGCCTTCGAGGTCCACGCCGAGCACGCCCTCGGCGGCGGCCCGCAGGATCATCTCGGTCTGCTTGTGCTGGCGGCGCAGCTCGGCCTCGACGCCGAGCCGGCCCGAGAGGTCGCGGACCAGCAGCAGGAGCAGGTCGGAGGAGGACGGCGGGCGAGAGCCCTCGCCGTACGGGTCGTACGGCGCGAGCGGGGAGCGCGCGTAGCCGTCGTCGTCGGCGAAGTCGTTGCCGGAGACCTCGACGGGGAAGGTGGTGCCGTCGGTGCGGTGGGCGGTCATCCGGACCGGGCGGTCCAGGGCGTCGCCGTCCCGGGTGGCCGGGCGCATCGAGCCCGGGATCCGGCTGGGGTCGAACTCGGGCAACAGCCCCAGCACGCCCATGCCGACCAGCGAGGTGCCCGGCGCCTGTAGCGCCTGGACGGCCGCGCTGTTGGCGTCCACGACGGTGCCGTTGCTGTTCACCAGCAACAACGCGTCGGGCAGGGCGTCGAGTATGGCGGCGAGGCGAGCAGCGCCTCGGATCGGCCTGCTGCTCACGTCGACAGGTCTCCTCGGCTCAGGGCAGCTCCTCCGGAGTCGGCAGTATCTCATTCTTCTTTGCGGCGGGGACGACCCGCCTAGTAACGTTGGCGGTGGTTGGTGCCGAACCCCAGGGTTGTGGCATCATCACTGACACACGGAACGGGTCCGCTCGCGCGGGCATGGTCCATGTGGGGAGGCTTCGCCTAGTCCGGTCTATGGCGCCGCACTGCTAATGCGGTTTCGGGGTTATTCCTGATCGAGGGTTCAAATCCCTCAGCCTCCGCAGCCGGGAGCCCCGTCGACGATCTTGTCGGCGGGGCTCTTCGCATGTCCGGGGCGTGCTCGTCGGCCGGCCCGGAGGGCCCGGATCAATCGATTTCGTCCTACGTCGCAGGTCATGTAATGTTGTCCACGCAACGCCCCGAGGACAACGTTCACCAGGGCGAGCGCTCATAGCTCAACGGATAGAGCACTTGACTACGGATCAAGAGGTTGCAGGTTCGAATCCTGCTGAGCGCACCAAACTCCGCAAGATCGGGTTCGCCCGTTCCTTGCGCTCATAGCTCAACGGATAGAGCACTTGACTACGGATCAAGAGGTTGCAGGTTCGAATCCTGCTGAGCGCACCAGCGAGAAGCCCCCGGCCACCGGCCGGGGGCTTCTTCGTTCCACGGCGCCGGTCACTCCAGCTCGGTCCGGTTGATCCACGGCACGTCCCGGTGGTCCAGGAACCACTCCGAGCTGGTCAGCGGACGGTTCCGGTTGAAGGTCACCGGCGCCGGGTCGTGCTTGACCAGCCAGGGGTCGGCGCCCAGCGCGAGCAGGAGGTCGGTGAGTTCGGCGACCAGCTCCGGCGGGCCGCTGAGGTGGACCTCCCAGTCGGTGAAGTCGCCGTGCCCGAGCAGCGTCTCCCGCAGCAGCGCGGTGGCCCCCTCCGGGCCGGCGCAGTGGTCGGGGGCGGCGGTCAGCACCTGCAGCCGCGGATTGCGGGCGAGCAGCCGCCGTACCGTGTCGAGGTCGTACTGCCCGGCCGCCGAGCGGGCCGCCAGCAGGACGGTGGCCGTGCGCTCCGGCTGTTCCGCGGCGAGCTGCTCCACCAGCGCCTTGGTCTGTCCCCAGCCGCTGCCCCCGGCCACCAGCAGCAGCGGCCGGTCCGAGGCGGGCGCGAGCACCGCGTCGCCGAGCGGCGGCCCGAGCCGCAGCAGCTCGCCGGGCATCACGTCCTCCACCAGGACGGGACTCAGCAGCCCGCCGGGCACCCGCCGTACGTGCAGCTCCAGGCTGCCGTCCGGGCGAGGCGCGTTGGCCAGCGAGTACGGCCGCCAGACCCGGGGCATCCGGGGACTGCTGAGCGTGACGTACTGGCCGGCGGTGAAGGGGTACGGACGCATCGGGGCCAGGGTGAGCACGACCAGGTCGGCCGCGGCCCGGCGGCGGGAGGCGACCTCGGCCTCCCACCAGGCCGGGTGGTGCTCCGGGAGGTCGGCGGCGGCCTCGGTCATCACCTGGGCGATCACGGTGTAGGCCTCGGTCCAGGCCTTCTCGGTCTCCGGCGTCCAGGAGTGGCCGGAGCACTGCCGCAGCGCGGCGATCAGGCTGGCTCCGACGGCCGGGTAGTGCTCGGGCGCGGCCTGGAACTTGCGGTGGTCGCGTCCGAGCGCCCGCAGGTACTCGGTGAGCCGCCCGGGCTCGTCCAGCCGCAGCACGATCCGGGTGAGCGCGGCGAACAGCCGGTCCCGCTGCTCGTGCAGCCGCTCGGGGAAGAGCGGGCGCAGCCCGGGGTTGTGGCTGAACAGGTGGGTGTAGAAGAAGGTGGTCAGGTGGTCGGCGCGGCGCTCGACGACGGCGAAGCTGGCGCGGATGACCGCGGGGTCGTAGGGCACCGCGCCGCTCCCGGCTAGGCCGGCCGGGCTTCGGTGAGCGCCGCGCCCATGGTGTCGCTGACCACCGCGTAGACGGCGGTCCAGGCGGCCTCGGTCTCCTCGGTCCAGGCGTCCCCGGCGTAGTGCGCCAGGGTGGCGAGCAGACTCGCGCCGACGGCCGGGAAGTGCTCGACCAGCGCGCCGTACCGGGCGTGCCGCGCGCCGAGGTCGCGGAGCAGTCCGAGCACGGTGTCGGCGTCCTCCAGATGGGTGACGAGCGCGCCGAGTGCGGCGAACAGCCGGTCCCGCTGCTCGTCCAGGTGCTCGGCGAAGAGGCCGCGGACACCGGGATCGTGCTCGAACAGATGCCGGTAGAAGTATTCGGCGACGGCTGGGCCGTGCGGTTCCACGACCGCGAAACTGCGCTTGACGAGTACGGGGTCCATAGTCACGGGGCCCGACTCTACTGAGCGGGCGGGTAATTCGAACAGAGCTCCTCGACGAATGGTCAGGTACCGGACGCCGGATCGGCCGAAATCTCCCATTCCGGTCGTCCGGTCGGATCCGGCCGTTCGGGTGGGATCCATTGCCGTCCCATGGATGAAATGCAGCCCTTTCGGGCACATCCCGGCCTGCCGCCCGGACGGCTGCCAAACGGGTGGGACACGGTCAAAAGCGCAGGTGTCGCGGTATGGCCGATCCGGGGTCGTGATTCCGTCTTTGCCGGATCTGGTGCCCGGACTGCCCGCCACCCGGCAGCCGACCGTGAAGGAGAGCCGGATGGGCCGACGGTTTCCCCGCACAGCTGCCGCCCTGGCCGTTCTCGCGGCCGGGCTGCTGACCGGTTTGAACGCACCGCTCTCGTTGGCCCAGCAGTCCCCTGGCACCTGGTCGGGCGAGCGCCGGGCGGTCCTGCCGTCCGGGCTCTCCGTCCAGTTCGATTTCTCGGCCGCGCCCGGTGCCGCCGTCACCGCCGAGCCGGGTCAATTGGCGGACCGTTCCGGAGGGGGGAATTCCGCGACGGTGTACACGGGCGGAATGCGTCCGGGGGATCCGGCGCAGACCTTCAGCCCCGTCCCGGACCATCCGCGGACGGACGGTTCCTGGCGCACCGTCGGAACCCTCCGACTGGGTTTCTCCCGACCGGTCCGCAATCCCCGGCTGCACCTCAGCGGACTGGCCGCGGTCGCCACCGGGAAATCCGGCACCACCAGTACCGCGGCCCGGCTGACCCTCACCGGCGGCTCGCCCGCCGCCCCCGCCCTGGTCGACCGCACCGACTGGCCGGGCTGGACGGTCGACGGCAACTCCCTCGCCCCCCGCGGCGCTGACGGCTCCACCGACGGCGCGGCCGGATCAGCCGCCGGGGGCACCCTGGAGCTCGCCGGGACCTTCCGTACCGCGGTGTTCCGGGTCGAGCAGCGCTCCACCGCCCGGGCCGGGAGCACCACCGCCCCGCCCGCCCTGCGCCAGGCCTACACCGTCACCGTGGACGAGGACCTCGGCACCGCGCCCCAGGCCTACGGCAACGCCTCGCACGTGGTCTCCGACCTCTTCCTGGGCGCCGACGCCGTCACCCCGTCCCGGCGCGACCGCGGCCGGGCCGCCGCCGCCACGGACGACGGGCCGCTGGTACAGCTCGACCACGGGGCCGCCCGGCACGCCAACCCCTTCGCCAGCCCGTACGCCGCCCCGCCGCCGCCCGAGCGGCAGCCCGGCCGCGGCGAGTACCGGGGCGCCGACCCGTCGATCGGCTTCCCCGCAGAGGCCGCGATCGGCCACTACTACCGGGTCACCGTCCCGGTCGCGGTGAGCGACCAGCCCGCGACCCTGGCCGGCCGGATCGACTTCGACCACAGCGGCCGGTTCGACCCCGCCGAGCGGGTGCAGACCGAGGTCCGGGCCGGCGCCGACACGGCGACCCTGGAGTGGACCGTGCCGTCCGGCGCCGCCCCCGGCGAGACCTGGGCCCGGCTGCGGATCGGCCGTGACACCAGCCAACTCGTCCCCTCCGGCGGCTTCGCCGACTCCGGGCAGGTCTCCGACCAGCGGATCAAGCTGACCGTCGGTGCCGCGCGACCCGAGATCGCCGAGCCGGTCGACGGCGCCGTGCTGGCCGAAGCCCGCCCGCAGATCTGCGGCGAGGGCGCGGTGGACGGCGCCTCGGTGGAGATCCGGGACGGCGACGACCCGCTCTGCGAGGCCCGGGTCGAGCGCGGCGGCAACTGGTCCTGCCGCCCCGGCGGCGCGCTCCCGGCCGGCCCGCACAACCTCACCCTCACCCCGGTGCTCACCCTCCCCGCCTACACCAACGACCCGGGGCTCCAGCTCACCGGCACCGGCGAGGCCGGCAGCACCGTCTCGGTCACCGACCGGTCCACCTCCACCGAACTGTGCAGCAGCGCGGTCCGGTCGGACGGCGGATGGTCCTGCCTGCCGGTCGAGAACCTGGCGGACGGGAGCCGCCGACTCGCCCCGGCCGCCGTCGACGCGGCGGGGAACCGGACGGCGGGGCAGACGGTCATGCTGGTCGTCGACACCGTGCCGCCGGCGAAGCCGGTGCTCACCTCGCCGGCTGCGGGGGAGGTGTTGAAGGTCGGCCGGCCGAAGCTCAGCGGGCAGGCCGAGCCGGGATCCAACGTGCTGGTCACGGCGCGGGTGGGGGCGGCGGGTTCGGGTGACCGCACGGTGCTGTGCGGGGCGGCGGTGGCGCTGGACGGGAGTTGGACCTGCACCGCCAACCGGGATCTGACGGACGGGGAGCAGTGGCTGACCGCCACGGCGACCGACCTGGCGGGGAACGGGACGTCGGCGGACCCGGTGCGGGTCCGGGTCGCCGCTGCGGCGCCGAGTCCGGCGACGCCTACGGCGACGAGCCCGACGGCTACGAGTTCGAGCGTTTCCGCCCCGGCGGTGACCGGGGCCGCAACTCCCGCTTCAGCGAAGCCCGTTGTGCTGAGTCCGAGTGCGATGGTGCCGGTGCCGGTGCCGGTGCCGCCCGCCCCGTCCAGGCCCGTCACCCCCGCTGCCCCGATCCCCACGGCTCCCAGGACCCCTGCGCCCCACACGACTTTCCCGGCGGCCGGCGCGGCCGCCGAGCCCTGGTCGGCCGCTCACCGGGGCGCACCCGAGGCGGGCAGGTCCAGTGTCCGGCCGCTGCCCGTGCCGCCGGTCGAGGCGGCGCAGGGGCCCGCCGGTCAGTCCCGGGAGGCCGGCCGGCACGGCGCGCTCGCCGGGGTGCTGCTGGCACTCGCCGGCCTGGGGCTGATCACCCGTCGGGTGTTCGCCCGTGGGCCAGGTGCCCGACGGCGCTGACCTGCGCCGTACCGTCCCGACCACCCACTCGTGCGCCCGGTTCTCCCCCGGCCTCCGGCCGGGGTGGCCCACGCTTCGCTCATCCATGTGTCTGCACGTCAGGCCATTTCGGACGATTCGTCAGTAAATGTCGACACACCTCAGGTCAAATGTCGCATTTGATGACGTATGAACTTAGCCTGATCCCGGCACTGCCCGTCAGATCCGGGCCGCCCGTTGCGCGACACACCGACCCAGAGGATCCGTGCATGGACGTCATCCGCGATTCTTCGCAGAGACCCGACAGCCTGCCCGAGGCGCTGCCTCCGGCCTTGCCGGAACGTTCCGCCTCCGGCGCCGGCCCGCTGATCAGGGTCTCGACCGTCAAGGCGGACAAGGCCGCCAAGCCGGTCCTCCTCCCGGCCGACGGCGGACCGGCGACCACTCCGCTGGCCGTCGTCCCCGGCCCGTCCCCCGCCAGCCCGGCCGACCAGCGGGATCCGATGGAGACGGCCGCCCCGGAGACCGTCGAAATCCCCGAGGTCGTCGCCGCCGCGCCCGCCGCCGCCACCTCGCGCCGCCCCCCGCGGGCCGACCAGGCGCTGCGCGAGCACGACGCCACCACCCTGCCCGGCTGGGTCGCCCTGCTGGTGGTCCTGCTGGGCCTGGCCGGTGTGGCGTACGTGCTGCTGCGCACCGGGGTCATCCCGCACTGGGACGCGCTGCCCGAACTGCGCGGCTCCGCCGCCAAGGAGAGCGGCCGGGCCGAGGTGGACGCCCAGGCGATCGCCGCGGTCAGCGCGGTCGGCCTGCTGGTGGTGTTCGTGCTCGCCGGCCTGCTGGCGAACGCGGGCGGCGAGACCCGGGTACTGACCCGCTGGGGCCGCTACCGGGGCACGGTGCGCAGGACCGGGCTGGTGTGGGTCAACCCGCTGCTGCGCCGCCGCCGGGTGGACGTGCGGCTGCGGCACTGGCGCAGCGAGCCGGTCAAGGCGGTCGACCGCACCGGCACCCCGATCGTCGTCCGGCTGCTGATCGTCTGGCGGGTCAAGGACACCGCGCGGGCACTGATGGCGATCGAGGAGCACGAGCGCTACCTGCGCGAGCAGGTCCAGGCGGTGCTCACCCGCACCGCGTCCACCCTGCCGTGCGACAGCAACGCGGCGCCCGGGCCCGCGCTGCGCGACGGGCAGTGGTTCGCCAACGAGATGACCCGTGCGCTGGCCGCCGAGGCCGCCCCGGCCGGCCTGGAGGTCTACTCGGTGCAGCCGCTGGCGCTGGACTACGCGCCCGAGGTCGCCGAGTCGATGCGCCGGCGTCGACTGGCCGACCTGGACGCGGGCCTGCGGACCGTGCTGGTCGACGACGCGGTCGAAGCGGCGGCGCTGGCCGTCCGCCGGTTGGAGCGCGCGACCGCGCACGAACTGGACGAGGCCGCCCGCAGCGCGCTGATGGAGCAGCTGCTGGTCGCCTTCGTCGCCCCGGCCGGAGTGGCCGCCTCGGTACCGCCCCCGGCCGCCCGGGCCGGGCGGAAGGAAGGACGACCCGCATGAGGATAGCCACCGGCGCGTACGCCGAACCCGACTTCGACCTCGACGTGGATCCCGGTCTGATCGGCTTCGAGGAGCGCCTCGGCAGCATCCCCGCGATGACGGGTTGCGGCTGCCCGAACTGCGCGGGCCGGCCGCGCACCGCCCGCGCCGCGGCGGCGCCCGGCGGCAGCCGAATACACCGCGCCGTGCGAAGTACCTGTCTGGCCACCACCGTGCTGGCGGGCGCCGGCGTGGTCGGCCTGACGGCCGGGGCCGGGTCCGCGTATGCCGCGGCCGGCAAGCAGGGCTGGGACGGTTCGAAGTACTGGTTCAAGAACGGCAGCGGTGAGTGGCGCTGGACCAGCCACTACGACGTCTACGCCAGCCGCACCGGGCAACAGTCCGGCGGCGGTTCCGGCGGCTCCGCGGCCAAGGCGGTCTCGAACGGCTCGGCCTCCTCCTGGGGGCTGCGCCAGGGCTGGGACGGTTCGAAGTACTGGTTCAAGAACGGCAGCGGTGAGTGGCGTTGGACCAGCCACTACGACGTCTACGTCAGCCGCACCGGGCAGACCGGCGGCGGTTCGGTCCCGGCTCCCAGCCGGCCTTCCTCGGACGGCACGGCGTCCTCCGGGAGCGCGGAGGCGGCCATCGACTACGCGCTCGCCCAGCTGGGCAAGCCCTACGTCTGGGGCGGCAACGGCCCGTCCGGCTACGACTGCTCCGGACTGGTCCAACAGGCCTACCGGCGCAGCGGGATAAGCCTGCCGCGGGTGGCCGACGACCAGTACGCGGCGACCACGCCGATCAGCGCGGGGCAGCTGCGCCGCGGTGACCTGGTGTTCTGGTCGGACAGCGGCCGGGCCTCGGGGATCCACCACGTGGGGATCTACCTGGGCGCCGGCACGTTCGTGGAGGCGCCCCGGCCGGGCAAGACCGTCCGGATATCGACGCTCAGCTCGGGCTACTACCCGACCCACTTCGGGCGGCCGTAGGCCCGGTCGTGTTCACCGGGAGGCGGAGTCCAGCAGGGCGGTCTGCTCCGGGGTGAGCTTCAGCCCGGTGGCGGCCAGCAGCGGGGGCAGCTGGTCGACGGTGCGGGCGCTGGCGATCGGGGCGGCGACCGTCGGGCGGGCGGCGAGCCAGGCCAGGGCGACGGAGGCGGGGGTCGCGTCGTGCTCGGCGGCGACCGAGTCCAGCGCCTCCAGCACTTTGGGGCCGCGCGGCTCGGCCAGGTAACGGACGGCGCCCTCGGCGCGGGCGCTGTCCACGTCCGGGCCGCCGGGGCGGTACTTGCCGGTCAGGAAGCCCGAGGCGAGCGCGTAGTACGGGACGGTGGCGAGGCCGTGCTCGGCGACCACGTCGGCCAGCGGGCCCTCGAATGTTCCACGGGAAACCAGGTTGTAGTGCGGCTGGACCGCGACGTACTTGGCCAGGCCCTCGCGCTCGGCGAAGGCCAGCGACTCGGCCAGCCGCTCGGCGGAGATGTTGGAGGCGGCGACCGCCCGGACCTTGCCCTCGCGGACCAGCCCGTCCAGCGCGGTGACGAACTCCTCGACCGGGGTCCCGTCGTCCCGGTGGGTGTAGTACAGGTCGATCCGCTCCACGCCCAGGCGGCGCAGCGAGGCCTCGGCGGAGGCCTTGATGTTGGCCGCGCCCAGCCCCTTCGCCTCGGGGTGCATGCCGACCTTGGTGGCGATCACGACGTCGTCGCGGTTGCCGCGGCTGCGCAGCCAGTCGCCGATGACGGTCTCGGACTCGCCGCCGGTGTTGCCCGGGGCCCAGGCGGAGTATGCGTCGGCGGTGTCGATGAAGTTGCCGCCGGCGGCCGCGTAGGCGTCCAGTACGGCGAAGGACTGCTGTTCGTCGGCCGTCCAGCCGAAGACGTTGCCGCCGAGGGCGAGCGGGTAGACGGACAGGTCGGAGTTGCCGAGGCGGACCCGGCTGTGGTTTCCGGTCATGTCCGCAGTCAACCCGACTGCCCGGCAGTGAATTCCGGGAGTTGCGCGCTGTTCACCCGCTTGTCGCACGGGGGAGTGCCGCGGCCGCCGGAGGAGGGTCCGGGGTGTGCCTGAGGTGGGCTGATTCGTTAGAGTCCGTGCCATGGCTGACAACGACTACGACCCCGCCGGTAGCACCCAGATGTTCCGGGCGTTCGTCGACGAGAGTCCGGCGCGCCAGGCACCGGGCTCCGTCTCCACCTACGGCAGCACCAACAACAAGAGTCGCACCGGCGTGATCGCGCTGGTCGCCGTCGTCGCCCTGGTCGTCCTGGGCGCCGTCGTCTGGCTCGCGGTCAAGTGACCCTCGCGGGGGGGGGGCTTGTCTTGGGTGCCCGCCCTACGGGAAAAGCCAGCCCCCGCAAAGGCTTTTCCCCATGGTTGGGTTTAATCTCTTCTTTCCCCACCCTCCACCCCACCCCCCTTTTTTTG